>CAZLLG010000169.1:0-8317 GCA_964560275.1 uncultured Eubacteriales bacterium | reverse complement strand
AAAAACCTCAATTTTAATTGTCGTTGACCCGTAAAAATAATTGTCGCTGATCACTTGGGATAAAGTCACCAGGTTATAATCCCAATGATATCGGTTTTCAATCCGGAAGTTCCGATCAAATCAATAGCCACCTAATCCTGGCCTATCAGTGGCCTCATCCTGGGAAAGTGTTTCGCAACGTGGTTGTGTTTGGAGGGCCTTTCCTTAATTATAATTTCGGAGGAGTGAGGTCCTGGGAAGGATATCTCGCTTCAGCCCAAGGGCAATTTTTAAACTACTGGAATTTTAGCACTATGCTTGCCTATAATCCCAACACCATAGATCCTGATTTGACAAGAGGAGGTCCGCTTGCACTCATACCTAGCGGTTATCAGATCGATGCGAATATAAGTACGGACAGCCGGAAGGCGATAGTATTCTCCGTTTACAACAACTTATATAAAAGACCTAGAGACGGCCATTCGTGGAGTGTTGGTGGTTCGGCTAGGTGGAAACCAGGGAGCAACCTAAGTTTCTCAATTGGACCAGGATATTCTGAACGAATATCCGAGATACAGTACATAAGGCGTGTGGATGATCCTTTAATGACCGATACTTATGGATCCCGTTATGTATTTGGGAGGATTCACCAGAGAGTTTTATCCAGTTCTATAAGGTTAAATTGGATTTTTACTCCACGGCTTAGCTTGCAGCTCTATCTCCAACCCTTTATTGCTGTGGGAAAGTATAATAGATTTAAAGAGTTAGCTGCTCCAAAAACGTATGATTACAACATTTATGGTGAAGGACCATCATCCCTTAGCTATGAAGATAATGTGTATACCGTAGATCCTGATGGTGCTGGACCTTCGGAAGAATTCGCATTCTATAATCCAAATTTCAACATGAAATCTCTCCGCTGGACTTTAGTCTTCCGCTGGGAATATCTTCCCGGTTCGATTATCTATTTTGTCTGGACCCAGAGTCGGGCTGACTACGCAAATCCGGGAGAATTAAATTTAAGGCGT
Organism: uncultured Eubacteriales bacterium; assembly: GCA_964560275.1. Lineage (GTDB taxonomy): Bacteria > Acidobacteriota > Aminicenantia > Aminicenantales > Aminicenantaceae > JAUWVG01. The sequence continues at coordinate 7,310 of CAZLLG010000169.1, read as the reverse complement.
GACATTGGCGATCTATTTACTGCTCCTGGAGATAATATCTTTTTGATAAAAATTTCCTACCGCTGGAACATGTAAAAGACCTGCTAGTAAAGAAGAAATAAGAGTAGAAGTCACTCCTAAATTATTGATTCAATTTTTTCACCCTACCATCCTTATGGTTAAAACCTCAATTCTAGCGAAGGCATTTCAGTTTATTGAGCGAACGAAATTGAAGAAAATTACTTTATATATAAAAGACTTGACATATAAGAATAAATGCATATAATGTATTTGTTATATAAGAATATTTATATACGCCGAGGTGGACAATGATAGCTGTCAATCAATCGCATGAAAGATTAGCAAAAAAATTCCGGGTTCTTGGTCATCCTGTAAGAATTAAGCTTCTGGAGGATTTGATGAAAAAGGAGTGCTGCGTGGGAGAAATCCAGAAAGGTCTTTCTGTATCCCAACCGAATGCATCGCAGCATCTTAAAATTCTCAAGGAAGCTGGAATTATTGATGCCAGACGAGAAAGGAACAAAATATGCTACAGAATTGCGGATAAAGCTGTTGTTCAAACTTTCAAACTATTTAAAAAAGAGGTCTAGAATGGAAAAAATTATGAAAACATCAGAAAATGCTTTTAAATCCGATGTCCTGGAATCTGAAGTTCCTGTGGTCGTTGATTTTTGGGCGCCCTGGTGCGGTCCCTGCCGGATGGTCGCTCCTGTCTTAGAAGCCGTTGCTGAAAAACTCGATGGCCAAATGAGATTTGTTAAGCTCAATACAGACGAGAACCAGAAAACAGCTGGAGAATACAACATTATGGCCATCCCTTCTCTGCTGGTTTTTAAGGGTGGAAAAGAGGTGGACAGGATTGTAGGTTTTAAGCCGGAAGAACAGCTCGTAGAGCACCTTAAAAACTTTATCACCACAGCCTAGAAGAAGAGCTTTGATCACGGTTTTCGAAGAACGGTATCCACATTATCATTCATCTCCCTTGATTAACGCTTGTGAAAAGAATCCTCAGCCCTATTCTGCATAGATCTTATTTCATGGTATTTTCTTTAAAATAATGCTATGAATAATCATTTAAAGAGCAGGAATTCATAAGGAAGGAGCACAAAGATGTGGTGGGAAAATAAACTTATGCGCACATTCCGGTGCCGCTTAAAACAAAAACCTGGGATTCTCGGTTATCTTCTAGCAGCCATAGGTGATGAAAAAGGATTTCTGGGAGAAATAAAAACGGTAAAAATGGGCAGCACTTCAGTGGTACGAGATCTTGTGGTGTTTGCCGATGACCAGCCCCATATGGAAAGACTGATCAACGTGGTCCACCAGTCTGCAGATGCGGAACTCCTTGAAGTGAGGGACGAAGTCCTGGAAATGCATCAGGGTGGAAAAATTGCCATCAGCAGCCGGTATAAAATCAACACCCTTGGACAGCTCAGGCGTGTATATACTCCAGGCGTTGCGGAGGTGTGCTTAAAAATTCAGAAAGATCCTTCCTTGGCCCAAAGGTTTACCTCCATTGCCCATTTTGTAGCTATTGTGACGGATGGTTCTGCCGTACTCGGGCTGGGAGATATCGGGCCTGAAGCATCGATGCCGGTAATGGAAGGGAAAGCATCGCTCATGGAAACATTTGTCGGCTTATCTGGAATGCCCATTCTCTTGGATACAAAAGATCCCGATACTATTGTTGAAGCCGTCACACACATCGCTCCCACGTTTAGTGCTATCCAATTGGAAGACATTTCGGCTCCTCGTTGTTTCGAAATTGAGGCAAGATTAAAAGAAAAGTTAAATATTCCCGTGATGCATGATGATCAGCATGGAACAGCTGTTGTTGTAACGGCCGCTCTGATGAATGCAGCCAAAATGGCTGAGGTTGACCTCCAGAATTGTCGTATTGGGCAGATTGGATTAGGCGCTGCCGGGCTTGCCGTCTCGCGTATGTTGATGTTTTTTTTGGACACCTCCATCCAAGGAGCGGATCTCTCAGATGATGCAAAAAAACGGCTGGAAGATTCTGGAGGATCTTCATCCACTCTTGAAGAGATCATGTCCACCTGTGATGTGGTGATTGCCACTACGGGAGTCCCTGGATTGATCAAACCTGAATTGGTGAGGAAAGGACAGATTGTTTTTGCCCTCTCCAATCCCCACCCTGAAATTGAACCGAAGGATGCCCTAGCTCAGGGAGCAGCCTTTGCAGCGGACGGAAAATCTGTAAACAATATACTAGGTTTCCCTGGAATATTTCGTGGAGCTGTGGATGCAGGCGTTTCACAATTGACTGTTGAGATGTTTGTTGCCGCGGCAAAAGCTATCGCCGAAACGGCTGCCCCGGGAGAATTGGTCCCCAGTCCATTGGAGTTGAAAGTGCATCGTAGAGTGACCCAGGAAGTCGCACGCACGGCCTTGAATTTAGGATTGAATACAAAGGATTTAACCGGATATTTTGATTTAGCGGAATAATTGCCTGATTTTAGGAGTGGAACTCCGGATTATGAGTCTATAATCCTCTGACCTTCTTTCACTACTAACTTTCCGTTTTTTATCACATGAGTGATAGGATTTATCCCTAAATGATAGCCTAAATAGGCATAATTGGGGACATCACAGATTAAAAGGTCCATTTTTTTTCCCAGTTCCAGGCTTCCCAGACTATTTTGTCTGGAAATGGCATAGGCTGCGTTTGCTGTTGTGGCATTGATAGCCTCTTCAATTCCCATATTTAATGTGAACACCGCTAGCTGGAGAATATAAAACATGGATTCTGTCATGGAACTTCCGGGATTAAAATCGGTGGCCAGAGCCACAACAGCTCCGCAATCGATGAGTTGTCGGGCAGGAGCTGTTTTGTCCAGCATGAGAAAAAATGAAACCCCTGGAAGAAGGATGGCGGCCGTTGAGCTTTCTGAGAGAGCGGCAATGCCTTCTTGAGTGATGGCAATGAGATGTTCGGCAGAAACGGCATTCACCTCCGCTGCAAATTCGGCTCCCCCCAGGGCAGAGAATTCGTCAGTATGGATTTTGATTTTCAGTCCCGACTGCAAAGCAGCATTGACCAATCTACGGGTGTCCTCTAATGAATAAACTCCTTCCTCACAGAATATATCGAAAAACTCTGCCAGGTTAAGACGTTTAACTTCCGGGAGCATCTCTTGGATGATTAAAGCGATATATTCATTCTTTTTTGCTTTGTATTCCAGAGGGATTTCGTGAGCTCCCAAGAAGGTGGGAACAAGATCAATAGGGTGTTTCTGGTCGGACTCTTTAATGACTTTAAGCTGTTTGAGTTCATCCTTTGTATTGAGTCCGTATCCACTTTTGGCCTCGGCGGTTGTGGTCCCATGGAGAAGCATGCTGTCCAATCTTGAAAGACAAAGAGAGAGGAGTTCTTGATGGGAGGCCTCTCGTGTGGCCTTGACGGTAGTTTGAATGCCAAGACCCTTGGCTGCCAGCTGCAGGTATGTGAAGCCCTTCAGACGAAGGAGGAATTCGCCCTCTCGACTTCCTGCAAAAGGCAGATGGGTGTGAGAATCGATAAAACCCGGCAGCCCAATTTTGCCTGTCCCATCGATCTGAACGCCATTCTTATCGAGAGACACCTCTTTGTGATATTCTTTTTCAGTGCCGATAAAAATAATTTTTCCATCGTAAGATGCAATAAATGCATTCTCGATACAGCCTATCTCCTGGAGAGCTTCTTTTCGTTTTGGAATTGGCCCTCTACAGGTGAGAAGCTGATTGCAGTTTGAAACGACCAGATCAGCTGACTTCATGGGCAATTTTTCTTACTGAAGACTTCTTGTTTCTCCGGATGAAAGAAGGCGTTTCATAGGGATCCCATTGTTTTTCCCAAGCCGGTCTTTGCCAGAGGGAATCGTTACCTTTAGATTCGAAAAGATAGGGGGGTGTTTCCTGGGGTACTTGAACGGAAGGGGGCGTTGGTTTTCGGATCGGGGGCAGTTCATCGATCTGAACAGCGTCTTTTTCATTTTGTGGTTCGAATCCAGTAGCGATCACCGTCACTTTGACGGTATCCTTCATTGTCTCATCGATCACTGTTCCGAAGATGATATTGGCATCAGGATGAACGAGATTATAGATAAGGTCCGATGCCTTGGAGACTTCATGGAGGGTAACATCTGTTCCTCCGGTGATGTTGATGAGGACTCCATGTGCGCCTTCGATTGAGTTGTCGACAAGAAGCGGACTTGAAATGGCTCTCTGTGCGCCCTCGATCGCTCTGTTTTCACCAGCGGCCATACCCGTACCAAGAAAAGCCATCCCCATTCCCGTCATGATGGATTTCACATCTGCAAAATCCAGATTGATCAATCCAGGTCTAGTGATGAGATCTGAGATTCCTTGCACGGCTTGACGAAGAATATCATCAGCCAACTTGAATGCATCCTGGATAGAGGTGTTTAAATTGACCGTTTCCAGAAGTCGTTCATTTGGGATCGATATAACCGTGCCAACTCCGTTTTTGAGATCAGACAGTCCCTCTTCAGCCTGCTTTGATCTGACTCTGCCTTCGAAACAAAATGGCAGTGTGACTATCGCGATGGCGAGAATGTCCATTTCAGAAGCCAGTTTTGCCAGAATTGGAGTGGCCCCTGTCCCTGTTCCACCTCCAAGGCCTGAAGTGAGAAAGACCATGTCGGCCCCATCGATCAGGTTGCGCAGTTGTTCGATATCTTCAACGGCCGCTTCTTTTCCTGTTGTCGGGCTGCCGCCTGAACCCAATCCCTTGGTGAGTTGTTTTCCGATTTGATACTTTGTTTGGGCTAAGTTGGTTTCAAGGGCCTGGAGATCCGTGTTGATAGCGATAAAATCAACACCTTCTATCCCAGCTTCTATCATCCGGTTCACGGCGTTTCCACCACCACCTCCGATGCCGATCACCTTAATCTTTGCGCTTGATTTTTCTTCAACAAGATGAAATTTCAGTTTCCCTTTTAATTGTTCATTCATATTTTCCTCCTATGCTTCCCGGAGCCATTCTTTCATTTTGATCCAGAATCCTCTCTTTCTATCTTTGGATATGCCTTTTTCTTTCCATTGGTTATATCCATATAGGATAAGTCCCACAGCGGTGGCGAAATCAGGAGTACTGACCCTGTCCATTAATCCGCCGACTCCTGTGGGATCTCCCCGTCTGACAGGCAAGTCAAATATTTCCTCTGCCACTTCCTCCAGACCTTCCAATAGAGCTGTCCCCCCTGTAACCACAACACCGGAATTTAACGATTTTTCGTAGCCCATCCTTTTTGTTTCATTATCGATGAGACGGAAAATTTCTTCGGCTCTTGGTTGGATGATGTCGGCGAGCAGTTGACGGGAAAGAATTCTCGGCTTTTTCCCTCGCCCGACTGGGGGAACTTCAAGGGTTTCTTCTTCATCCGAAAGCGGGCTGGAAACACAACCAAATTTCTTTTTAATTTTTTCGGCATCTGGGATGGGTGTGCGCAGCCCTACGGCAATATCGTTGGTAAAATTGTCTCCCCCTATAGGGATGACCGAGGTGTACCAAAGGCTCCCTCTCTCAAATATGGCAATTTCAGTCGTTCCTCCGCCGAGATCGATCAAGCCCACTCCCAGTTCCATTTCATCATGCGTGAGGACGGAAAAACTTGTGGCAATTTGGTTGAGGACGATCTGCTCGATCTCGATACCAGAGCGAGTGAGGCAGGTCTTTAAATTCTGAACAGATGTAGTGCCAGCAGTGATTATGTGAACATTCACTTCGAGTTTGATCCCGCTCATACCGAGTGGATCTTTAATTCCGTCTTGTTCATCCACGACGAATTCCTGAGGTATGATGTGAATAATTTCCCGATCTGGAGGTATGGAGACGGCTTTGGATTGTTCGATGACCCGAGTGATGTCTTCACCGCTGATTTCCTTATTTCTTCCAGAGACGGCAATAACCCCACGGCTGTTAAAGCTTTTAATATGGGCGCCGGAAAGTCCGATGAATGCGGAATCAATAGCCACTCCTGCCATCAGCTCTGCTTCTTCCTGCGCTTTCTTGATGGCATCAATAGTGGCATCTAGGTTAACGACGACTCCTTTTCTCAGCCCTCTTGAATCCGCAGATCCAATCCCAATGATTTCGATTTTCTTTTCATCAGTAATTTCACCAATGATAGCAGTCGTTTTTTTTGTTCCGATGTCGAAACCGACGATGTAATTATTTTTTTGCATCAGTTTGCCTCCTTGGCAGGGGTGACCGTATCTTTTATCGAATAATCCCTAAGAGGTTTGATGAAGAAACGATCTTGAAATCGAAGGTCCACATACTCTAAATCTCCGTATCTTTCCAGAGTGGCTTTTTCGGCTAGAAATCTTCTGAATCTTTCGCCAAAACTACAATTTCCCAGAACCAGCCATGTGAAGGAATCTCTTGTTTTTACTTTGACGTTCAAATTTTCTGAAAGGTCCAAAATCTCGATGTCTTGGATCTCTTCGGGAGTCATTTTTTCCAGGCATTGTCTGGCCAGTTCTATTTTTTCTCTGTAATAATCCTTAAAATTGTCTTCATCAATGAGCAAAGGAAGTGGGATGTTGTGTGTTTCTAATTGGCTGACAATTATGCCTTCAGTGTCAATCACAAACAGAGCCTTTTTCCTGAGAACGGCAAAAGGTTTTCTTTCTTCGATTGAAATATTCAGGGATAGAGGAAATATTTTTCTGATTGTTACGCTTTTTACTCTTGTGAAGGACTCTAAGATTTGCTTTAGATATATGCTTTCGTAAAGAAGAATATTTCCGAAAGTATAATCTTCAATTATCTCTTGAACATCGTTTTTGATGGCCTGATTTTCACAGGATATGTAGACATTTTTAATTTCCAATTTATCCCAGGAGATTGCAAAAAGGAAAACCTGCTGCAGTACAACAAAGAAACCTGCAAGGAAAACAAAACTCAAAAAAATGTGTCTGAACCGCAGTTTTATTTTTCTGTGCAATTTTTTAGTGTGTATATGGCCTTCTTTTCGTCTGTAATGCAAAGATCCCGCAGAACGGAAGTTTAGTTTTTCATAGCCAGACGGTCTTTTTGAGGTGGTCATAATTTGTGAGTCTCTCCCAATTCGTCGATAATCTCTGGTATGATGGAGTTAATACTTCCGGCTCCCATTATGAGAATCAGATCTTTAGGTTTAGCCAATTCTTTGACCAGGGATGGAATATTCTTCATTTCTGCTTCAAAATGGATATGTTTATGTCCAAATTCCTGGATTTCTTTGCAAAGGATTTTTCCTGAAACCCCAGGGATAGGTTTTTCGCCCGCAGGAAAAATCTCTGTG
>CAZLLG010000168.1:0-8426 GCA_964560275.1 uncultured Eubacteriales bacterium | reverse complement strand
AAAACAAAAGAAGAGGCATTAAAGGCGGTTAAGGCCGTCAAATACCCTCCACTTGGCACAAGGAGTGTCGGCCTTGCCAGAGCCCAGGGATATGGAAAAACTTTTGATGAATATAAGTCTTGGATAAATAAATATTCGATAATATTCGTCCAGATTGAACATATAGATGCGGTCAATAATATTGAGGATATATTTTCCATACAAGATATCGATGGCTACATTATTGGACCTTATGATCTGTCGGCTTCTTTGGGCGAAGCCGGTGATTTAAATCATGCTAAAGTGTTGGATGCGGAAAAACAGGTTTTAGAGGCTGCAAAAGACTACAGAAAAGTTGCTGGGATACATGTCGTGCAGCCAGATACAGATTTGGCATTGGATAAGATCAGGATGGGTTATAGATTTATCGCCCTTGGCTTAGATTTTATATTCTTGGGGAATGCCTGTATAAATACCTTGGACGAAATCAGAACAAGATTAAAAGAGGCGAATTGAATGAGCAAGATTATAGGAATAATACCAGCAAGAATGAAGTCATCTAGGTTTCCAGGAAAACCAATGGCTAGGATTCATGGAATTCCAATGATAGGCCATGTTTATTATCGATCGCATTTGTGTGACAGGTTGGATGACTTGTATATCGCCACCCCTGATCAGGAGATCTTTGATTATATAAAATCAATCGGGGGAAAACCTATCATGACATCCAGTGCTCACAAGATGTGTAACGATAGAGTGTTAGAGGCACTGCTCAAGATAGAGGTTCAGAATAATGAAAACTATGTTATTATTGTCAACATTCAAGGCGATCAGCCGATGGTATTCCCTAAAATGATCGACGATCTTGCCAAATCATTAATAGCGGACGAATCAATTCTGTGTGGAACGATGATGGATAAGATACAAAAAGTTGAAGACCATGATAACCCAAACAAAATAAAAGTTGTCGTTGACCTAAATAATTTTGCACTATATTTTTCGCGGGAACCCATCCCATCTCGGAAAAAAACCTCTGATATTATTCCCATGTACAGACATGTTGCCATCACAGCTTTACGAAGAGAATTTTTTTTAAAAATGAATTCAATAGAGATGACACCATTAGAGAGTGCTGAATCCATAGATGATATAAGGTATCTTGAACATGGGCACAAAGTAAAAATGGTTCTCACCGATTATAAAACCGATACCGTCGATACACCTGAGGATTTAAAGAATGTTGAAATAATGATGTCCAATGATCCATTGATACCAACATATAGAAATATTAAATAGGCCGCCATTGCAGGGTAAATAATATGTGCACTCTGATTACAGGCATTACAGGACTTTTAGGCACAGCACTCGTGGAAGAAAATAGTTACAGAAAAAACGTAAAAGGAATATATATTGGGAATTATAACATGCCTGATGACGAGTTCATTGACTACTCTATTTGTGATACCACCGACATGGATAAGCTTCTTAAGCTATTTAAGGATGTAAAAATCGATTGTGTTATCCATACAGCAGGCGTTGCAAATACAGACATATGCGAAAGAGAACCTGAAAAATGCTTCACTTCGAATGTTATAGGCACTAAGAACATTATTGAACTTGCCTGCAGGAAAAAAGCCAAACTGATATTCATCTCAACAAACGCGGTATTCGATGGGGAAAACGCTCCCTATGGCGAAGAAGACGAACCAAATCCCATTAACTCCTATGGAAAAACAAAGCTCAAATGTGAATTGCTGATAAGAAAAAAACTAAAAAACTATTTGATTATAAGACCAATCCTTTTATATGGCTTGAATAATCCAAACGAGAGAAAGAGTTTTTTCGTTTGGGCCCTAGAGAAATTAAGAAACAAAGAAAAAATTAACATTGTGAACGATATCTACGAAAATCCTCTCTTTTCCAATCAATGCGCAGATATTATCTGGAAGCTTGTCAATAAAGATGCTATTGGAACCTATCATATAGCAGGAAGAGATATCTTGAGTCGTTATGAAGCCATAGTCAAGATGGCAAAGGTCTTTTCTCTGGATCCGAATCTCACTAATCCTGTTTCAAGCAATTTTTTCCCAGACATCGCGCCTCGCCCCAAGAACACATCCTACAGAACAACAAAAATCGAAACAGAGTTAGATGTAGCACCTTATAGTTTCAGGGAGGGCCTCTCTCTTTTTAAAGCACAAATATTTTGACCTTCGCAAGGATCCGCCTTAAATGGAAATCAGTGTAGTCATTACAACCTATAAACACGGAAAATATATCCGAGCGACAATAGAGTCCGTTCTGGCGCAGACCTTTAAGGATTATGAGCTGATCATCATTGACGATGGTTCTCCCGATAATACCGAAGAAGAAGTGTCAAAGCCTAAGGATGAGAGAATGAACTATATCCGCCAGAAGCCGAGCGGTCTCCCTGCAGTTTCACGAAACAATGGCATTAAGATAGCAAAAGGCAACTATATCGCGTTTCTGGATGGTGACGATATTTGGCGCCCCGAAAAATTACTTCGGTGTTATGAAATTTTCAAGAAATACCCGGAGGTTGATTTGGTTTGTCACAATGAAGCAATTAAAGACGCTTCAGGCAAACTTATCAGAGTACAATCCTATGGGCCTTGGGTTCCTCAAATGTTTCGAAGGTTATTATTCCGAGGTAACTGTCTCTCACCTTCTGCAACAGTTGTTAAAAGGGATGTGTTGCTAGAGGAGGGTCTTCTATTCAGAGAAGATATAAAATTTTTTATGGCTGAAGATCACGATCTGTGGCTTAGGCTTTCAAAAAGACATAAATTTTATTTCCTTCCCGAGGTTTTAGGTGAATTTCTTTTTCATGAAACGAACGCAAGCGCAAATTTTGAAAAACACTATATCAATCAAATTGAAGTTCTCAAAGATAATTTTAGAGACTATAAAAAGAAAAAGACTCTGGATTTTTTTCTTATCAATCTAAGAATCTCCAGAGCTTATTTTATTTTGGCCAAAAATTTTGCTAGAGAAACAAAAACAAAAAAAGCATTAAAATATTTATTAAAAACAATTCAGCAGTTTTTTGCGTTTGTCCATAGCTGAATGGGATAGATGAAAAATTCAATAATTTTATTTTACCCAAAGACTGAAAAGGATAATGTAAACAGGAACACTCCTACTGCTCTTCTAAAAATCGGCTCTGTACTAGAGAGCTCCGGCTATGACGTGATAGCTATCGATGAAAGATTTGAAGAGAATTATGAGGATTGCCTGAGGAACTCTTTAGATAGGGCTATATGCCTTGGTGTGAGCGTTATGACCGGATACCAGATACATGGAGGCCTTAAGGCATCCTCGTTTGTAAAAAGAATGAAAGAGGATATTCCTGTAGTTTGGGGAGGTTGGCATCCTTCTCTTCTTCCTGAGGAGACATTGGAAAACAGGAATATTGATATTGTCGTCCGGGGTCAGGGCGAAAGAACGATGCTTGAGCTGGTGGAAGCACTCAAAAACGATAACGAACTGGAGCCAATTGAGGGTATTTCTTACAAAAAAAACGGGAGTATCGTATCAAACAGGCCAAGGGAATTCCAAGATGTAAATTCTTTCCAACCTCTTAGATTCGATCTCATAGACATAGAACGATATATCTTTAAAAGCCCGCTGGGAGAGAGATCCATATTTTGGAATTCTTCCCAGGGCTGTCCCTATCGATGTGGTTTCTGCTGCACTCCAACTGTATTTTTCCAACGGTGGAGCGGACTAAATTCCGACACATTACTCGAGCAGTTAAGAACACTGGTTAAAGATTACGAAATAGATAGCGTTACTTTTGCCGAAGATAATTTCTTTGTAGATTTAGAAAGAGTAAAAAATCTGTGTCAGGGTTTAATTAAAAATAATTTAAAGATTAATTGGGCAACAGATGTCAGAATCGATCAATTAAATCGAATTCCCGATGATTTGATGCTTCTTCTTAAGAAGAGCGGCTGCTCCAAGTTATACATTGGGGCAGAATCCGGTGATCAAGAAATTCTTGATCTTATCGAAAAAAAAATAAAACTGGAGGACACTTATCAGGCAGCAGAAAAATTAGCTAAGTATGATATTGTTACTGATTTTTTTATAGTCGTTGGTTTCCCGGAAAACCCAGAAAAAGATCTTGACCAGAGTCTTAAATTGATTAAAAGAGTCAAATCGATGTATCCAGATCATCAGTTTACTCCTTTGGTATTCACTCCCTATCCTGGCATTCCTCTTCTCGATTTATCCATAAGACATGGATTTAAAATACCCAATAAACTGGAAGACTGGATCGAATGGAGTGTTCTGTCTGTCAACACACCATGGCTGAGTAAAAAATACTTCGATAGGGTAAACATGTATGCTAAGTTTCTTTACCCATTGGCCTATCCGTCAGAATCCTTAAATAATAAATTTGAACAAAAAATAAAGGGATTTCCGTATAGGGTATTACACAGAATGGCGAGTTGGCGAATACGAAAAAACTTCCTCAATATACCACTGGAGTGGAAGCTGCTGAAAATCTTCCACACAGCAAGAACAAAGTTCAAATTATTTGAAAGAATCGAATCGTTTAGATAATACAAATGGCTCTCAAGACAATTCTTAAAGACAGAATCTCTGACTTGGTTTTTTTCTACCGGAAGCACTCTCGATCAGAGTTCTCTCTGAAAAAAAAAAGTCGTATCCTTTTGTATCATTCCATCGAAACATCAGATCCTAAAATTGACAAAATGGGTCTGGCAGTCCCTCCTGATATTTTCCGTATGCATATGCAATATCTAAAAGACAATGATGTCCGAGTTATAGACCTTTCTGATCTCATAAAGAGGATCATTAACAATCAATCAATAACGGATAATTCTATCGTGATTACCTTTGATGATGGATATAGGAGTATCCTGACAAAGGCTCTGCCAATACTCAAAGAATTCGGATTTTCGGCCACTCTTTTTGTAAACCTAAATTTTGTGGAAAGAAAAATACAAGGAAATCTCTACTGGCAGGACTGGCCTACACTCACTTGGGATAAGATTAACGAGCTTAGCGGCGCAGGTGTTTCCATCGGTTCACATGGCGTTTCCCACAAGGAACTTTCAGGTTTAAACGACACAGAATTAAATACAGAAATCGTAGACTCCAAAGAAGTGATCGAAAGAAACGTCAGTGTCAAAATAAATATGTTCAGTTACCCTCATGGATCCTTTAACGAAAAAGTGATTGAGGTTCTTAAAAAAAATAATTATGCCTGCTCATGTTCCAGCATTCCTGGCACAAATGGCAGTCAATCAGATCTTTTTGCTCTCAAAAGAACTGAGATAACATCTTTTGACAACACTCTTCACAAATTCGAAAAAAAAATATCCGGCAGCTATGACTGGCTTGGGAAATTATACAAATGGAAAACATCTGGATAGAGAAAATAGATGAATTCCTGGATATCGCTCCTGATTGGGATGAAGCGGTCGCTGCCTCTGGGGAAGATAATCCCTTTTTGCTCTCAGATTTTATTAAGACCTGGTGGAAATATTATTCTAAAAACAAGAAATTATTAATATTCGCTGTATATGATCGAGGGGAAATAATCGCTGGAATACCTCTCTATTTAAAAAGAAAAACTTTTCAAAAAATCATAACCCATATAGGGGATCTCAATGCAAATGTAACCCATTTCTTTTCAATAAACAAAAAGCTCAATTTTGTCGATAGCTTGATGTCTTCGTTAGAAAAGAGAGACGATTGGGATATTCTCGTGCTGGACAGAGTCCTGTCGACTCACCCAACAATGAGGAACCTGAAAGAGACAAAATCTCTATTTTCAGGTTTATATATTTATTATCTTTTTGATGCTGGATTCAATGGAATAATCGATTTGACTAAAGGTTATGGAGTGATTTTAGAAAATCTTAGTACACGATTACGAAGATACCTGAGAAAAAGCAAAAAAGAAATTAATGAAAATGGAGAACTAAAACTTCAAAGAGTCAGTGGAGCTTCAAATGTCAGAAGTTTATTCAAAACATATAGAGACTTATCCATAAAAGCATTCCGGAAAAGAAAAAACTTCAGTGCGTTCGAGGACAAAAACCGTTCCAATTTCTATGAAGAACTTTTAATACTTTTTGACCAAAAAAATAGACTCGATGCACACAAACTGACAGCAAAAGATGCTACTTTAGGAATAAGTTTTGGTTATAGATTCGGAAAGGGTTTTAAATGGATATTGACAGCCTTTAATCCCCATTATTCCCAGTTACGACCTGGGCACCTTTTAATCGATGCATTGATACAAGAAGCGATCCATAAAGGTGATCCTTTTTTCGATATGTACTATGGAGGAGAAGTGTTTTACAAGCAGCAATGGTGTACAAAGCTGGTGTCGTTGAAACGCCTCGAGATTTGCCGCAAAACCTTTATCAACAGGTCAATTGGCCTAACAAGAAATGCGCTCAGGTCGAATACGCTATTTATGAATTCAGCTAGAAGAGCAAAAAGATTTTTCCATAAGATATTCACATAAATCTAAAGGAGATAACGCTCAATTATGCTAAGCTCTCAAAATATTATCTGTATTTCATCGATCGATTGGGACTTCATCTGGCAGGGACATCAGGAGATTATGTCTACTTATGCTCGTAAAGGCAATAGAGTTCTCTTTATCGAAAACACTGGAGTACGGGCACCCAGTTTCCGCGATCTCCCAAGGCTGAAGAAACGATTGATCAATTGGGCTAAAGGAGTTCGCGGCATAAGAAAAGAACAAGAGGATCTCTATGTATTATCCCCTGTTGTTTTGCCCTTCCCATATTCTCGAATTGCACGATGGATTAACAAACATATTCTTCTGTTCTATTTGAATCGGTGGATGAAGGTTATGGATTTTAGCGATCCGATCGTCTGGACATTTCTGCCTACAGGTCTTTCTCTGGATTTGATTAATAACCTCACAAAAAAAATTGTTGTCTATTACTGTATCGACAATTTTTCTGTGAGTTCCTCCTCAGCACGTAAAGTAAGTGTTACAGAAAAGAAAGTGATAAATCAAGCCGATCTGGTATTTGTCACCTCTAAGGAATTACACGAACACTGCTCTCCGTATAACCAAGGAGTCCATTCTTTTCCGTTTGGTGTGAACATAGAGATTTTTGAGAAACAAAGATTGGAAAAACAACCAAAGATCCTGGAGGATCTCGAGGATATTGAGAACCCAATAATCGGCTATATAGGAGGAGTACATAGATGGATCGATCAAGCTTTGATCAAAGCATCAGCTGAAGAACATTCGGATTATTCCTTTGTCTTTGTGGGCCCTATCCAGACAGATATATCAATCTTAAAAGAGATAGAAAATATTCACTTTCTTGGGCCTAAGTCTCATGAATTATTACCATATTATGTAGATAGATTCACCGTAGGTATTATTCCCTATCTTCTCACTGAATACACAAAGAATGTCTATCCAACTAAACTCAATGAATATTTGGCACTAGGAAAACCTGTTGTTTCTACTAAACTGCCGGAAATTAAGGCGTTTAATGAAAAATACGGCGACATTGGGCTAATCGGTAAAGGGGCTCAAGGATTTGCAGATTGTCTTGAAAAAGCTGTTAGTTCGGAGAAAAATGACCAAACCACAAAAAGAAGAATCCAAGTCGCCAATGAAAATACTTGGCAAAAAAGAATCGAGCAAATGAGCAGGCTAATCGAAGAAGGAATTGAAAAAAGAAAACACGATAAGGACCTCAAATGGAAGGAGAACTTACGGAAGTTATACAGAAAAACACGTAGAAGGTTGGTCATAACAGGTATTTTTTGCCTCGTTGTTTATCTTTTATCTTTTCACACGCCGCTCTTATGGCTTGTGGCCAGCCCTTTGAAATTATCACAAATACCGAAGCCGGCAGATGTCATTGTGACCTTTGCCGGAGGAGTCGGAGAGTCAGGGAAGGCCGGCCAAGGTCATAGAGAAAGAGTGGTTCAATCAGTAAATTTATATAAAAAAGAGTTCGCCAATAAAATGATTTTTTCTTCGGGTTATGTCTATGTCATGGAAGAAGCAGAGGTCATGAAAGCCCTGGCTGTCTATTTAAGTATACCCGCTGAAGACATCATTCTTGAAAAAAGCGCCGGGAGTACTTATCAGAATGTTCAATTTACAATGGACACTATGAAGAAATTCGGTTGGGACTCGGCCTTGGTGGTGAGTTCTCCTTATCATATGCGCCGGGTCAAAATGGTTTATGACAAAATTGCTCCTGATATTGATGTGACGTTAACCCCTGTTCCGCTGAGTGGGTTTTATGGAGAAGAAAAACAGGTTAAATGGAAACATATAAAAGCGATTGCGCATGAATATTTAGCAATCATTTTCTATTGGATAAAGGGATATATATAAGCCTCATATTAGCTTAATGAATGCAAAATATAAATCACAAATT
>CAZLLG010000167.1:0-8444 GCA_964560275.1 uncultured Eubacteriales bacterium | reverse complement strand
GGAAATCGGGCCTTTTCATCCCTCAAAAAAAATCTACCGCTTCACTCTGCTCATTTTTGTGGCCGCTCTCAGTTTTGGCAGTTATTTCGCTTACGATATTGTAGCCGGAACCGCAAAAACTATGTTGGCAGAGCTTTCCATTTCGGAGGCGACGTTTGGAGCCTTTTTTTCCTTTTATCATATTGCGGCTGTTGTTCTTGTTCTGTTTGGAGGTATTTTCACGGACAAACTTGGAACACGAAAAGCCAGTCTAATATTCTCTATCCTGGTTTTAATCGGCGCCATTGTTGTTTGGTCGGCCAAGAGCATCCCGCTCATTTTCGTAGGACGTTTTATATTTGGTGCGGGATCAGAACCGCTCATTGTCGCCCAAAGCGCCATCCTCGCAAGATGGTTTAAAAACAAGGAACTGGCTCTCTCCTTTGGTATTGCGCTGACCGTGAGCCGGTTGGGCAGTCTATTTGCCTTTAATACTGGAGAACTGTTTGCCGATTATTTCGGCACTTTCCGGGCGGCCCTCTTTGCGGCTGTTATCGCCTGTGTCATTTCACTTATCGCCAACATCATCTATATTTTTATGGACAAAAAGGGAGAGAAAGTTCTTGATCTGAGAAAGGAAAGCATCGAAGAAAAAATCGTTTTTAAGGACATTAAAAAATTCAAGCCTTCATTTTGGTACGTCACTTTACTCTGTGTGACCTTTTATTCGGCGATTTTTCCCTTCACCGACTTAGCTCCTGCTTTTTTCAGCGAAAAATGGGGTATCGCCTCGATCGCCGAATCTGCTGGTGGATTTTTATCTCAGGTCTTATATAATCTCCTACACATATTCAGTACGGCTCCAGGAATCACATCGATCATCATCACCGCTTCAATGATCCTAGCTCCTTTTGCCGGCAAATGGGTCGACAAGTACGGAAAAAGAGCAACTCTGATGATTTTCGGATCACTCATCATGATTCCCTGTCATGCGCTGATGGGCCTGACAAAAATCTGGCCCGTTTATCCCATGATCGCTCTAGGTGCCGCCTTTGTGCTCGTTCCTGCTGCCATGTGGCCCTCTGTCCCTCTTATAGTCCGGAAGGAGCGTGTTGGCACGGCCTTTGGAGTTATGACAGCCGTTCAAAATGTGGGACTTGGACTCTTTCCCCTTCTTAATGGGATTTTGCGCAGATCCACAGAATCTTATACAGCAAGCATGTTGATGTTCGCCAGCCTGGGATTTGCCGGCCTGATTTTTGCCATTCTGCTCAAAAGAGCGGATGCCCGCGAAGGCGGAGGTCTTGAATAAATCGGAAAGTCAAAAATTTTGTCCTCACTGTAATGGCCCCATAAATGAAGAGGATTTGACCTGTCCGGCATGCGGAAAATTGTATTGGCAGACGGATTCTTTGCCTTTTGCTGAAAGAGGGGGCGGGGAAACCGACGATGACACGCTGGGCTGTCTTCCCCTTTTTTTCTGGCCCTTGTTGATTTCCTTTGCTGTAACGTCAATCCTCATCTTTCTGGGATTTATCATCCACGTTTTTTCACATTTCGAGGCCAACCAGGTCAAAGTCATCTGGATCCTCTGTTCGGTTGCAGCCGGAGGCCTTGTTTATACGATTATCTCAAAGATAAAAAAGAGACGCTCAAAAAGACTTTAAAAAGGAGATATAGCATGGCTTCACGTTTTAAAAGGTCAAAGGGATCTGTTTCAATCTGGTCATTGTTGATCTTGTTTTTTTTGGCGGTTCTGGTGTTTGGCGGAGCTTTTGCGCTCTATCATTTCAAGGGCAGAAATATCACTATCAAAGACATCAAAGCCTACGAAAAGATCATCGGACTGGAGTTCTCTCAAAAAGAACGCAAGATGCTGTTGGAGAGGATTCAGGGAAGACCCGGTGGATATGAAAACCTTCGCAAAATCGAAATCCCAAATTCCACACCTCCAGCACTGTACTTTAATCCCATACTTCCGGGATTTAAAGCTGAAGAGGAAGAAAAACCTTTTCAATACACTGCTGAAGAAGACATCGTTGTCCCTGAAAATTTCGAAGATCTTGCTTTTTATCCAGTCACGGCACTGGCTCAGCTCATAAAGACTCAAAAAATCACCTCTATTCAGCTGACAGAGCTCTATCTTAGCCGCCTCAAAAAGTACGGCCCGGTTCTGGAATGTGTCATCACGCTGACAGAAGATCTGGCCCGGAAACAGGCAAAACGGGCTGATGAGGAGATCGCAGCCGGAAATTACAGGGGACCTATCCACGGCATTCCGTGGGGAGCCAAGGATCTCCTGGCTACAAAAGGCTATAAAACAACATGGGGCGCGGCTCCCTACAAAGATCAAGTCATTGACTCAGATTCCACAGTTGTTCAACGTCTCGAGGAAGCTGGTGCTGTTCTAGTGGCCAAGCTGACAATGGGTGCACTGGCCATGGGCGACGTCTGGTACGGGGGAAAAACAAGAAATCCCTGGAATATTGAACAGGGTTCGAGCGGTTCTTCAGCCGGATCAGCCGCGGCCACATCCGCGGGCCTGGTTGGTTTCGCCATAGGAACCGAAACGAATGGATCGATTGTTTCCCCTTCCTCCAGATGTGGAGTTACAGGTCTGCGTCCGACTTTCGGACGGGTCAGCCGCTACGGGGCCATGGCTTTAAGCTGGAGCATGGATAAAATCGGTCCAATCTGCCGGACCGTCGAAGACTGCGCCCTGGTTTTTCAGGCCATTTCCGGTCCGGATGACAAGGATCTAACAGTCGTCGATCTTCCTTTCAACTGGGATCCTGAGATGGATTTAGGTACTATCCGGATCGGCTATTTAAAGAGCGCCTTCGACCGGAAACCACGAGAAGGGAATGATAGAGACAAAAAAATTATTGAGGACAATAAAAAGGCTTTAGATGTCCTCCGTTCTCTGGGGATTGAACTTATTCCAGTCGAACTCCCCGATTTTCGGACAGGGAGAATCAGTTTTATTCTCACTACAGAGGCTGCAGCGGCCTTTGACAAGCTGACAAGGGACAATGACGACGACCTTCTCGTTAGACAGACCGCTAGGGCCTGGCCCAACAGTTTCCGACAAGCACGATTTGTCCCTGCTGTCGAATATATTCAGGCCAATAGAGCCAGAGTCCAGCTTATGCAGGAAATGGCGGAAAAAATGGAAGGGATCGATGTGTTCATTTCACCGAGTGGATCAACAACCCTGACAAACCTGACCGGGCATCCGGCCGTAGTCATCCCGAATGGATTCAGAGAAGACGGAACACCCACCGCCATCCATTTTATCGGAAATCTCTACGCCGAAGCCAAAATCCTCCGCGTGGCCAAAGCCTACCAGGACGCGACAGGTTTTCATCTCGAACACCCGGACTTAGATGAACTCAGTTCAGACAAAAAAGAGGAATGATTCGGTTTTGACAATTGGAGACAATAAAAAACCCTGAAGGTCCTCAGAAAGACCTCCAGGGTCGGAAAAAATTTATAAATATGCCTTAAAAAAGGACGTCTGATTAAAACAGGCCGGCAAACAGGATATCGGCATGGAACAGGTCGCGGGATGTCCTCCTGACGCTCCATTCTACTGTTTCTTTTACTGTGACATAAAACCAAAAGCGCTCAAACAATCCCAGTTTTTGGACATAATATTGGGCGAAATTTGCCATGTTGTCGACAAGAATGTTTCCAACTTCCTGGCCATTCTCGTTTAAAACAACAATTTTATAGGCACCATCTGTTTCTTCCAAAGTCCCTTGAATTTTAATGTTCTCAAGGCCTTCCCAGCCTTCATTATCATTATAAGCTAGTTCCCTTATGACCTGAAAACCGTCTCTTGCTTGAAGATCCAAATATTCGTCAAGGATCACATCTTCAGTTTTCGTAAAAACAGGGCTCCAGCCTCCCGAATCATCCTTCATTTCAATGGTGTTGGCCACAAGAATGGAAGGATATTCTGGAGAGAATTCTCCTTCGCCCCTCACTTCTTTATCGATAAGAGCACTGAGTTCTCCTGAATCCAGAGGCCCTTGGACAACGATATCAAAACCTTGCGCTTCCGGGACATAAAGAAATTTTCCAACGCTGACCTTTGGGGTTCCCTCAAATTCAATGATCCCTTCTTTCAGCGAAAGGCCTGATTCCTCTCCGGTAACGAGTCCCTCTTCAGTTTTCTTACAGGCGATGTTTCCCATAACGGCGAGAAGGCAGGCAAGAACAACAATGCCAAGGAAACGCGAAAATGTCACTGACCTTTTTTCTCCATCTTTTAACGTTATCTTTTTGTTTATCATGACGAATACCTCCAAACTTATATCATTCAATCGAGTATAAAGATCCTAAAGAAGGCAATGTTTGTTTTCTGATATGGATAGACATCATTCCGCTATTATTCACGAAAAATTCTTTATACCACTGAAGTGTGGAAATGTAAAGAGGAAAAATTCGACTACAACAATGAGAGGACTATTTCTTTTTAATCCTTTTACTCGAGGAAGAACTGCTTCTGCTTGAACGTGATGAGCTGGAACTTCGGGAGGACCGGCTTATGGTTGAACGTGAAGAACTGGAACTTCGGGAGGACCGGCTTATGGTTGAACGTGAGGGACTGGAACTTCGGGAGGACCGGCTCACGGTAGAACGCGAAGAACTGGAGCTGCGGCTGGGAGTTGATCGCCTAGTCACTGAACTCCGCGATGGTGTTCGAGGCGTGGATCTCTGGACCGAGCTTGACGAAGGCCGGCGGACAGTCGAGCGCGAAGAACTGGAACGAGAGCTCACAGAGCTTCGAGAAGGGGCCGTGGCGGCACGGCCCCTCGAAGAAGCGGATGAAGAAGTGGAGGAAAACTTGCGAATTGAATTCATGGCAGTGCTGTTCTTCTTGGATGTTGTGGACTTCTGTGTTGAACTTGATCGGGATGGTGCCTGGGAACGAGAAGAAGAAAAGCGCTTTATAATACTTTTTGTTTTCGAGCTCGAGGATCGTTCTGATCCGGTACTTCTTGTCGAAGATGAAGGGATTCTTCTGGTCACAACTGAACGGACAGGGGTGGTGCGTTTTTCACTCTGGGCAGATGATTTAAATCTCGAAGGGGCAATCCTTTTTGCTTGTGTCGTTGAACTTCTAGACGTTACAGATTTTTGTGAATTCGGAGAATACCTTTTGATACTCCGGGCGGATATCCCTGATTTTGAGATGACGCCAGTCTTCGTGCTACTCATACGGCTTGAAGGTCTTTTAATCACGCTTTGGTTTTCAAGGCTGGAGCTAGACTTACGTATAGATGTGGGCCTCACCCTGGAGAGAGCGTTGACCGTTTTTTCTGAGGAATAACTTTTATTGACCTGCCGCAGGTTCGTTCTGGAAAGCACCTTGGAAGCTGTCGAATACCTTGCACTAGTTCTATCCACTACGGATCTGACATTCGGCTGTTTGGAGGAAAGCGAAATTTTTCCAATCTGCCCAATTTTATCCTGACTCAATGCGACTCTGGAAATATTCCTTGCCTGCAGTTGGTTTTTGTGGATTACGGTCAGGGCCCTGGATTGACCTGGATAATACCTGTCATTATTGCGGCCGTAGTAGTGGTTGTTGATAATGACTCCAGGCCGGTTCCAGTAGCTGAGCGGACTCCAAGCATAGTAGTTATACCCGTGATGCCAGTGAACCCATCCCGGCCCCCATCTCCGTGTTGGAATCCAGTACCAACCCCAAGAGGATCTCCATTGCCATCGTCCATATCTGGATGTGCACCAACCCCAGGAATGTGAAGACACCCAAGTCCAGCCGATGATTGGATACCAGACCCAACGTCCAAAGTTGTAGGGTCTCCAGTAAGAGTACCTCACCCTTGGAATCCAGACATAGCCGTAAGATGCTTCATAGGCCCACCGCCCGTTATATGCCAGTTCGGTTTCGTATTCGTAAAGTTCGCTGGGGAGGTAGCGTTTGGCCACATAGCGGGATTGGAGTTCATCGCGGGAGCTGCTCCAATTGGAAAAACTGTCATCATACTCAGTGTAGTAATCGCGCGATTCAGAACTGAAAACACCATCAGAGGCAAAGAGGCTTTCGTTCTCCTCGACAACTACGGATCCCTCCTGGCCTGCAGCTTCCAACATACCTTCATAGACCAACACTTCGGTTTGAACATTTTCCCTTACTACAAAACGGTAGAGGCCTTCCTCCAAAATGTAGAAAGAGGCATCGGGCGTGTGTATCTCAAAGTCCTTCTCTCTCTCTAAGTAATTTATTCTTAAAAATATATCTCCTGAAAGCATGTGCAGCTGTATCACATCGCTACCCTGTTCCGGCAGCTCAATTAGATCGAGTTGGGTCTGTCTATCGATGCGCAGATAGTTCTTTTTACCAAAATGAATTTCTGCCCGTCCTTCTCTAGTTCCGATTTTATCTCCCTCGACCATAGGTAGATTGACATCTCCCTCTTCGAAACCATTGTCGCCGGCTCTCTGGATAAATACATCTCCATTGACATAGCTCAACCGGGCATAACTATAACTGTAATACTCTGTGTCCTGTGACAAAACAGGCAGGGACACAAAAAACAGCACAAACACCATTAAAGACAATATTTTTTTCATCTTTGGCCTCCGCTACATAAAAATGCAAATTCTATGCCAACTGTTTTCCCCTGATAAAAAGGATTTATTTTGTCCTAGTTTCAGGACAGATGACTGTCAATTGAGTCACAAGAGTAAAAAAAAAGGCCTGCACAAGCAGGCCTTTGTCTTTCGCCCTATTTTCTCTTATCTACGTCTCCACATATCCCCTCTCTGGAAAAATCGATTGCGCCAAACCATCTGTCTTCGGCCTCTGTTTAGGCCTCTTCTCAAAGTCTGGTTTCCTTGAGGAGACCTTCTGTGTATTGCAGCCCTCCCTCGCAAAGAGCGCATCCTCAGGGCAGACATATTTGCCAGTTGTTCTGGTGTGAATATTTTCTTGATTTCTTTTTTGTGTTGGTACGTTTTTTTCATCTGCTCGATTTTGAGGTTAAATACCTGGTCCTGAATTTTATCAATCTCGATTGCATTCGCGACAGGATCCTGTCTCAGTTCATGGAGTTTTTGATATAAATCTCTTGTCGAATCCATGAATTGCTTTTGAATATCTCTCTGATCCTCTCTTAGATTCTTTAACTGCTCTTTCTGTTCTTCAGTCAGATCAAGAACTGGGAGTCTTTCTCGGGTTTGATTCTGCATCATTGGTCTGCGGCCTCTCTGGAGCGCTTGACCGAAGATGGAGGGAACACAAAGACCCAATACAAAAATAACGAGTGTGAACGCCAAAACTGTTTTAAATTTGTTCATTTTTACCTCCTTGTTGGCATCAGATTTATTAGACACCGGATTCCCATGAACCTTTGCAGCTCATTAAAAAAATTAAGTGGAATTGAGAAGATAATTGAATTGAAAAATAAAATAATAGAAAAACTTTTGAGAAAGTTCGAGGAAGGAAAGCAGGGGGAGTCCGTCAACAGAACTCCCCCTAATGTTAGATCTTAAATTTAACCCTTTTTGAGGATGGGCATTCCTGTTCTTTCTGTCTCAATGGCTATATAGCCATCCGGGACTGCGTCTAAAGACCCATCCCTGATATCACGTGCAAAAAAGTAAATTCTTTGCTCTCTTCCTCCCTTTAAATTGACATCTTTGAAGTGAAGATAGTATGTAACCCCTTTTGAATTTCTGAATTCATACGCCATTGAAACTCCTCCAATGTGAGATTATAAAAATCATAGACCTCTTAAAGGCCTGATGAGAAACCGAAGGTTTGCTCCAGTAAAATTTCCCATCTAGTCAAGTATTTATAAAAAAAAAGGGACGATGTCAAGGTAAAATTTCGATTTCCCTCCCTATAGAAGAATCTCCATATCAATTTTTTCCCCTTATAGTCAATGAACAAACCCGACTGAAGGAGGCACATCGGCCGGTGTAATAGGTCCAAAGTTGTCTTCATATCTCTTAACATTGGATTGGAGAGCTTCCATAAACCTCTTCACATGGGCAGGGCTGAGTAAAATACGGGAGACCAATTTTCCAGCTGGGCCATCGGGAAAGAGGAACGCAAAATCAAAGATGAATTCTTCTTTGGTGTGTCGGATCGCCGCAAGGTTAGAGTATTGTCCGACAGCGATATTCTCGTCCACTTTGATATCAATTTTTTTCTCCTCCATTTGACCTCCTATAAAAATTTTCTGATTATCAATGTAACCAATCTATCCGCGCACCTTATACTTTAAAAGATAGTACATTAATTTTTTGCAAATTGGCAATTTAATTTGTTTGACAAATATTTATGAATTCTTTTCTTTACAATTGAAGATGTTGTGTTATAATGAAGAAGGTTTCCTTTTGCGGGCTGGAGGGAACACCCACCTTTTTTGGTTCCCATCATCAACCCCCCTTTTGCTGACAACAGCCCGCCAAAATTCTCAAAGGGG
>CAZLLG010000166.1:0-8566 GCA_964560275.1 uncultured Eubacteriales bacterium | reverse complement strand
AAGGATGAAAGTGCAGCCGTCTGGAGTCCTGTTGTTTATGGGTTCAACCAATGGGCTTGAGGGACATCCCTTCTATGCGGATTACAATGCTTCTAAAGCCGGAGTGATTCTGCTGGCCAAAACTCTGGCTCTGGAGTTTGCTCCGTGGCTGAGAGTAAACGCGGTTTGTCCTGGTTATGTTCTCACTCCAATGCAAAAGCTCGAATACACACCGGAAAAACTCGAAGAGCTCAGCGCGAATATTCCCCTTAAAAGACAGGCCAACCCTGAAGAAGTGGCCAGCTTGTTCGCTTTTCTCGCTTCAAAGGAAGCGGCCTTTATCACAGGGCAGGCCATTGCCATAGATGGCGGTGAAACTGCTGGACTGAGTTGAATAGAAAAAATCAAACTTGGATTGACATGTTTAACCAGGTCAGGTTAAATAGTTCTTTAATTCTAACGCTAAATCAGATTGGAGGAGTAAGAAAAAATGCAAAAATCAAAATTTTTCATGATTATCTGTGTATGTCTTTTATTAGTAGCAGTATATACCTGTAATAAAGCCTCTAATGAAGGAGAGGTCACAGAAACAGGCGTAAAAGTAGCTGAACAGGGAGAACAGGCAGGAGAGGGCGAACAGGGAGAACATGAGGGTGAGAGTGAACGTGGAGAACATGAGGGTGAGGGTGAACGTGGAGAACATAAAGGTGAAGAAGGAGAGCATCCAGAAGGAGGAGAGGGAGAAGGTGAAGAAGCTGGTCCCCGGATTTCTTTAGACGGAACACATGATGAAGTGCGCAAAGGATCACGGCTGATTTTAACTTTTGATAAAGAATCTTCCTCTTTTGTTGGAACTGTAGAAAATTTAACTGAAGGAACTTTGACTAGAGTCCGGATTGAAGTTCATCTATCGAATGGAACAGAATTGGGCCCCACAGAACCTATCGACCTTGAACCTGGGCAGAAAGTTGAGGTTAAACTCTCAGCAGAGGGACAGACATTCGAATGGTGGAAAGCACATGCAGAAGTAGGTTGATTGATACAGAGAAATCTAAGCCCATCCTGACTTGATAGCTTAAACAGTTTTTGTATTGGAGATTTCTCAATGAAAATCGTCGAAAACACATTAGCGAGTATTTCACTAAAAGGTAAAGTCGTTGTTGTCACTGGCGCCGCCTCTGGAATCGGACTGGCCACAGCAAAAAGACTTGCCGAAGCTCAGGCTAAAGTCGCACTTCTGGATATTTCTGTAGACCAAGGGAAAGATGCGGCTGCAGAGATTATTGAAAATGGCGGAGAAGCTCAATATTTTAAATGTGATGTGACTTCTAGAACAAACTGCGGATCTGTGACAGAAGAGATAATCCGAATTTATGGTCGCATCGACACCCTGTTTAATAACGCAGGTCTTATCATCAGAAAAAACGTTGTAGAGCTTGAAGAAGAGGAATGGGATCTTGTCCTCAACGTCAACCTCAAGTCCGTCTATTTGCTCTCTCATTTTGTTATCCCTTTTATGAGAAAATCAGGAGGGGGAAGCATTATCAATACTGGCTCAGGATGGGGGCTAAAAGGGGGGCCGGATGCGGCTTCCTATTGTGCAGCCAAGGGAGGAATTGTGAATCTGACAAAAGCCATGGCTGTGGATTTTGGACCAGATAACATCCGTGTTAACTGTGTTTGCCCAGGAGATGTCGATACACCTCTCCTTCACCGGGAAGCCCAACAATTAGGCCAGGATGATGAGGAATTTTTAAAAGAAGCGGCCGATCGCCCCTTAGGAAGAGTGGGGCAGCCTATTGACATCGCCAACGCCGTACTTTTTTTTGCTAGTGACCTCTCCTCCTGGATCACAGGCTCAGTTCTTGTGGTTGACGGAGGAGGACTAGCTTAAATTTATTATACAGTCATGAAGAACGGAACCCTTACGCATTCTGCCTCCATCACATACGAATGTGCATGGAGACAGAGATACGACGTCCATTCTTCATGACTATAGAAGAAATTGTTGTGGAGGAGGGATTTATGAAGAAAAAAAAGGATTTTGTACATCCATATATTCCGAATTCCGTTCCTGAGGTTAAAGCAAAGATGCTCAAGGAGATCGGAGTTATAGATGTCGAGGAGCTGTATGCTGATATTCCAGAACACCTCAGACTGCGTCAAGACCTCGACCTGCCAGAACCCTTAGAATCCGAATATGATTTAAAGTCCCATGTGGAGCAGATCCTCTCAAAAAACCGGACCTGTGAGGAAAATGTCAGCTTTTTAGGAGGAGGATGCTGGCAGCACTATGTCCCTGCCATCTGCGACGAAATCAATCAGAGGTCGGAGTTCCTCACTGCATACGCAGGGGAACCCTATGAGGATCATGGAAGATTCCAGGTCCTGTTTGAGTATCAAAGCTTGATGGCTGAACTTTTAGATATGGATGTTGTCAATGTTCCAACATATGACTGGTGCCAGGCCGCAAGTACAGCTATCAGAATGGCTGGCAGAATTACTGGGCGAAATGAGGCTCTGATAAGTGACACCATATCACCCGAAAGATTATCAGCAATTCGGAATTACTGCATGCCGGTTATGTCCATAAAGATAATTGGCCAAAATCCTGAAACTGGTCTTTTAAATTTGAATGAACTTATGGAAAACATAACAAACAATACGGCTTGTATTTATTTTGAAAATCCTTCCTATTTAGGCTTTATAGACAATCAGGGAAAGGATATTTCAAAACTTGTGCATGAAAATGGGGCGCTATGTGTTGTTGGTGTGGATCCCATTTCCCTTGGCGTTCTTGTACCTCCTGTTCAGTATGGCGCGGATATTGTCTGCGGCGATATCCAGGGACTTGGAGGCCACCTCAGTTATGGAGGTGCACACGGTGGCTTTATCGCCACTCGTGATGAGGAAAAATATGTATTGGAGTTTCCATCACGGTTATTCGGGATGACGCCAACAACCGTTCCTGGAGAATTAGGATTTGGCGATGTGGCCTATGAGAGGACTTCTTTTGCCGAAAGAGAAGAGGGGAAAGAATTTGTCGGGACGCACGCTGCTCTCTGCGGAATTACGGCGGCTGTTTATCTTTCGCTATTGGGATCTCAAGGTATGGTAGAGTTGGGAGAGACAATTGTTCAAAAAAGCCATTATGTCGCAAAAAAACTTAATGACATTCCTGGGATAAAAGCTCCCAGATTCAAAACATCCCATTTTAAAGAATTTGTGGTGGATTTTAATGGCACAGGAAAAACAGTCAAAGAAATCAACACATTTTTGCGGGAGCAGAATGTTTTTGGAGGTAAAGATCTCTCAGAAGAATTTCCTGATTTGGGCCAAAGCGCCTTGTACTGTGTCACTGAGATTCACAGAAAAACCCATATCGATCGACTTTTAAACGCCCTGAGAAGATGCTTAGGTTCTGAAGGAGAGGGATCATGACTGAAAAACGAGGGGCAAAAACAAGGAATTTTCATCAGGCCAAATGGGATGAATCCATTGTCTTTGAATTGAGCAATCCTGGAGAAAGAGGGATAAAAGTACCAGAAACCGAAAACAGCATCGCCAAAGAAACAGGAGAAGCGATGTCCCTTCTCCCGGAAGGAATGAGAAGAACAAAACCGCCAGCTTTACCTGAAATCTCGCAAATGAGAGTTCTCAAACATTTTCTGCGTCTCTCCCAACACTGTTTGGGCGCCGATTTTAACGTTGATATCGGACAGGGAACCTGCACCATGAAATACAGCCCAAAAATAAACGAAGTTTTGGTGAGGTCTTCAAAAGTCACAGCCCTCCATCCTTTTCAGGATGACAGTACGGTCCAAGGAGCTCTAGAGATCATCTATAAACTGGATGAATTTTTGAGGGAAATATCCGGATTATCTCAATTTACATTCCAACCCGGCGGAGGTTCGGCAGCAATATTGACTATGGCCTCGATAATATACGCCTATCATGCAGAAAGAGGTGAGGCAGAGCAGCGTGATGAAATTATTACCACCATCTTCTCTCATCCCTCAGATGCGGCCGCTGCAGCAGTGAAGGGCTATAAAATTATCACTCTTTATCAAAATGAGGACGGACTGCCTGATGTCGAAGCACTGAAAAAAGCGGTCTCCAACAGAACGGCCGGTCTTCTTATCACAAATCCTGAAGATACGGGGATATTTAATCCTAAAATCTTAGAATTCACTGAAATCGTTCATGCCGCCGGCGGACTCTGTGGTTATGACCAGGCCAACGCCAATGGGATCCTTGGGATCACTCGAGCGAAAGAGGCCGAGTTCGACTTTTGTTTTTTTAATCTTCACAAAACTTTTTCTTCGCCTCATGGATGTGGTGGGCCTGCTACGGGAGCTCTTGGAGTTCGGGATGAACTCATCGACTATTTGCCAGTGCCTATTGTTGAATCTGACGGGAAGTCTTATTCTCTAAATTATAAACTTTCGAATACAATCGGAAAGGTCAGAGGTTTCCTAGGCGTATTTCCTGCTGTAATGAGGGCCTATGCATGGATTAAAAGCTTGGGGGCCGTGGGTCTTAAGGAAGCGGCTCATGTGGCTGTCCTCAACAACAACTATATACTTAAAAAAATCAAAGAACTTCGGGGTGCCAGTGCCCCATATGCCAAGGGACGACACAGGATCGAACAGGTTCGCTACAGTTGGGAAAAACTCACAGAAGACACAGGGATCACAACAGAGGATGTAACAAACAGAATGGTCGATTTTGGATTTCATCTGTGGTCCAGTCATCACCCGTTTATCGTGCCTGAACCGTTTACTATCGAACCTACAGAAGCGTACTCAAAAGATGAAATCGATGAGTATTTTGCCGGTCTGGAGCAGGTGGTAAAAGAGGCCTACCGTGATCCTGAACATGTAAAAAATGCCCCCTATAACAGCGTTGTCCACAAAATAGACCCCAGCTGGCTGGACGATCCAAAAAAATGGGCGATTACGTGGAGAGCGTATTTAAAAAAACTTGGACAGTATCCTGAAGGGCATATCAGCTAAGCCGTCTATAGGGATCCTGATGTTATTCTGACTGGCGGCAAGGAGGACGGCTTTTTGTATTTCTATCAATCCAAAACCTGATATCAGATTAGGAAAATCTAAACCCAAGGCTTCGTTTGAGGCAGTGATTCGGATGATACAACGCAAACGTTCACTCAGCTGTCCTGGTATCTTTCTTAACCTATTCTTTGTGTCTTTATCTATGGCTGATAGGATTAAAGCTGAGGCACCGGAAACCACAGCTGTTGCCAAGGAATTCCCAATCGCAGGTGAAACTAATAATTTTCTTTCCAGATATGAGGGGAGTTCTACCCATAAATTTTGGGCAGGAGCAACGATGTCGATATATTCTCCTGTTCCAGAATATTTCCATACTCTCATTTCCCCTTTATTTTTTTCGGCGCCCCCTACAGCGATAGTCCAGGGATAACGAGCAGGAAAATAGTTGGGGTATTCTTCTGTCAATTCAAAGGCATTTCCCATAGCTGAGATGACTAAAATATTCCTGTTCCAGCAGTATTTAACGGCGTTCTCTATCGGTAACATATCCCGACTAAAAGCAGCGCTTAGATTGATAATATCGGCCCCATTTTGAGCGGCCCAGATTAAAGCTGCTGCCGTGAGGTAGGCTGTCCACCGAGATGGGGAAGCATCACGCATCCTTTTGCTGTCGTAAAATTTTACTATTATCAATTCAGCTTGAGGCGCGATTTGGTTAAGGAGAGAAGTGACTGAGGTGCCATGGCCGTTCCAGTCAAAAGGGAATGATCCTTTTTTCTTGAAAGGCGAGGATCCGTCTAAAAGATTTTTGTATGCTTTGATTCGGCCCTTGATTTCCTTGATTGTCGGATCGACTCCTGTGTCGATGATGGCAATCCTGACACCCTTTCCCCTCGAGACCGAATGGGTCTTTTTAATTTTAAGATCCTTGAATGCCTCCTGAGCTCTAACTTTAAAGCCAAGCGGCCTGACAAATGTTCGGAGTTGAGGGGATGTTTGCCTTGAATAATATCCGGCAGAAATGAGAAGCGGTTCTAAAGAAGCATATTCATTTTGTTTGTAAGGAAGAGGAATAGACTGAACAAACTCATCGGCCATCAAGGTGGATATTTTTAAAAAATCATCAAGAATTATTTCTTCTTTTTCTGAATTGATATTGTGAATATAATAATAAAAACCCATGAAATGTTCGTATAAACCCTTCTTTTTGAATCTTTCTTGATAAAGAAAATTCCGGTCGGCCTCACTCAAAGGGATATTCTGAATTTTCTCATCCAGCGTGACATAAAAAGCGTTTTTTCCCTGAGCGTAGATATTCGAGAGTTGTTTGGGATTAGCGGAAGAGATTGGCTGTGACCACAACATGGGAAGGAAGGTGGTTCCGAAGAGGAGGATGACGATCCAAACCATTTTCTGGTGGGATTTTGTTTCTACGCGGCCAATTCCACCTTGTGCGCTATTGTTAAACATTTTGTCGCTCCTTCATTCATCCTGCTGGAATAATTTGCAGTTTAAATACCAAAAATCAATAAAATAATTTATGTCATTGATTTTAAAAGAGATATTAAATTGAAGGAGAAATCTAAAATAGGTAGATTATTTGAAAATGTTCCATTAATTAGCATAAATTCAAGTCTTAATACGCTTATAGTGATTGAAGTGTTGATCTTTTTCAAGGAATTTGAAAAAATTACTGCATACAGAACATGAAAAATCCGATCCGGCTAGAATCTCTTGATGCGCTGCGCGGGTTTGATATGTTTTGGATCATTGGTGGGGAGTGGATTTTTGGGAGTCTACATGGAATTTTCAAGAGTCCGGTGACGGATTTTATAAACACTCAACTCACTCATGTCCGGTGGGAAGGATTCAGGTTCTGGGATGTGATTATGCCGTTGTTCCTCTTTATCGTTGGAGCGGCCATGCCGTTTTCAATTTCGAAAAGGATTGCCAGGGGTGACAGCACGAAAAATCTCTATTTTCATATTTTCAAACGTTTTGTAATACTGTTTGTTTTGGGTATGGTGGCTCAGGGGCATCTGCTTGAGTACAACCTTTCCAAACTCCATCTCTTCAGCAACACTCTTCAGGCTATCGCTGTCGGCTATCTGATTGCCGCAATAATAATGCTCAATTTGAGAGTTAAATGGCAGGTCTTTAGTACTGCAGGAATGCTCCTAGTGTTTTGGGGTTTAGTGGTTCTAGTCCCTATATCCGGCTTTGGGCCAGGATCACTCACTCCGGAAGAGAATCTTGCTATCTCCATTGACAAGTGGGTACTGGGAAGCTTCCAGGATGGAACCACGTATTCCTGGATTTTGAGCAGCTTGACATTTTCCTGCACCGTTCTCCTGGGTGTTTTTGCCAGCTATATTCTCAGATCGAATATCTCTAAAAAAAAGAATTTTTTGTGGCTCACGTCATTCGGTATTTTGTGTATAGGCCTTGGTCTGCTGTGGAGTCTCGTTTTTCCCATCATAAAACACATCTGGACCAGCTCGTTTGTCCTGTTTTCAGGAGGAATATGTATTCTCCTTCTGGCCCTTTTCTATCTGGTCATCGATGTCCTGGGTTTTAGAAAATGGGCGTTTGGATTTAAAGTCATCGGCATGAACGCCATTGCAGTCTATATGGCCACACGTCTCTTCGATTTTCGAATTATGGGGAATGTGTTTGTAGGTGGATTGACCGAAAGACTCGGTGTCTGGAATGCTCTTGTGCAAGGTCTGGCAGGATTTGCAATAATATGGCTGCTCCTTTATTTTCTCTTCACAAAAAGAATTTTCATTAAAATCTGATAGGGGAAAAGCATCATAGCTATTCTGAGTACTTTTCCAACAATTCTTTAAACTGTGGTAGCTCTCGCAGTGGATCATATCTTGAATTGAACTGAAGCGCAGGAAGAGAGACGGTTCGGCCGGCCGGCCGGGCCATCATAATATCCAAATTTTTGATGGCCTCATCATATTCACCCACTTGGATATGGATGAAAATGAGCCGCTCCATATAGGCCGGTCCACTTTGAGCGCTCTTATCTATGGGGCAGAGGTCGACGGCTTTTTTGCCCTCTTGGAGGGCCTCATCTTTGCGCCCAAGCAGGGCATAGGCTTGGCCCAACGCGTTACGGTAATTTGGGCTATACGGAAACTCTTGAACGAGATTTTCTAGCTGTTGACGGGCAGAATTGGCATAGGATTCCATAAGCGTGTCTTTTTTTAATCTAAAGTATGTGTAGGCTATGAAGAGATCTTTGTTAATATAGTCAGAACCTAATTCGAAATAATTGAGCTCCCAATTTTCCAATTCATCCAGAGCGTCCTCGAACTTACCGTCGTAAATGTCCAGGAAAATTTTAAGGCCATTGACGATTGGGAGGGGAGGAAACTGCTGAAGGAGGAGGCGGGCATCCTGTGTATGTCCTTTCCAATAGATGGAGTTGAACAATTTGGAGGCTCCAGCTGAAATATCGCTGGTATCTATTTTTAAAGCCCGGTCAAACCAAACATCGGCCTCCTCGTATTGTCTCAGTTGCATATGATTCAATCCTATCTGAAGAGCGTTGGATCCCTCTT
>CAZLLG010000165.1:0-8621 GCA_964560275.1 uncultured Eubacteriales bacterium | reverse complement strand
TTTTCTTCAGAGAGTCACCAACTGGAAAAAGTAAGCTTTGCTCGGCGCACTCATTGTTCCCTCCATTTTGTTTTCTTCTAAATCTCACTAGTATTGAACTATTTAACCATATTTTATCTACTTTGTCTATATATTTTATAGTCTTTAAGAAAGATTTCTTTAATTTTAAAACGACGGAATAGGAATTATCTTTGGAAATATTTGAAATGGATCCCTTAGACTGCTTTTATTTCATTGTCTCACGCGGTATCCGTTCGTCACTCATGGCAGCATGATAAGCAAAGACGGCCATAATCACAGCATTCTTTTTCAGGTCATCGGCCTGCAGGGTATCGAGAAAATCGAGATTTGTGTGTCCTGCGGTTCCTGGAATGCGGTCTTGAATGAACTGGAATCCCGGCAAACCAACTCTGTCAAATGAGACATGGTCCGTACTACCAACACTTTGGATCGAAATGGCAGTAAAACCCAAATCTTTCAGAGGTTCCATCCAGGCTGCAAAAACACGCCGCGCAAATTCATTCCCTTGAAGGTAAATTCCACGAAAGGCTCCCGCACCGTAATCCTGGTTAAAATAGACGGAAAATTTATCATATGCCGGCTTGATACCGATCTTCGGATTTTTGGGATTTCCAAAGTGTTTGAATACGTATTCCCTTGACCCGTGAATCCCTTGCTCCTCTCCTCCCCAAAGGGCCACTCTAATCGTCCGTCTCGGCTGAGCATCAATTGCTTTGAGAATGCGTAACGCTTCAAGGGCTACGGCACATCCTGCGGTGTCATCACTCGCATTAGGACT
Source organism: uncultured Eubacteriales bacterium (assembly GCA_964560275.1). Taxonomy (GTDB): domain Bacteria; phylum Acidobacteriota; class Aminicenantia; order Aminicenantales; family Aminicenantaceae; genus JAUWVG01. The sequence continues at coordinate 7,822 of CAZLLG010000165.1, read as the reverse complement.
GGCATGCCACGTGTCAAAATGGGCGCCAACCATCACAATCTCATCTTTTAAATCAGTACCTGGAATCTCTCCTAGAACATTACAGGCTTTTTCGACTCGATCTCCCATTCGGTTGCTGACCTCAAGCTCTACCTTTACAGGAATATCTCTTTTTAAAATCCTGTACATCCGATTATAATGTTCAAGATTCACCGCAATGATAGGAAGGGAGGCCAGATTTCCCTCTAAAGACCACTTGTCATTGCCTGAACCAGGACGGGAAAATCCACGGACCAAGCCGGGTCTACCGCTCCGGCATTCGAGTACGGCAACCACTCCCTCCTCTTTGAAAAATTTAATAATCTCTGTGGCCTTCATTAGATCAGGATTGGGAGGCGGCGGAGGAACTCTTCTGCGTTGAGGCTGGGGAATGACCCGTTCTTCGAGTTGCTTTAGCTCTTCTGGAGTCCTCCGCGGAGTGGCTTGAGCCAGGCGGTTCAGGTCGATTTCAGCGGGGGGCGTGGATAGAACGATTTTTCCTTTTAATTGACCGCGAAATTTCTCGAGATCCTTTACTGTTCTCATCTCTGCAATGACCGCAAAACTGGTGACCTTGCCTCTTGTGCTCGGTGTATGTGCCAAGGGATAGCCGACCATTGGCTGATAATCAGGCTCGAGCATGTGGATGGAAAAATATTCGTTGTCCCAGGTCACGCCATAATCCATAAATGGATCGATGACAGTGTTGACAAGGCCGATCTCCTCCATTTTAGTTTTCACCCAGTTTTGGGATCTTTTCATGTCCTCGGAAAGCGTCAATCGTGCACCGAGTACATCTGCCATATACCCAACGATATCCATAATCTGGGAACGCTGAAAACCCTCCTCTCGAATTTTGGCCACCATATCCCCTTCCACTCCAGGTAGCTCATTTAATGCATAGGCAGAAAAACCTAATATCAATATAATTATCAACAGAACTCTAGATAAACTCTTCATGGTAAACCTCCAATCGAAAAAAGTTTTTCCCGTGTGCCTTATTGTTTCGATTTTTGTTTCAGAATTCAACAAAAAAAAGATGTGTTTAACTCTAATCCCTAAATTTTCGTACATTTAAAGGGTGGAATTTCTCGCACTTCATGTGTTTAATATAATGAATATGGAAAGCAGGACTAAGCAGCAACATGACTAATCTAAGTTTCCAGGAAATCGACCTTGAAGCCTTTTATAATCGCTACGGCCCAATGGTCATGAGACGATGCCGAGTTATCCTTAAAGACGAACAATCCGCATTCGATGCCATGCAAGAAGTTTTCCTTAAAGTTTTGCAAAAAAAGAAGTCCCTGACAGTCGATCACCCATCTTCTCTGCTCTACCGCATGGCAACCAATATCTGTATCAACAGGATCAGAAACGAACGTAAGTTTGAAATCAAGAGATATCTCGATATTTTCCAAAACACCTCTTTTTTCGAAAGACAGGAAGAAGAAACGATTGCCCAATATCTTTTTGAATTTGTCCTTCAAAAAGAAAAAGGGACCACACGGAAGATTGCCGTGATGTACTTTTTAAATGGAATGACCATTAAAGAGGTGGCCTCGACCATGAAACTTTCCACATCGGGAGTTCATAAGCATTTGGAAAAATTAAAAAGGACACTCAAAAAGACGGGAGAAGACTCATGAACAAAAACATCATTAACGATTATTATCTTGAAAGATATGTACTTGGAGAGCTTCCACAAGAAGAGGCCCAAGAAATCCTTCATCTAGTCTCTGAAAATCCCGAAATCAAAGACGCACTCAAAAAGATTGAATTATCCAACCAGGATATCCTCGCCCTCTATCCCCCATCAAAGGTTAAAGCAAATCTTCTCTCTGAATATGAAAAACGAGTCGACAAATCAATCGTCTCCAGATGGTTGGAGATGTCGTCGTTATCCTCGAAGCGTATTATTGCTGTTTCTTCCGTCTCCGCTGTCCTTCTATTATTGATCTTTTTTTTCGGACTCCCTATTTCCAATAAGCGGGACGTTCTCAATCCCTATGAAGTCGGACCAGATTTTTCCTTAGTTAAAGGAATAAATAGCCTCGATTTGACAAAAACACAACTGTTGGTTTTTCGCAAGACCGGAGAAGAAGTGGAAGTATTGGACAGTGGAACACTGTCAAACAAGGGGGATCTTTTGCAGCTCGCCTACGTCGCCACACACGAACCTTTCGGAATAATCCTCTCCATTGATGGAAGAGGTGAAATCACACTTCACTATCCGGAAACAAAGTATGAATCCACTGAACTTCTCATGAACAAAAGATCTCTGCTTCCTCATGCCATAGAATTGGATGACGCTCCAGGTTTTGAACGTTTTTTCTTCATCACCTCTAAAAACAAAATTAACGTGGAGGTCGTATTAACCATTGTGAAAGATTGGGCTCAAAATCCAGATCGGGTTAGAGAGTCAGAATTGGATCTCCCGGAAGGGATGGACCAATATTCCGTACTGATCCTTAAAGGAGAGGGTTCATGATTAAATATAAATTTTTTCTCATTCTAGGGCTAATTGGACTAATGATACAGCCTGCCCTTATTGCCGGACAGCAATCAGATCAGCTCTATACCCGCCGGTTTGCCTTTTTAGTCGGGGCAAACAACGGAGGCAAGGACCGCGTCACTCTGCGTTATGCGGTCGATGATGCAAAAGCCCTTGAAGAAGTTCTTGAACAGATGGGGGGACTGCTTCCTGGAGACAGTCATTTCCTTGAAGAACCGGATAGAGAAAAATTCTTCCGTGAGGTAGATGAGCTTGCCAAAGAAGTCGAAAAAGCGCGCAAAACATTCAGGAGAGTTGAAGTGATCGTGTATTATTCCGGTCATTCGGATGAGGAAAGCATATTTCTGGGTGACAGCAGAGTGTCGTATAAAGAATTCAAAGACCTCATCACTTCGATGAATGCCGATGTCCGTATCGCTATCCTCGATTCATGCGCCTCCGGTGCCCTCACTCTCCCTAAAGGTGTCATCAAAAAATCCCCTTTCCTCATGGATACGGCCTATGACATGAAGGGCTATGCGTTCATGACGTCAAGTTCAGCCAGTGAAGCGGCACAAGAATCAGGCCGCCTGGGAAGGTCCTACTTTACACACAACTTGATATCAGGCATGCGAGGGGCCGCGGATATGAATCAAGATGGCCGTATCACCCTCAACGAAGCCTATCAGTTCGCATTTGATGGAACTCTGACTCAGACTGAAAAAACGATGGCCGGCCCTCAGCATCCCAACTATCATATTCAGATGTCCGGGACCGGGGACGTGGTCATCACAGAGATAAGGCAAAGCACGGCCGTTCTGGTGCTCGATGAAGACATAGATGGCAAATTTTACATCCACAACAAGGACAATGTTCTTATCGTAGAATTAGAAAAAGCATTTGGTAGAAAAATCTCTATAGGATTGAATGAAGGAGAATACAGGATTATCAACATCACCGGCCGTGACATTTTTGAGTCAAAAATTTCTCTCGAAAGTGAAAAAAGTTATGAACTTGACAGTAAACAATTTACAAAGGCAGATAAAATCCCTACCGTCCTAAGAGGAGGTCAGGCAGAATATTTTCACACTTACAACGCAAAAAGACACCTGGACAGATGGCGATTTGAAATTATAGGTGGATATGCAGCTATAAATCCCGAAGATCTCAATCTCAGAGCCCAGTTCGATGAGATGGCCGATACCTTCTACCTCGATGATTATTTTTATTATCAAAAAAATCAGGATGAAATCGCCTCATTCACCAAGACTAATGAAGGAGGAAATGTTAAACAATTGGGGCATTCTATTCCCCTTGAAGTACGCCTGCGTTACAGCCTATTCAGATGGCTCGATGTGTCAATCGGATTCGCTCATTATTCAGGCAAAAAGACTTCGAGTTTTAAGAATTCATATGAAGTGGTCGATAACGACGGCGAGACCTCTAACTATAATAATGAATACTCAGATTATACCCTTGCAGCTAAAGCCTACATTCCTTCCATTGGAATTCACTTTACTAAACAGCTTAGTCCTTCGCTTGCGATGGGAGCATACATTTCAGGAGGCCCTTTATTTGCCGAGTGCAAATATTCCATTCTGTTTAATTCTCTATGGCCTGATTGGTATTATGGATCTGAATATGAGAATCCGGAAGAGGGGATCCTCGAGGAGAAAGGATCAGGTACGGGCTTTTCTTTGCAGACCGGAGTAAAATTGGATGTCTTTTTCACAGAGCGTTTGGGATGGTTCATTGAAGGCGGCTATGCCTACCAAAACGTCTCTAATATTTCCGGTCCGGGAACACGTTCTGTGGCTTCTAAAAGAGATACCTGGGAGGGTGAGTGGGGCATCAAACAGGATATTCGACAGCGCCCCTGGGGGACAGCACGTTTTCTCTGGCCTTCGAACGGATGGGATATTTTTGGAGGAACATGGTGGCGCACAAGGAACTTTAAACTGAATCTATCGGGTTTTCAGGCTAAGATGGGCCTCATTTTGAGGTTTTAACCCGGTTTTTTCTACATAAACAAAAATGGAAACACTTATCAATGGAGAAGTCTACCAAAAAAGGAGAGGTGAGATGAAAACAACAGTTAAGAAAACCCAGAATATCCCAACTTTTTTCCTCTTAATAACAAGCCTATTCGTTTGGCCTCTCTTTTCCTCGGGCCAAAACAAAAACTCCGATTTAACCTCCCAAACAACACAAGCCCAGGGGATCATCAAAGGAAAAATATTGGATTATGAAACTCAAAAACCTTTGGCCGGAATTACTGTGTTTGTATTGGATACAGATTTAAAAACACTCAGCGATAAAGACGGATTCTATACAATTTCAGATGTCCCCGTAGGGTATTATGTACTGTCTTTTCAATTGGAAGGATATTACACCGACACCAACACCGATGTGATCGTACGTTCGGGCCGGACGACATTCCTTAATGTGGACCTTCTGACAGTTCGTATGATCTCAGAGGAAGTCAGTGTAACGGCAGACTATTTTTCCAAAACACGTGAGAATCCCGGCAGCCGGATTCAGATCAATGCTGAAGAACTGCGCCGAGATGCCGGTTCTGCCAGCGATGTCAGCCGGGCTCTCTACAATGTCCCTGGAATCATAAAGGTCGATGAAGAATCTAACGATCTGATCGTCCGAGGGGGAAGCCCAGCGGAAAACGGCTTCTATATCGACAACATTTTTATACCCAATATCAACCATTTCCCTCAATGGGGCGCATCCGGGGGGAATGTAAGTATGCTGAACATGGATTTTATCGAAAACATACAGGTCTATACAGGTGGATTCGATGCCTCATACGGAAATCGTCTCAGTTCCATCATCCATATCGACTATCGTGAAGGAGACAGAGAAAGAATCGCAGGTCAGCTCAATTTGAGTATGCTTGGATATGGAGCACAGATCGAAGGACCTTTTCCAAATCAAAAAGGATCCTGGATGATTTCCGCCAATAAAAGTTATCTTGAGATCTTACGGGATATTGTAGGTGGCGATGGACACTCAGGTTACCAAGATATCCAAGGCAAACTTTTTTATGACCTGGATAACAACAACAGCCTCTCTCTATTGACAATATTCGGGAGCAGTCAAACTACGGACAAACGTGAAGAATTGAGAGAAATGGGTGCATTTGACTATGATCGCGAAAAATTCAACACAGTCACATCCGGCCTCAATTGGCGGCATCTTTGGGGAGGCAGTGGATATTCCGACACATCCGTATCCTATTCTTTTATGGATGGTCGAGAGGATGAGTGGAAAGTCTCTGACAATGAACTCCTCCACTCTTCCAGCTATCGGAATAGATGGTTTACATTTCGCAATGTGAATAATTTTAATATTTCTGATTCTCACCAGATAAAATTTGGATTTGAGGCACAAAACATTCGTTTCCGGAGCGTGGAATCCTACGACGATAATGAAGAAAAATCCTTAAACGGGACATTCGCTTCCACATTCCTCACCTATGTGGTGTATCCTTTTCAAAATTTTTCTTTTTCTTCGGGTTTGAGGCTTAATTATGTACCCTTTTCCGAACGTCTTCACTTTTCACCACGTTTATCCTTTACCTGGGTGCTGAACAACCGTCTATCTATGAATGGAGCATTTGGACTGTATTATCAGCAAATGCCGCTATTCCTCCTCAGGCTGCATCCGAAAAACCAAAAACTTCAAGAAATGAAGGCGCGTCATCTGATTTTAGGTTTCACCTATCTTCTGCACGATGACACCCAAGTGACTTTGGAAGCCTATGACAAACAGTACGATAATTTTCCTATGAAGGGAGAGGCCCCCTATTTTTTTGTCATAGATGATGTGAGCGGAGACGATGCCAAATTTGGCAATTGGGGACAGCTTGTAGATAAAGGACGAGCCTACGCCCGGGGGGTCGAGTTGACGATTCAAAAAAAATTAGCCAAAAAACTCTATGGATTGGTGAGCCTGATTTATTATCGGGCAAAATATCGCGATTTGATGGGCGTTTGGCGCAACCGGTTGTATGATAACCGCTTAATTTTCTGCCTTTCGGGTGGATATAAACCAAACAAATTCTGGGAATTTAATGCCCGCTGGACTTGGGGAGGAAACAGAGCTTTTACTCCGGTCAATGAAGAAAAATCGATTCAATATGGATTTCCATGGGTGGATTTAGAAAACATCATGAGCGGTCACCTCAATGACTATAAGAATCTATCGTTAAGGGTCGATAGAAGATTCTATTTCAAAAATACCAATCTTGTGCTGTTTGCCGGGGCACTCAACATTCTCGGCTATGAAAACGAACTCTATCGATATTGGGTTTCAGGGCTCAACATGTATGAATCGGAACATATGTGGAGCACTATTCCCTATATCGGATTTGAATTCGAATTTTAATTGTGGAGGATAGAATGAAGTCATATATTTCAATTTTTAAATGGATATTAATTTTATTTATATGTCTAGGATTTTTCCATACGGCTTGGAGTCTTCCCCAGGCAGATGCCGGATTCTATACACTTGAAGAAATCAACACCTACTTTCACACGGGCAGTTATTTCAACCGCACAGCCCTCCGCTCATCCAAAGCACGCATGTGGTATGTCTTTCAGGCAGCCGATCAATATCCGGAATCCAAACCTTTATTTGTCTTTTTTAACGGTGGTCCCGGAGGAGCGACCAGTTCAGGACTTATGAGTGCATACACGGGAAAAAAAGCTATCCTTGTAGACGAAAACACAGGAATCAGCTCCGTGATAGATAATCCACACACCTGGACCCAAATCGGCAACCTTCTCTATATCGACTCAAGGACGACAGGTTTTTCTTACAGTCTCATGGACAATCCCAGCAATGATGCTTTAAGGAAATCTGAATTTAATGCCCAAAACTATAATTATTTTTTTGACGGAGCCGATTATTTAAGAGTGATCCTTCGTTTTTTGTCCGATCATCCGGAGCTGCAGCAAAACCGCGTGGTGATTGTGGGAGAAAGCTATGGGGGTATTCGGGCCACAGCCATGCTCCATCTTCTCCACTACTACGAAAAATATGCGAACGGACAGGCTGTCTATCAAGATCCGGCACTGGTCCAAGAAATCCGAACCCATTACAACACTGTTTTTCCAGGATTCCAGGGACAAACCGTCCCTCGAGATGTCATTACACAGCAGTTTGGCCATCAGGTTCTGATTCAAGCGGCTGTCAGCCGGTACTACCAAAGACTCATCGCGACTCAAATCCTGGAAGCTCCTGGATCCATTCTCGATCAGCTTGCATCCGAAACTGGCGTACCCTACGTCCGTTGGAAAG
>CAZLLG010000164.1:0-8643 GCA_964560275.1 uncultured Eubacteriales bacterium | reverse complement strand
ATACAAATCGTTTCCTAATTGCAGATGAGGTGGGACTTGGAAAAACTCTTGTTGCGCGTGGAATTATTGCCAAGGGAGTGGATTATATTTGGGAGACTGTCCCCCGTATTGATGTGATATATATCTGTTCAAACAGAGATATTGCCAGCCAAAATATAAACCGTTTAAACATAACCGAAGATAATCAGTTTGCCATGACCTCGAGATTAACACTTCTTCCTTTAAAAATATCTGGCTTAAAAAAAAGGAAAACTAACTTTATATCTTTTACACCAAGTACTTCTTTTGACCTGCGTTCGAGAGCTGGACTTATGCTTGAGAGGGCACTTCTTTATCATATCTTGAGGGATCATTGGGGGATAAGAGGAGCAGGATTAAAAAATATTTTTCAGGACAGAGCTGGAAAAGAGAGTTGGCGTAACCTTTTGAAAAGATTTCCTATCGAGAATGAGATAGATCCAGAGTTATCGGAGAGATTTGTAACTTTTTTGGAGAAACAAATCAAGGCGGATAAATCGGCGGAAAAGCCTGATATTAGATCTCGAGTAGAGGATTTATGTGATAAATTCGCCTACTTCAGAAAGAATACTCCCGGCCAAGAAATCTATGATGCAGCTAGTTTAGTTGGAGAATTGCGAACAATTTTGGCTGAAGCTTGTTTAGATGCATTAGAGCCGGATATTGTCATACTAGATGAATTCCAAAGGTTTAAGTATCTTCTTGATGCTGATGATGAAACGAGTCGGTTGGCTCAGCATTTTTTTAACTATGTCAATAAAGACGAAGATACGAGGATCATTCTATTGTCTGCTACCCCCTATAAAATGTATACCATGCATCAAGAAGGAGACATCGACAATCATTATGAAGATTTTATAAGGACAGTACGGTTTTTATTCAATTCCGAGAAAAAGACTCATCAGTTTCAAAATAAATTGGATTTGTTTCGGAGAGAACTTTTTGCTGTTGGAGAAAGAAGATTTGAAGATTTAAGAAATATTAAAGGGGGAATTGAAAGAGATCTCCGAAAGGTAATGATTAGAACAGAGCGGCTGGCTTATACAGAAGATCGTCAGGGGATGGTAGAAGAAAAGAAACAGCCGTTTTGTGATGTCAGTGTTGAGGATCTTGATACTTTTTCCGTAATGGACAAACTGGCCCAAGAATTGGGAACACATGATATGGTTGAATACTGGAAATCGGCTCCTTATCTTTTAAATTTTATGGACGAATATGAGTTGAAACGGAGCTTTGTAAAGAAGCATAGAGAAAAATATCTCGATCGGAAGATTGTTAATTTGCTGCGCAGGAATTCAGATAAGTTATTGAAATGGGGTGTCATTAAAAACTATAAAGAGATTATTCCGCCTAATCCAAAACTCAGAACACTGATAAATAATGGATTAGATAAGGGTACTTCAAATCTTCTTTGGGTTCCTCCTTCCATGCCGTATTACAAACCGAGAGGTGTATTTAAAAAAGCCGATCTTAAAGATTATACGAAAAGCTTAATTTTTTCATCATGGCAGGTTGTCCCTAAAGCAATATCCACAATATGCAGTTATGAGGCAGAGCGAAGGATGGTGAGTCGAGAGGGAGATTTAAGACCTGATTTTGATTATGAGGATATGAGAAGAGCGAGAAAGCCGCTCTTGATATTCACAAGGAAAGAAAACCTTCTGCAAGGAATGGCCAATCTTTCCCTTCATTATCCCTGTTTAACTCTAGCTAGCAGAATCGATCCGCTAAAAATTGCCCTTGAAATTATACCTAAAAATGGGCCTCCTTCACTTGGAACTATGAATACAGCTATCAGAAAGGAAATTGAAGGGATTCTAAAAGATGTGATCGAAGACTACAAGGATAAAAGAGGGAGGGCTGATAAACGCTGGTATTGGGCTTCCTTGGCCTTACTTGATAGGAAATATCATTTTGAAAAGATAAGTCAGTGGTTTAGGGGAGAAAATAAGGAAAGTCGTTGGGAAGATAGCGTAATACAGAGAGGAGAAGAGGGAGGGGAGTCTTTTTTCAGGCAGCATGTAAAGCGTTTTAAGGATTGTTTTTTTAATCCTGAAGATTTAGGGAGACCTCCAAAACGGTTGGTAGATGTTTTGACAAAATTTGCTTTAGCTTCTCCTGCAGTTGTGGGGCTGCGCAGTCTTCTCAGAATGAAAGATGGAAAAGAGAAGTTTGATTTATCTCCTGTCTTGCTAGGAGCTGCACTGATTGGAGCTGGATTCAGAATTCTTTACAACAAGCCGGACTCTATCTCATTGATACGTGGGCTAGATAATAGGGAACCTTACTGGGAAAGAGTTCTAGACTATGGATGTAACGGGAATCTGAGCTCTGTCCTGGATGAATATGTTCATGTTTTGAGAGAGTCTCTAGGATTGATTGATAAGTCTTTTAGTCAAATGGCTCGAGAAATTGCAAAAGCTATTTATTCTGCGATATCTCTTCGGACGATTAGTTTGGAATTTGATGAAGTGCTTGTACCACCGCGGGCGAGGGAGCCACATTTAACATCATATCGCGTACGTTGCAGCTATGCTTTAAGGCTTGGAGAAGGAAAAGTTGAAGGGGATGAGGAGGTTACGCGGTCTGATCAGGTGAGGGCTGCTTTTAACTCTCCATTTAGACCGTTTCTTTTGGCTACAACTTCTATCGGGCAAGAAGGCTTGGATTTTCATCAGTACTGCCATTCAATTTATCACTGGAATCTGCCTCCAAATCCTGTAGATCTGGAACAGAGGGAAGGCCGTATACACAGGTATAAGGGTCTTGTAATTCGAAGGAATATTGTAAGGCAGTTCGGTTTAGGAGAGCTTAAGAAGAATACAAAGTATAAAGATCCATGGAAATATTTGTTTGAAAAGGGAATCCATATCCGGCCAAAGGATAAGGACGACATAATTCCGTTTTGGGTGTTTGAACCTGAAGATAAAAAAGGGGCAAAAATCGATAGACATGTTCCTTGTATGCCCTTAAGCCGGGATATAGAGAGATTGCAGGATCTGAAGAAAACACTTGCAGTTTACAGAATGGTCTTTGGTCAGCCCCGGCAGGATGATTTGGTGGAATTTTTAAAGAAATATATGGATGAAGAGGAGATAAAACAGGCAATCCAAAATTTTCGCATAGATTTGTCTCCATAATAAAAATATTTGAAGCTAATATGATCGGGAATATTGAAAAGGCTATTGTTTATTATCGCCCTTTAATAGACAAAACCATAAAAACAATAATCAACCAGTTCCACAGAAAACCCGATCTCTTTCTCAATGAACATGATTTCCATCACTACTGTTATCATTCCTTCTATAGGCAAAAGGAATTCTCGAAGCTTTACACTACTCAAGATGGAAATAGAACAAATATTTTGCATCCAGAGTACCCAACTTTGAAAAGATTTAAAAGGAAAGAACTGAGAGTTGACAAAACCGGAGTCAGAGCCAGATATGATATCGCGATTTTGAATCCCGATTTTATTGAGAATAACAAATTCGAGAAAGTAAGATGCAGAGATATTTCTTTATTTGAACTTCCGCGAGAATACAAATCTCACAATTTGATAGCAGCGTTGGAATTTAAGTTTATTATTAAGCATGGTTCCACATTCAAACATGAAATTCTCTATGATTATCTAAAACTGAAAAATGCAGAGGAGACAAATTTGAAATATATGCTGGTTTTTACGAATGCTACTGAGAACAAAATTGATTATTTCGTGGATCTTGGGTTGGATATTGATGACGAAATAAAGAAGGTATATGCAACTGTTTATACAGAAGAAAAGGCAAAAATTCTGTGTATAAAACTATATCCAGAACACTGGTTGGACATGAATAAAAAATGCAGTAACGATCCTGCGTGAGAGAAGCTATGAGAAAATTCTCGAAAGAATTAAAGGATTTCATCAATGACTCAGAATGGATTTTTGCAAAGACTTATGCCAAAACCTGGCCTCATCACTATATCGTAAGAGATCGAGTTGATGAGAATCTATTTATAAAGCTGGCAGAACATATCCGACAATACGGAGATGAAGGACCTTTTTATAAACAAAAATATATCTACTTTGAAGAAGATGGACTGGTGTATTGGACTATGGGAGAACCTATAGAAGAAACAACCATTATCAATAGATGTACAAAAGAAAACACATATGACTATCGATTAAAAATGGGGACTCTCCCGAAATAAAAGACAAAAAAATTAGGTGAACAATTTAATATCTTATCTCGAAAAGTTTTGTCAGCAGCATCTGCTCGATGAAAAAATATTCGTTGTCCCTTCCTATCAAATCGGTCATCAGATAGGAGAGGCCCTTGTAGCAAGTGGGCAGTTTTGGATCAACCTCCACTTTGTCACTCTGCCTTCTCTGGCCATGGAGACGGCAGGGGCTGAGCTTGCTCAAAAGGGCTTAAAGCAAATTTCTTCAACAGCAACCCGTGTTCTTATAAATTCAATCTTTAGGGATCTTAAAGAGGAAGGAGAGCTGGTCTATTATGGGGATCTTGAGGTCCAGTCGGGAATTATAAGCGCTCTTTACAGAGCTATTCAGGATTTAAGGGGGGCTGGGATAAAGAGTGCGGAGCTTAGGGTAGGCCAATTTATCGATAAGGATAAAGGCCGGGAAACACAGCTTATCTTAGAAAGATACGAAGAGGCGCTGGAGAAGAGCAAGTATTATGACACTGCACTTCTTTATGCTCTGGCAAAAGAGAGCGCAAAGAAGCAGGCAAATAGGATTTACCTCTGCTTGGAGAACCAGGTGTTTTCTAAGGTTGAGAATGAATTTCTCAACAGCTTAACAGATAATATTATCTTTGTTCCCTGCGGGCAGGTTGAGGGCCTGGAAAGGCCGGAGCAGTTGAGAACAGGGGCAAAAGGTGAAAAGACAGCCTCTCAATCCAAGACAAACTTAGAGCGGGCGCCGTGGCTTTTTGCGCTCAAAGAAGCACCTTCTCCTTTTAAGGACGATTCTCTGCAGATGTTTCAAGCCCTTGGGCCTACGAACGAATGCAGGGAGGTCCTGAGAAGGGTTATTAAAGACAATATTCCATTGGATCAGGTGGAGGTCATACATCCTGGAGGGCCTACCTACCCTTCGATTTTTTCCGGGCTATCTGAAAAGATGGGAATTCCTTTTTCGACTTTAGAGGGATTGCCGATCGGCTTTACTATTCCTGGGAAGGTCTATTCTGGGATTGTCGACTGGATGGAAAACGACTATTCAGCCAAAGATTTCTGTGCTCTGTTGGAAAGCGAGTCCCTTAAAACACCCAAAGGAGATAACGGGAAGGCCATATCTTCCTTACGAATAAGCCGGATTCTTAAGGCTGCTAAGATTGGATGGGGTTATGAGCGCTATGAACAGAGGCTTAAAGCCCTAAAGGAAGAGATTAAGAAGCGGACAGAAGAGGGGAATGAGACCGATTATCTCAAAGCCGTTACTAAAGTTGTCTCTTGGATAAAATCCATTATGGATTCTTTCCCTTCCTGGGAAGAAAAAGAAGAAATTGAAATAGGCAAACTCTGCAGGGGGCTTTCTTCCTTTTTAAAGGCTAACTGTAGGATGAAGGATGAAAGGGATGGTGAAGCGCTTGGGATTATCACATCCAGGTTGGATGAGGTGTCGTCTTTGGCCACAATACTGTTGACAAGAGATGAGGTTGTTGAATGGCTGAAGAGTGCTGTTGGGAGCCTTTGTGTTGGAGCCTCAGGGCCTCTGCCTGGCAGTGTTTTCCTTTCGTCTTTTAGAAGCGGTGGGTATTCGGGAAGGCCGCATACATTTATTGTGGGACTAGAGCAGGGATCTGTGCCGGGTTCCCGGCTTCCAGATCCTATCCTTTTAGATGAGGAACGGGAGGCGATTTCCGGGGATTTAATAAAAACAGCGGACCGGCTGAGGGAAAACCTCTATTTAATGACCGCTCTTCTTTCGTCTTTGAGGGGAAAGGCGACACTGAGCTATCCCTCCTACGATGTCATCGAGCAGAGGCCCTCCTTTCCCTCGTCTTTTCTGCTTCAGGTATATAGGCTGCTTAAGGGAGATGCAGAGCTTGACTACACAGATCTGGGGGCATTTATGGGGCGCTCCTCGGGTTTTATCCCCTCTGAATCTGTAGAGATGGATGAGAGCGACTGGTGGCTTTTCCGGCTTGCGGGGGAAGAGAGATTTAAAGACGCTTTAAAGTCGATAAAGATGATCTATCCCCATATTACCCAAGGGGATTATGCCAAGGGCAAAAGGGAGGGGCCGGACCTTAGCTCCTATGACGGCCTTGTGAGTTTGGAAAAGGGCGAATTTCACCCCTGCTTTGATCCTGAGATCGCCATGTCGGCTTCACGCTTTGAAACCATGGCCGAATGTCCTTACAGGTATTTTTTGGGGTATGTTCTTGATATCGAGCCGCCGGATGAGATCATTCTGGATAAGGCCCAGTGGCTGGATGGAAGGCAGAGGGGAACGCTCATTCACGATATCCTCTGCGCTTTTATGAGGCAGCTCCGGGAGAGAGAGGAGATTGTGGCTGCTGAGAAACATACAGGGGAAATAAGGGATATAGCCCAAAAGATTATCGCGCTATTTCGGGAAGAAAATCCCCCTCCCTCTGAGGTTATTTTTGAGAGGGAAAATAGGGAGATATTTACCGCACTGGATATATTTTTAAAAGCTGAGGAAAAGCGAAGCTATCCGGTTAACCCTATTCTCTTTGAAGCCAATTTTGGATTTGTGGGCGAGGAGGGAGAAGGGATTTCAGAGGGCTTTTGGTTCAAGTTGGAGGACGACCAGGTCTTTCAGTTAAGGGGCCGAATCGACCGGATCGACGGCCTGGGAAGCCGACACTTCCGCGTCATTGACTACAAAACCGGAAGCTATGTTCCTTTTGAAGAGATAGAATTTTTTGGAAAGGGGAAGTGTCTGCAGCATGCCCTCTATGCGGAAGCGGCAGAGTTTATACTTAAAAAGCTCAAGATAGAATCATCCCCCAGGGTTTCGGTGAGCGGGTACGCCTTTCCGACAAGAAAAGGGGACGGCCGGGAGATCGTACGGGAAAACTTCGACCGGAGGGAGCTACGGGCGCTTTTAAAGGAGCTTTTATCTTTTCTGGAGACCGGGTTTTTCCTGGTTAATCCTGAGGACAATTGCGGTTTTTGCGATTATTCTGAAGTCTGCGGCCGGGATGTGATCGAAAGGACAAAGGAAAAAATAGAGGTCAATCCTGAGGCCTTTGCCGTCTTTAACAGGCTCAAGGAGTTTAAGTAGATGAAACCGGCCGATAGCGTTGATAGAGAAAGGATCGCAAAAGATCTCGATACGACCTTTCTCGTTGAGGCGGGTGCGGGATCGGGAAAGACACGGAGCCTGGTGGAGCGCATGATCGCCTGTCTTCGTGGAGGGGTGTGCACCATCGACACAATGGCGGCCGTAACCTTTACGCGGAAGGCGGCTGCAGAGCTGAGGGAGCGGTTCCAGACCAAATTGGAAAGGGCTTACGCTGAGGCTGGCGAGGAAAAGGAAAAGAGGAGGCTGGGGGAGAGTCTCCGCTATCTTGAGCAGTGTTTTATTGGGACCATCCATTCCTTCTGTGCGCGCATGCTAAAGGAGCGGCCGATCGAAATCGGGCTGGATCCGGAGTTTAAAGAGCTGGATGAGATCGAGGATGCGGTCTATAGGGAGCAGTGCTGGCTGGATTATATGGTTGAGGTGCGCAAAAACAATCCGCCTGAGCTTGAGGCGTTGGGGGAGGTGGGGCTTGAGCCCGAGGACCTAAAGGATGCCTTTGCTGTGATTTCAGAGTTTCCCGAAGTCAGTCTGATGGAGGGAAGGGAGAGCGTGCCGGATTTTGAGGCGATAAAGGGTAAGCTTGAAGCTTTTTTGGCTGAGATGCGTAGGGACATGCCGAGGAGCAGGGCGGATGGTAAACAGGACGGTTTTCAGATAAAGATGATCCGGATTTTCAATCGGCAGGATATTATCGGATTTTCCAATCCTCTAGTCTTGATGGAAACCATTGAGGATATGGACAAAGGTTTCGGGATGGCTTATACAAAATGGCCGGACAAGGATAAGGCTAAAGAGATAGCAGCAAGTTTGGAAGCCTTTCAAGAGAATTTAGTAAAGAACACCATCATCGAGTGGAGGGAATACAGGCATTCCCGGATTATCGATTTCTTAAAGCCAGCGGTACGTTTTTACTACGACCAGAGGAAAAAGCATTCGCTTGTAAATTTTGCTGACCTGCTACTGTCTGTTTCCTTGCTGCTGCGGGAATACCCGGAAGTAAGGGCCTATTTTCAGAAGAAATATACGCACATCCTGGTCGACGAGTTCCAGGACACCGATCCTGTGCAGGCAGAGATGCTGATGTACCTTACGGGAAGCGATCTGAAAGAGAAAAACTGGCGGAAGCTCAAGCCGAAGCCGGGCGCTTTGTTTTTGGTGGGGGATCCTAAACAGTCTATCTATAGGTTCCGCAGGGCGGATATCGATACTTACAATGTGGCCAGGGATATTGTTCTCAAGAGCGGAGGCGATGTGTTGAAATTGACAGCCAATTTCCGGTCTCTGGATTCTTTGGCTTGGTGGAATAATCCCCTGTTTAAGTCGGTGTTTCCAGTGGAGATAAACCA
>CAZLLG010000163.1:5025-8666 GCA_964560275.1 uncultured Eubacteriales bacterium | reverse complement strand
GAAGACAAACGGAGCCAGGATGAGTGGATATAGGGGCGGATTTGTCAAATCAATGTTGTCATCTGCGGTATAAAAACCCTGTGTAATGTTGTCTGCAAATTGGAGATAGCGCGGTTCATCGTGATCCAGCTGATCAGATGCAGAAAAAAGGATAAAGATGACATAAAGAAAAAATAAGGGAATAAATATTCCAGACTTTTTCATGTGTTCTTAATTGATACCTTTATTCCTTTCCATTTTTGGAATTATTCGCGAATTTTGTCGTATTGAGATGGAACAGCTCTTCGAAATACCGTTTGTTCTGGAGAGAAAGGATCCCAAGGCTGAACACTTGGATCGCAATCACAAGGACAAAACCTCCTATTAAAAAAGCGTGGGGACGATTTCTGAAGACCTCAGCCACGGCCATGGTGAAACGGTCATCAAAATATCCACTCGTCGACTGAATGGCCGAGTACGCAGAAGAAACATGAATAAATATCCAGACGATAATGTAGAGGGATAGACAAAACAAGGACATTCCAATGACAAAAAAATACATAAAAGGGCGGAAAACAAATGCTGACATAAGACTGGCTATGATAGATCGCAGCATGCGGAATCCGGAGCGTCTTGATTTGCCGTCCTTTTTAAAATAACTCCAGTCCAGCTTTGCCGGGATTTCGAGAATTCTTGCACGCATGAGTTGGGCCTTATAAATGATTTCCGGATTGACCTCCATATCCATAGCCTTTAAATTTAGCTTCTTTACGAATTTTCTATTATAGGCACGGACCATGCCGGTAAGAGTTCGGATTTTTCCCGGTGCCACAAGACAGAGAAGACGATTGGCAAACTTGCTCATAATTTTTCTCAAAAAGGGAATATTTATTAATTGTCCTCCCTTCATATGGGGAGAAGCGATGACAATATTCGCTTGCGTGGTTATGATTTCGTCAAGGAGGAGTTCGATGTGCTCTAGTGAAAAGGTCAGATCGAGGTCCATGGTCACCACATATTCCTTATGGCATCGGTTTAAAGCTGTTCTCAAAGCCTGTCCGAGTCCGAAATTCACTCTGTGATGATACACATGAATATGTTTGCGGCTATGAGTAAAATCTTCAGCCAACCTTCCTGTTTGGTCTATGCTGCCGTCGTTGATAATAATGATTTCCCAGGAAAACTTTTTCTCCAGAGATTCCATATAGCTGTAGAGCGCATTCAAGTTTTCCTTTATTATCGCTTCTTCATTGTATGCGGGCACCACAATCGAAACGGAATGTTTCCGGTTGGTTTGAACTGTTGATTGATTATTCATTCTTCACCTCATTCTTCGGGATGTGTTTGTCTGGTCCTGGATAAATGAGTTTTAACCTGTTCCCATTTAAGAGAATATTGTCTGCCAGTGTGCGCATGGAAGTCAGGGTGAAAAACGAATCGAGTTTTTCAATAACAGAATGGAATAAGGCTAGTTTTGTTTCAGTTGGGATATCCATTCCAGGAAAAAATGAGAGCTCGGGAAGCTGGTCTCCGCTCATCAAATCGAGGGGATGAAGAAGGAAACTTGGAGAAACATGGTTCAATCTGCAAAGATGTATCGCCGTTTGAAGATAGGCCATCATAAGTTTTGGGGAAATCCGGCTCAGATAGAGAAGGTAGCTCATATGAAATGGAAGCTTAAAAAAGGGGATGGTTGTCACAGGTATTTCCAGGAGTTTTATAATTGGTCCCAATTTCCAGAAAAATGGTTGTACGGATAATCTCCCGCGGCTGAATGAGCCGTACAGATTTTTTCTTTTCTTCTTATCTCCAGCAGAAAGTTTGGACTTTGAGAAATAATATAATCTTGCCAGGGGGCCGATGTATGTCGGAAGGGCCGATGAATCGTAAAGATATCCGTATTCAGAGAGCACCTCCAATACGGCAGAACTCCAGCTGAATCCGGGTCCCCTGAAACCAACAGGCTTTTTGCCTGTCTTTTGGAAAAGAAGTTCATCAGTTTTTTTGATCTCTTTCTGGATATCTTCCTTGGGATAGAGCTCGAGCCATGATTCATGTTTAAAAGAGTGATTCCCCACCTCGTGTCCATTATCCACAATGGATTTTAAATGTGTGTCATGTGTCTTCATAGATGCATCCTGACCTGTAATGAAAAAGGTGATTGTTTTCTTCTTGTCATGGAGGAGTTCCAGGATAAAAGGGATAAACCGGTCAAAATATGAAGGAAATGTTTCCCAGCCGGGATCATTGTGCATTTTTTGATAGGCCCAGAAATTATCCATGTCCAGAGAGATGCTGGCCAAAGGCTTTTTTATGTCTCGTAGTTCACTCATCTCATTTCACTTTTACAAGATCTTATCCAAAGCTCTCCTGCTGAGTGCGAGGATTTCATTAACACACAGAGTGCCTTCTGATATATAGGATGAGTTGACGGTAAAAATTCCTGGGACCGAGGTGACAAATGAAGCAGAGGGAACATCTTTGTTCTGCTGCGGCGGGCTGAACACAAACCTGTTTCTTGCCACCCGAAAACAGGTGATGTCCTTTGGCCTCAACCTAGGATACATCTTGAGAAAACCTTGGATGAAGTGCTGTTCGAGTTCTTTGTCGGATATCTCAAAAAGAGGATCAGAAGACGTTACATATTTGGGCAGATAAACTAATGAATGTCCTTGGAAAGTATCCCGGTTCATCAGGGCGGTCATCTCAATCACAGCCGTGAAAGGAATCTGTCCATCTACAATGTTGGTGATATAAAAGCCTGAAAGCGGATCTTTGACTAAAAAGGACGCACAGATTATGCCCATATATGGTGTTCGGCTTAGACGGGTTTTTTCGTCTGTCGACAATTCCGGACAAAGCGATGCCACAAGAGGGGAAGGAATAGTTAAAATGACCCTGTCAAAAATTTCGCCTTTTCCATTTAATCCTGAGACAGCTAGAAGATTATTCTCTGCCATCTTAACCGTTTTGACCGGATAAGATCTCTTGATTTTGATTCCTTTATCCTTGAGGAATTGTGTGAACTTCGGGAGAATTGTCGCATAACTCCCTGGAACATACCCGAATTTTTCCTGTTTCTGATTTTGTTCTCTTGCGGAATACATTCTGGATATGGCTGACTGAATAAATGAGGCAGATGTGTTTTTGTAGGCATCACCGAGTTTTGCACGCAGGAGAGGAAGCCAGATCTTGTAAAAAGAGGACTTTCCCGACCATTTAGTCAACCATTCCTCTAGGGATTGGCTTTCGAGTTTTTTTGTGTTTTTTATTTTCGAGGCATACAAGATTGTCAGTCCTAAACGCAGTTTATTCCAGAAATTGAGGAGTGGAAAGCGTATAAACTCCCAAATATTCGACATGGAAGTAAATCCATCTTCGGAATAAAAACCGCTTTTCGCCTTTATCCATTGGATGTCATCTTCCAGGTCGAGATCCCTAAGAAGACTTTGGATGAGCGAATCCGTTTGAAGGATAACATGGTAGTATCTATCCCAGGTTAAATCCGGTCCCAAATAGGGGCTAGTGAGTCCCCCAAAGCTGGATTCGGCTTCGAAAAGAGTTACATCATATCCATCCTGGGCCAATTGGAGAGCGAGGGACATGCCAAGAATCCCGCCGCCAATAATCCCCCAAGACTTTATAGCATTCATCTTTTCACT
>CAZLLG010000163.1:0-5015 GCA_964560275.1 uncultured Eubacteriales bacterium | reverse complement strand
ATGTTCCTTTTCGCACAGAGATAGAGAGATCTTTCACAATCCTATACTGACAGGGACGAAAAATGAGAACAATCGCCTTTTGAGGCGATTAAGAGGGGGGATATTCCCCAGATATTTTCACCTTAAAAGGTGATATAATTTGTGGCAATTTTCTGCTCTTTTGACTTTTATCTTTTAAAGCATGTACATATGCGCTTAAGAGAGCATTTTTATCTCAGAGGAGCATGGTTTCTTTAAGAATTCCTCACGTATTTTTTTTCCTCTTCTTTTTCTTCAGGATGGAAAGCATTTGCTGGGCCGTATCTCCTTTGCCGAAGGGATTGGGCCAGTCTCTTTTTCTGCCCAGCATATATTTGACACTCTTCATGACTTCGGTTTTATTTAGACCGCTGAGAATATTGGCGTTGAACTCTAGGGTCTCCGGTCTTTCCGTTGTAGTCCGTAAAGTCACACAGGGTGTTCTCAGCACACAGGCTTCCTCTTGAACGCCTCCCGAATCCGAAAAGATGATTTTCGCTTTTTTTTCAAGAGAGATAAATTCGATAAATCCAAGTGGCCTGATAAAGCGGATGGAGAGATCTCCTGTATCGACAACATCATAGATTTTCGACTCTGTCCGCGGATGAATGGGAAAGATTACGGGCACCTCAAGTTCCTTGACGATATTGTCCACAGCCAACACGATGTCCTTCAGGTTATCCAAGTGATCCACGTTTTCTTCCCTGTGGATAGTGAGAAGAAAATAACCATTGGGTTCCAGCTCAAGTTTTTTCAAAAGAGATTCTGCTCTCTCCTCGATGAGATTTTCATATTGGAATAAAACATCCACAATCGTGTTGCCCGTAACGAAAATTTTGTGTTTTTCAATCCCTTCGGATTTCAGGATGTCTTGTTGGAGCTTGGTCGGACAGAATAAATAATTGGAGAGCCTGTCTACCAATATCCTGTTGATCTCCTCAGGCATGGACATATCGTAGCTCCGCAGCCCGGCTTCCACGTGTCCGACATCGATATGCAGCTTGGTGGCCGCGAGGGCTCCGGCCAGCGTCGTGTTTGTATCTCCCTGAACGATCGCAAAGGCAGGGTTCTCCTTAAAGAGGATTTCCTCGATTTTTCCCAGCATAAGACCCGTCTGCTTCCCATGACGGATGCAGCCGTCGGGATTTTCAAATATCTCCTTTTGTGTGTTCTTTTCTACCACGCCGACAGTCAGAAGTTTGCTCGTGTTGATATTGTATTCCGGGGGAGCCAGATCCAGCTGCTCAAAAAAAATTTTGTCCATCTCATAGGAAAAATGCTGGCCCGAATGAACCACAAAAAAATCCACATTTTGATCCCGGCAAACCTTAATGATAGGAGACAGCTTGATGACCTCCGGTCTCGTACCGAGAATAAACGCAATCTTCATTTCTGCCTGTACCTGATGTGTAAAAAAGTGTGTAAAGGGAAGTTTAATCGTTTTAATTGATGAAGGCAAGCCTTCAGCGAGATGTCTCAGCCTCCTGTTGAGCTTTCCCTGCCTTGAGCTGCTAAAAGATCTTTTGGGCGAGTATATACAGTGAGCAGTTCGGCCAGTTTTTATAAATCATCCAATGCAAGAAGACTTTTGTCCACAAGTTCTATCTGGATTTGAATCTCTTTGAGTTTCGTTTTTTCTGCTTCGACGACTTCTGCAGGCGCTCTGCTGATAAAGCTGTCATTAGCCAACCTGGACTTGGATTTTTCCAACTCTTTCTCGAGTTTTATGCGCTGCTTTTCTAGCCGCTCTCTTTCCTTATCCGGATCTACAACTCCAATCAAATATATCTCCGTATTCCCAACAACTTGAGTGGTAGCAAGAGCCGGCCTTTCCACAGCACTTGATACCGTGAGTGAAGACAAGTTGGCCATGTTCAGCACCAAGTTTTTTAATCGGTTCAAAACTATAGTTTCTTCACTTTCTGCCTTAATGAGAGCTTCAAGTGCCTTTCGGGGAGGAATGTTGTATTGGGATCGAATGTCTCTGATGGATCGGATCACTTCTTGAACTAAAGTGAAATTTGATTCAATTGTCGAGTCCTCCCAATCCGGCACAGCATCCGGCCAAGCTGCATTTATCAAAATATTCGAGGAAGGAAGAGGTTCAAAAAGACCTCGAGTTGGGCACTGGTTTTGGAGTCTCTCCCAGAGGACCTCGGTGATGTAAGGGACAAAGGGATGAAAAAGCCTAAGAACCTGGTCGATAGCCAGCGATAAAACCGTCCGCGCTACGGGCGCCGAATCTTCATTTTTAAAGCGAGGTTTGATAAATTCCAGATACCAGTCACAGAGTTCGGACCAGAAGAATTCTCTGGCTTCTCCAATAGCTGCAGAGGGATTATAAATTTTTAGCTGGTGTGTGACTTTATCAATCACGCGCGATAGTCGAGAAAGAATCCATCGATCTTCTGGCTCCAACTGGTCTGGATCCAAAGAAGAAAAAGTCAGCTCCCCAAGATTGATCAAGGCAAAACGAGCAGCATTCCAAAGCTTTGTGCAAAACGCCCGCCCCACATCAAACCGCTCACTGATGATCTTAGCCATAGGCATATCCGGAATGGTGCCTAAAACATCAAACTCTTTACCGCTTCCGGGACAGATATACGTAAAAATAGTCTGCCCGTGTTTAGCTGTAGCCAGATCGACCATCTCTCCCGTAAAAGGAGATATGGCTTGAACTGGAAGGCGGATATCCTGTGTGCCTGTCTGCATGTCACAGAGAACATACCGCATAGCATCAGCTCCATATTTTTCGACGATATCCTCAGGATCGATGCCATTTCCCTTGCTTTTGCTCATCCGCTCGCCCTTGCCGTCTTGGATGTTGGCATGGATAAAACAGTCCGTAAAGGGGACATCACCAAGCAAGTACAATCCCATCATCTGCATGCGCGCCACCCAGAGAGTGATGATATCGCGTGCCGTGACGAGACAGGTTCCCGGATAGTAGTATTCTAAACTATTTTTGTTGTTACCTTCAGCACCCAATGGCCTCTGCCCCTTGTCCACTAAGGCTGTTTCCGGATTTGGCCAACCCAGAGTGCTGAACGGCCAGAGAGAGGAGCTGAACCAGGTGTCGAGAACATCTGGATCTTGCTTCAATCCCAGGGATTCGAGTTGATCGGCATATTGTTCTTCGGCCTGACTGTCTCTTAGAGAGACAAGCAGGTCATATCTTCTAGTCTTTTCCAGTTTTGCGAAATCAACAAGGCTGTAAAGTTTTCCATCAGAATCCGCAAGCCAACTCAGCATCTGATCGCTTTGCGGTAATGTCTCAACAATTTTTTCGATCTCTTCAGCAAAAAAGCTTTTATGCCAGATGGGAATCCTGTGGCCCCACCAGAGCTGGCGGCTTATACACCAATCCCTTTTCTCCGTGAGCCAACTGCTGTATGTCCCTCCATACCGGGAATGGTCTGGATAGAACGTCAACCGTCTTCCTGATGGCGTTTCGTACTCGCTACCGATAGCGTCAATGGCAGCCTGGGCAAGGCCTGGAGCACGGAATTCGTTCTGAGTGTCGGCACCACAGAGGATGCCTCCATCTACATCTCCCATATGGATAAACCACTGTTTGGAAAGATAGGGTTCTATCGGGCTTTTGGAACGATCGGAATGGCCGATTTCAATCTCTCTATCTTCTATTTCCTCCATTAAACCTTGCGCTACCAGGTCTGCAACAATTTGCTCACGTGCATCAAATCGGTCCAGACCGCCGTAGGGGCCAGCATTCTCATTGAGAGTCCCGTCCGGATTTAATATATTGATGATGTCGATCTTGTCTTTATGACGGCTCCACACATCATAGTCATTAGGATCATGAGCCGGTGTGACCTTGACACACCCAGATCCGAGTTCGGGCTTGGCCCAAGAGTCGAGGATTAGCGGCAGTTCTCTTTTTAGAAGAGGGAGCATAACCTTACGGCCGTTCTCAGCCATCTCTCTAAGTTTAAGAAGATGCGGGAGGAGATCTTTCTTTTTCGTTTTTATATCCTCAAGCGTTTCTTCTAGCTGGGGCCTGTCCTTTTTCGGGGCGGATTTTATTCGTTTTGGCAGCTCGCGAAGAAGTCTGTCCATTTCTCCTTCAGGATCGGGATGGGCAGCCACGGCTGTATCTCCCAGCATGGTTTCAGGCCGCGTTGTCGCCACTGAGACAAACTCAGGCTCACCCGGTTTTGGATCGACAATAGGATACCGAATTAGCCAGAAATGTCCCTGGATCTTTTCATAAATGATTTCATCATCACTGACCGCAGTCTGCAGTTGACAATCCCAATTGACCAAGCGATCTCCACGAAAAATCAAGCCGTCACGGAACAGGCGGAAAAAAGCCTCCCTTACAGCCCTTGTACAGACCGCATCCATTGTGAATCGCACGCGGCCCCAGTCACAAGAACTACCGATGATCTGCAACTGCTCGAAAATCCGCTGCTGGTATTCATCCTTCCATGCCCAGATTCTCTCCACCAGGGCTTCGCGGCCAATATCATGCCGTGTTTTCTTTTCCAACTCGAAAAGCCTCTTCTCAACAACAGCCTGAGTCGCTATCCCGGCATGGTCGGTGCCGGGCATCCACAGGGAATTATCCCTCATCATCCTATGCCATCGTATCAAGAGGTCCTGCATGACGTTATCCATGGCTTGCCCCATATGCAGGGCACGTGTCACATTAGGCAGTGGCATCATGATAACGTTAGAGTTTTCTCGGCTGTCCGGAAGAGCTGCAAATGCATCGTGGTCCATCCACTTGTTATAAATCTGTTTTTCATAAGAAGAAAAATCAAAATGTATAGGAAATTTTTCAGATTTATTTTCTGTGTCTTTCGATTCGTTTTTGTTCATTTTCTCTCTAAGTATTCCATCGCAAATGACTGCACTAAAAGCAGTTAAGTTCAGCTATCTTACAATAGCCAATTTTTGAAGTCAATGAACTGAAGAACCGAAAGGATCACATCTCAACATTTTGGTAATAATTGGGGACATAATAATTGGGGACA
>CAZLLG010000162.1:0-8672 GCA_964560275.1 uncultured Eubacteriales bacterium | reverse complement strand
ATCTCAAAATCCATTTCGATGGAGCAAGGGTCTTTAATGCCTGTGCTGCTTCTGGTGTTTCGATTAAAGACTATGCAGCGATAGGGGATTCGATCATGTTCTGTTTGTCCAAAGGGCTTTCTGCCCCTGTTGGCTCGGTTCTCCTCGGACCTAAGGATATTATTGATTTTGGTCGAAGGCTTAGGAAAGCTCTTGGAGGTGGCATGCGTCAAGTGGGTGTTATAGCCGCTCCAGGCATAGTGGCTCTTACAGAAATGAGGGACAGGCTTCATGAAGACAATGAACGCGCGCGGAGATTGGCGGAAATAATTGTTAAACATCCTGGAATAACACTTGATCCGGATAATGTTGAAACAAATATTATCATTTTTGGATTCGATCATCCCAAATACACCATTCCAGAATTTTTGCTCAGACTCAGAGATGAGAGAGTGCTGGCATTGGCTACGACTGGAGGGATTCGGTTTGTCTGCCACAAAGACGTCGATGAAAATGATGTCGACAGAGCCGCCAGAGCATTTCAGAAGTTATTGACTTGAGTTTGGAGCTCCGAATAAAACGAGCTCAACCAGCTCAGCAATATCCCAGATTTTAAGCTCGTTTTCCCGATCTGTGTTTTTAATTGCATCATCGAACATTGTCACACAAAAAGGACAGGCTGTGGCGATCCATTCTGGATGTGTCTCAAGGGCATCTTCCAGCCGCTGGATATTGATGCGCTTTCCGATTTTTTCGTCCATC
The DNA here is from genome assembly GCA_964560275.1 of uncultured Eubacteriales bacterium. Lineage (GTDB taxonomy): Bacteria > Acidobacteriota > Aminicenantia > Aminicenantales > Aminicenantaceae > JAUWVG01. The sequence continues at coordinate 7,931 of CAZLLG010000162.1, read as the reverse complement.
CACATCCATCCTCCTCCTGCTCCGCAGCACAGAGAATCCCTTTTTGTCCGATTCATTTCTTCAAGCTGGAGAGAAGGGATAGACTGGAGAACCTTCCTTGGTGATTCAAATATTTCTCCATATCGACCTAGATAACATGGATCATGGTAAGTCAGCTTTTTATTCAACGACAAATTGAGCGAGAGTGTGCCTTTCTTGAGCTCGTCTTCGAGAAAAGTGGCATGATGTCTCACCTCGGCCTGAAAACCTAATTGAGGATATTCATTTTTGAGTGTGTTGTAACAGTGGGGACATGTGGTAAGAATATTTTTTATTTTGTACTTCTGAAAAGTTTCTATGTTCGTTTGAGCAAGGATCTGATAAAGATATTCATTGCCGACACGTCTGGCCGGGTCTCCGCAGCATCCCTCTTCAATCCCTAGGATTGCGAACTTGAGACCGAGATGATTCAGGATTTTTGTCATGGCCAATGCGACTTTTTTGTTGCGGTCATCATAAGACCGGATGCATCCGACAAAAAACAAAAGGTCGATATCTTCATCTTGACTCTCTGCCATAGTTGGGATGTCCAGTTCATGAATCCAATCGGCTCGAGTGTCTTGCCCCAAACCCCATGGATTGGAATTTCTCTCCAGCCCCTTAAAGGCTGCTGTGAGTTCTTCGGGGAACCTACTTTCCATCAGGACTTGGTAACGCCTCATATCGATGATTTTATCCGTGTGTTCGACGTAGACGGGACAGTGGTCCATACAGGAACGGCATGTTGTACATGCCCAGAGCGTGTCTTCCTCTATCACCTTTTTCATCAGATCGATCTGGACTTCGTCCTCTTTTTCACTTTCCCTGGACTGAAGAATTTGAGGTGCTCGTGTGTGCATATGGTCTTTAAGATCTTGAATCAACTTTTTGGGAGACAGGGGCTTATCCGTCAAAAAAGCGGGGCAGTGATCTTGACACCGGCCACACCGAGTACACGCATCCAGATCCAGCAGTTGTTTCCAGGTGAATTCTTCCAGCTTGGCGACACCAAACGTTTCGGCCTCTTCATCTTCCAGGTCGATAAAAGACAGGGCTCCTTTATCTTTGAAACTGCGGAGATACATGTTCAATGGGGAACTGATTATATGAAACAATTTAGAGAAGGGAATGTAAGCGATGGTGCTGAGGACAAGGTAGAAATGAATCCGGAACACGATTTCCGCCAGGAGGCCTTGTGTCTGTGTTTGAAGACCAAATAGTTGGACTAAACCGGAAACGATACGTCCCACGGGTGCCCATGCCGAGACCTCTTGACCTATCACGGTTAGTTTGAGACTTTCCAGAAGTAATCCTGTTATCAGGATAGCTAGGATAAGAAGGAGAACGGCCAGGTCTTCTGGCCGGTTGTCCAGCCTTGTGGGGCGGATGACATATCTTCTGAAAAGAAAGAGAACAATGGCAATTATCGCCAGAAATCCCACAAGGTCTAAGAGCAGAGAAAGAATTTGTGCAGGAATAAGCGGCAAAGAAAACATGGCCTGAGTAGTAATGACGACCACCAAAGGTAGGAGGAAACCAATAAAAATAAAAAGATGGAGAAATCCAGGATACTTGTCCTGTAATATCCTCTGGTGTACTATCCCTTCGACAAAAAGGGCTTTGAGTCTGTCTTTGGCCAGACCGGATCGGTTTTCGTTTGTCCCTACCGTCCACAACCGAAAACGCCTTCTGACTCCCCAGATGAAGACTCCAAGAGTCAAGAAAATGATAAATATATCGATTGTCCTAATCATTTTTTCCACGTGTCAGAAGTACATCATGGCAGTTTAAACATTTTTGATTCTTTGGCAGTCCCTCAAATTCCCGTAAATGACAGTCCTGGCACTCCGTAATTGTGGGGCGATTTGTGCCATCTGTCATGTATTCATGTCCAGCCGATCGATGGCAGTCCACGCACATCAGTCCTTCATGGATATGCTGGCGGTGGTTGAAATTGATGATTTTCTTCTTAAACATATATCCAAAATCCAGAACAGCTTCATGACAGGCCAGACATCGTTTTGACGTGAGATCGTCATCGGCGAGATATTCCGGAGGGACCACAAGATGACTTGAGGAATGACAGCTGAAGCAGCTCGTTTCTTTGGAGGGGTGTCCTTTGGAATCTTTCCAGAGTTGAAAAATTTGGGGATGGCACTGTTTGCAGGACCTTTCATGCCGGGCCGTGTACCGGGTCAAAGAGAGGACGATAAAGCTGCCTCCGAGAACAAAAATCAAGGTGAAAAAGCTCATTAAAATCCAAAAAGGACGCTTAAACTTAAATTTTTGCATCTCCCTAAGCTTGTTTTCCTATTTATTGAGATAAAGCATATAAATTTCTGGGGATGTTCTTCCTGCAGGAAATCCAATAAGTAAAATCCGGTCTCCTGTTTGGTTTAAAATTTTAGGGCACCAGAATGATGGGAATCTTGGAAAGTCCATTGGAGAGATTCCTTTGGCGTACCCATCCGTGTTCTCGTTAAAAGCCGTATAGGCCTCTCCAGTTTGAATGTCAAATATTTTGCCGGAATATCCTTGAAGATATGCAACCGTGTTTCCGTTTCCCGACATATCGAAAAATTCAATACAAGATCCTGAGGGGGTTTGTAAAAATTTGATGTCTTGACTGTTCTCTTGGAGAAGATATGAACCAATAGCCTGTTTCTTTTGTCCGGTGTAGTAAAACAATATCTGATCGCCGCTGTGACTGATGTCGGCCAAGCTGAACCAGCGGTCTTTGAAGTCGGTGACTTTAGTAATATTGTCTCCTGTCCAGTCCATTGAGTAAAGGTCATAATCAGTTTTGTCTGGGGAGGATTGTGCTCCAAATATTATTTTTTGTCCGTTTCCACTCAATCCAAAGCCCCATCCACCTCCGGTAAGAGGACGTTTGGGAGAGTCTGGCCAGGTCCACTCTCCACTCACAAAATCAGGTGCCAAGAGGGTGTGCTGTTTTTCAGTAATCATGTCGAGCACAATTATTCCACTCGGATTTCCGTAACTGCTGGGCCCATGAAACCCTTTGGCGACACAGGCAATCCTGCTGCCATCAAAGTTGACAGCGTAATAGGACAGTCTTTCCCAGTCAGTATCGACAAATTTATAGGATTTTAGGTCTTTTTCTTCAAGGGTTTCGATGGGAAACGGAAAGAGTTTGAATGAAGAGCCGTCAATATGGGCAACAGCCAAATAGTGATCAGGAATTTTTGTCGGTTCTCCAAGACTTAGAGAAAAAACGGCAATCTGCCCATCTCCACTGAGAATTGGAGGTTTAGTGCCGACATAAAGAAATGAATCATCGAAAGGCGGGGGAGCGGGTTTCCTCCCGCTCCGGAAGAGTTCGCTTTCTACTTCTGTTTCGACATCCAGGATTTGAATGCTCTTGGTGAGCCCTTCAGCTTCATCTGTTTCCAGGATGTAGATCACTTTATCTCCCAGGTCGCTCAGGCATGGAAAGTGTGCGGAATTGTTGCCTGAATGTGTAAGTCTTTTGATAACACCATTCAACACAGGTTCTTCTAGTCCATAGGGAAAGAGAGTTAAACTTAAAAGAAAAACACTGCACAGGTATGATATGAATTTTTTTGTCATGACTTCATACTTCCATTATATTTTTTCAATCGTTACAAAAGTGTCTTTTGAGGAAAAAAGGCCACTTGTGGGATCACGATGGCCCATTATGAGCTCATTTGGATTTATGCCTTTTCCTTCTTTTTCCCACCACAGGAGAGATGTGTCATGGTCGCTGCTTTTAAATCTTTCTGCCTTAGCAATATGTCCAATTGCGGTGTGTCCAAAACCTTGAGCGAGAGCCACAGATTCTGGGTGAATTCTATCTGTCACCAAAGCCTTTGTGACAAGCGAAATGTCTCGGGAAGTGATACGCAGTTGGTCACCATTGTGTATGCCCAGTTTTTCGGCCGCACTTCTGTTTATCCATAACGGATTGTCATGTGCGATTTCCCTGAGCCATTTAGAGTTTTGAGTCTCATTGGCAAAGAAACCGGTTCTGTAAGTTGTGAGAAAAAACTCTGACTTCTTTTTCTTATCTAAAGGCTCAGCGGTCTTTTTAAAAAGAACGGGATTGATGTAAATCTTGGCAAGATCGGTTTTTCTTGGGGCCGGCTTAAAATTTTGGATACCGGAGCTCTCGCTCCAGAAACCTGTTTTTTTGAGAGAATTGAATCCTCCAAAAGCTGAGGTGTTAAACATTTGTTCAACTTTTTGAGAATAAAAATCTAAAGTATTTTTGAAGGAAAAGCTTGTGTTGACCTTTCTGCCTAGCCTCCTGGCCCATTCGATGCAGATATTGCCGATTTCGTTAGCCTCTCCCAAGGGAAGAAAACTTGGATTTATGACTTTGCCTACCTCGAAATCAGGAGATCTTAATATTTTGGCCGGACTTTGAAGAGAGACAACCGGCTGCCTTAAATTTAAAACATTGGTTTGGTCTAGTGATGGAGCGTACTCTAATCCCCAACTTTCGAGATATGTAGCAGCGGGAAGAACAAGGTCTGCCAATAGTGCTGTTTCTGTCATGTGAGTGTCCATAACAGCTAAAAATTTCACTTTAGTTTCATCCTTGAAGAACTGCTGGACAACACGATTATTGGGTTCGTCAAACACAGGATTGGTTTTGTATGTCAGATAAATTTTTGCTTGTGTGTTGGAATCGACCAAATCTCTGGTTCCATTAAGTATTTTTAAATTTTGAGCTCCTTTTTTTCGAGAAAATATCGTCTCGGGGGTGCGTGAAAAAAAGAGGCCTCCCTCTTTTTCCAGATTCCCGACTAACCAATTCAAGAGAAGAACACTGCTGATATTCCTGACTCCATGCTTTTGGTCTGAAACACCTCCGCCGGCTATGGCTACAGAAGGTTTCTGGGTGGCAAATTCAACGGCAATTTTTTCGATGACAGATGCCTTGACTCCACTTTCTTCTTCGGCCCTCGAAGGATGGTAGTCCGAGAGATGGGATTTTAAGTCTGAGAGAGACGTATTTGTTCTTCTAGAAATGAAATCCGAGTCAACAAGATTATTTTCAACTATCGTGTGAGCTAAAGCAAGGGCTACAATTCCATCGGTTCCGGATTTCACTGGAATCCAGAGATGACTTTTTGTGGCTGTCTCCGACATCCGGACATCAAAGCTGAAAAGTTTTTCCCCTGTTTCCACTTGAGCTTTCATCAGACGGCCAGCCGCACCGATAAATTGGTCGTGATGCGCAAAAGGATTGGCCCCAAAATTGAGAATGGTTCGACTCCTGCTAAAATCAGGAATAAGAGATGGGAACCCGGTCATTTTTCTAAAGGCCAGTTCTTTGGTTTTTCTTTTTAGAGCGGGGCGGTCTACAATAGAAGGATTCTCCATAGCCTGGATAAACCGATCTAAGAGAGGATCGAACTGCCCCTGGTCTAATACAAAACTGGAGTTTTGACTCCCCATATTCAATGGGTGAATATGGGAGATCATTATCTCATGGGCTTCATCCCAAGTGATCCTTGTCCAGCGGCCGTCTCCTCTTGGGCCAGTTCTTTTCATGGGAAAAAGCAGTCTTTCCGGATCATAGACCAGATTTAAACCGGCAATTCCTTTAGCACAAATGCCTCCTTTGTTAATCGGATGATCGGGATTTCCTAAAATCTGGATACAACGATCTCCGTCTAAATACGCTAAGATGCCACATCCTGCCTCACATATACTACAAGTTGTTGGAAAAACACGGAGGTTTTTTAGCGACGTCCGTGAAACAGCTTTTTTGGATTGAGATGATGTGTACCCTTGAAGAACCTTTCCCTCCAGAGCTGTACCTGCCAGACAGGCTAAGCCGGTCTTCATGAAACGGCGTCTCGAATAACTTATTTTTTTCATGCACGATACCTTTATATGAGCGGGATAGATTCTCCACCCAAAACGACGACATATCTCATAAAAAAGATTCCGATAAAAACAAGAATCGATGCAATAATGACTGTAGTCAACGTTCTGAACCTTGGAACAAACAGAAGAAAAAGTGGAACAATTTTTCCGAGGAAGTTTTCTATGAGTAAAAACATGAGGCTGAACTGTCCGAAAAGGAGCAGATGAGCGGCGGCTTGTGCATCAGCATGAGAAATGGACAACACAATAAGATCGCAGCCAACGAGAAACAGATCAAATACTATCGCCCATGCCAGCAGTTTTCCCATACTGAAAACTAGATCCCGGTTTATAGATTTAGATTTAGAAAAGAAACGCTCTTTGATGCTGTAGACCAATATCATCAAAGCGATACCGGAGACAATGGCCGAAGCAAGAAAAAGAATGGGCATCAACGCCGTATTCCAGAGAGCCCTCGCTTTCCCGAAAGCCAAGATAAACCCTGTATATCCGTGAACAAGAATCGCTAGAGGAATGCCTATAAATCCAAAAATCCTTGTTTGCTTGCTCTTCTCTTTGAACATAAAATAGGCGTAAATGAGACAGTTAACAGGATAAAGTATAAGGAGATAGGTCCCCCATGTGATAGGGGATGAAAAGTTAAGGTAGGTAAAAAGATGCCAGGCTCTTTGAGGCATGCCTATGTGAAGAAGGAGAAAGAGGGGAGCCATGACAAGAAGACTCGTAGCGAGAACAACGCCTATCCGGGCTATGGGCTTAAATTTTTCCATACCAAAGCCGTAGGCAAGAGTGGAGAGGATGAATGATCCAGCACTTAGCCCTGTGAGGTAAAAATAGATTGCGATAAAAATGCCGAAAGCTTCCTGCTGAAAGGTGTTATATAGGATTTGGCTTTCCACGTTTCTCTCTCTAGCCCTCTTTTTCCTTTTTGGCTTCGACACTATCGATATCCAAGTCGATGTAAAATGTTTGAGGAGACGTGCCAATCTCTGGTTTGATCACCTGGACGGCATTCTTTGCGATGGTCTTTGATATGTCACTCTCTGGGTCATTCCTGTCCCCGAAAAGGATGGCTCCTGTGGGACAGGCCAAGGAACAGGCTGGATTGAGTCCGGCATCTACACGGTGATGACACCAAAAACATTTTTCTGCAATTTTTTTCTTCGGGTGTATGTAGCGGACTCCATAAGGGCAGGACGCCATACAATATCGGCATCCAATGCATCTGTGTGGATCGATATAGACGATCCCGTCCGGACGTTTGATTCCAGCGTTAACTGGACAGACAGTTACACAGATTGGTTTTTCGCAGTTGTTGCAGACGATTGGAAGGAAATATTCTCGTGTGTCAGGAAATCGGCCTTTCTCGATTTTTTTTACCCAGCTCCTCCATACGCCCAAGGGGACATCGTTTTCGCTTTTGCAGGCTACGGCGCAGGTCATGCACCCTATACATTTTTGCAGGTCAAAGAGCATAGCTAATCTCTTATTCGGGCTGCTCATCACTGCCTTCCTTGGACTCCTCTTGAATCTTTTGAGTGTTTATCCATGCGAGTATTTTCTGAATGAACTTTTTACGTGTCCTCTTACCGATAAACACTCCCAGACCAAGAAGAGAAAAAATAACCAAACCACTCCCAACATAATTGAATCTCGCCCACCGAACGGAATCGAGGTGAATGGGGCCCAAAACTTTGTCTCCTTTTTGACTGACATCATGACAACGGGAGCAGTATTCCTTGTAGGCTCGTTTGGACCCGTGTGCAGAATCTCCATAATGGCAGGAGATGCAAACGTCCATGTCAAATTTTTGAGATAAATCACCTTTGCGGTGTCCGGAAATCTTTCCGAGTGATGTTCCATTAAGAATTCCTCTGACTCGAACTTCAGCATGGCAGATCCCACATGTCACGCCAATGTTAGCTTCATGAACAGAAGACTCCGGATGATCATGAAGGAGGACAAAATGTTTGGTATGACAGTCATAACACAATGGGAGAGTTTTTCCCGGTGTCACATTTCTGTATTCAAAA
>CAZLLG010000161.1:0-8698 GCA_964560275.1 uncultured Eubacteriales bacterium | reverse complement strand
GTTGTGACATATTTGATCACTATTCTAGTTTACCTTCTTATCCTCGTTGTCTTCGGCTTGAGAATATCCAAGCGCCTGAAGAAAAAAGAGGATTTCCTCGTCGCCGGCCGGACTTTGACCGCACCAGTCCTCGTCGGAACACTCCTGGCGTCATGGATTGGTTCCGGAGATATCTTCAGTGTATCCAATCTCAGCTACAATCATGGATATTCTTCCCTCATAGGAAGCGCCGGTGGCTGGATAGGAATTATTGTTGTCTATTTCGTCGCAGGACGTGTTCGAAGATTTGGTCAGTTTACAGTCCCTGACATTATGGAAGCCCGTTACAACAAATGGGCCAGAATATTCGCAACAATAACCACTATCATCGCCTATGTCACAATCGTCAGTTATCAATTCCGCGGTGGCGGCTGGGTTCTTAACCTTGTGACAGACGGCCGAATAGGAGAACAGGAAGCTATCCTCATTGTCGCAGTTTTTGTCATTTTTTACACCATGCTTGCCGGGATGTTGTCTGTCGCCTATCTCGATATTTTTAACGGGATCGTCATGATCGCTGGAATTTCCCTGGCTCTCCCGTTTATCATCAAAACTGCCGGTGGGCTCGAGACCATCGTGGCCAACGTGACACCGCGGGCGCATGCCATTCTGGGAAACATGACCTGGATTGAGGCCATGGGATATTTTGTCCCAACGCTCCTCTTAGCACTAGGAAACAGCAACATGTACCAGCGTTTCTTTTCGGCCAAAAACGAAAGGGAGGCCAAAAAATCCGTCATTGGTTGGGTCATCGGTGTCATTTTATTGGGTGTGGTCCTCCAGTCTATCGCCATTGTCGGAAGCAGTTATTTCAAAGGTCTAGAAACCTCAGATGCAGGGAGAATCATCATTTTTGTCGCCCATCAGGGTGTTCCTGTCGCCGTAGGGTGTGCTCTCATGGCAGCCATCGTCGCCATTATCATTTCGACTGCCAACAGCTTTCTCCTTGTCCCAGCAACCAATGTTGTCCGGGACATCTACCAGCGCTTTATCAATCCCGATCTCCCTGACAAAAAGATGATCCTCTTTTCGAGACTTGTCGTTATTGTGCTCGGAGCAATCGCCTTTGCTCTCATCAGGTTCTTCCCCACAATTTTAAATGCGGCCTATGCAGCCTATACGGTCTATGGTGCCGGGATCACACCGGCCCTTTTGGCAGTCTTTTTCTGGAAAAGAGCCACGGTCGCTGGAGGAGTATTTTCTATCCTTGGTGGAATGACAACAACGATCATCTGGGAAATCATCAACAAGATTCAGGGACAGCTTCCTCTTGGCATTCCTGCAATCTATCCAGCTTTGATCTGTTCTCTCGTCCTCCTCATCGGGATCAGCCTAGCATCCCCCAAGCCATCTCCGGAAAAATGGAAACCCTTTTTCAAACAGGAGGACTGATTGAAGACAGGAATAGTCAAAGACTTACGCTACATGAATCATGATATGGGAGCTTTCCATGTCGAAAGTCCCAAGAGACTCACGGCCATATACGACATGATCGACTCGGACTTTCCCTTCCCTCTTGAAAATATTCAACCTCGTGCCGCAGATCTAGACGAAATTGCCTGGATACACACTCTCTCCCATATTAACAGGATCAAAGACACATCGGGAAAAGACAGAGTGACTCTCGATCCGGATACATCCACTTCTGCTCTTTCCTATGAGACCGCCTTATTGGCCGTTGGGGGTCTTGTCGAAGCCTGCAAGGCCGTTATGGATGATAAAATCCAGAATGGATTTGCACTGATCCGCCCACCAGGGCATCATGCGGAAGCGTCCCAGGCGATGGGATTTTGTCTTTTTAATAATGTGGCGATCGCCGCTGATTATCTCTTAAAAAAACACGATCTAGAACGCATCTTGATTATCGACTGGGATCTTCATCACGGCAATGGAACACAACATTCCTTTTTCGACCGACACGATGTTCTCTATTTTTCCACTCATCAGTTTCCCTTTTATCCAGGCACAGGACACTGGGAGGAGATCGGAAAAGATGCCGGAGAAGGATACACGGTTAATGTTCCTCTCTACGGAGGTCAAGGAGATTCAGAATTCCTCTATATATTTCAACGTATCCTTTCCCCTATTGCCGCCGAATTTAAACCTGATTTTATCCTTGTTTCAGCAGGCTTTGATATCTCAGCCACAGACCCCTTGGGAGGAATGGATGTCAGCGCCATAGGCTTTGGGGCCCTGGCGCACGAACTTTTGGCATTGGCTAAAAACCTTTGCCAAGATAGAATCCTGTTCTCTCTTGAGGGTGGATATGATCTAGGAGGCCTGAGAGATGGAGTTAAACAGGTTCTCCTCCAATTGAGTGGGAAATCTCCCGGTCAGGGAATCGAGGCTTTCTGCTCACCTCAACTCGAAAAAGAACTCCGTTCCGTTTTCGATATTCAGCGCAAATTCTGGAAAATTTAGAGCTTTAACACCCCTGTATCGAAATCAGCGCAATCGTCATATTTTAGGGACAAAAAACTATATAAATTATCATGTTATCAGGGTAATTATTTGGCATAGGATTTGCATATTATAAGAGTGTGAAACAGAGAAAAGGAGAAGAAAAATGAAAAATTTTTCAGCGGCATTTGTCATTTTTCTCTTTATATTTACAGCAGTGAATGCTCAAGAAGAAAAATACGTCAATGAATCGGTCGCACGCCTCAGCTATATATCTGGAAACACATATATCCAGAAAGCTTCAGATCTTGCCTATGAGGAAGGTGTGATCAACATGCCCATCACTGAAGGTGACAGAGTTGGAACAACAGACGGGCGTGCTGAAATCTTTCTTGGAAAGGGCAATTATATCCGCTTGGACAACAACACCAAAATCGATTTTGAAAGGTTTCCAAAATTGGATGATCAGCTCTTCCAATTTCAAGTCTGGTCAGGAAACATCTATCTCAGTATTCGGACTTTAGAAAATGAAAAAGACATAGAGATTCACTCCTCAGATGTCTCTGTATACATATTAGATACAGGACTTTACAGAATTGATGTTCGGCCAAACACCGAGACAGAAATATTCGTCTTCACCGGATTGGTCGAAGCAGCCGGTGAATCCGGATCCATACTGATCAAAGATGAACAGAGATTAGAAGCAATGGAAGGATATTTCACCTCGCGTCCTACGAACTTTTTCGCTTCAGCCGATGACAGCTTTGACAGGTGGAGCGAAAACAGGGATGCGCAGATAAAAAAAATCCTGGCAAAACAGTATCTCCCGGAGGGACTGGAAGATTTCGAACACGAACTGGTTGAATATGGAGAATGGGTGTATGCCCCTCCTTATGGATGGGTATGGACACCTGGAGGAATAGACCTGGCCTGGCGGCCTTACAACTACGGCCGCTGGATGTGGCTTTCCATAAGCGGATGGACATGGCTCCCTTATGAGCCCTGGGGTTGGGTCACTCATCACTACGGCCGCTGGCACTGGAGTCCCCTCTATGGCTGGTATTGGATCCCTGGATCCGTTTGGGGACCGGGTTGGGTCTCCTGGTATTGGGGACCGGATTACATCGGCTGGTCGCCTATAAGTTATTGGGGATATCCTGGTGTCATTATCAACAACAGGTACTACGGCCGGTACAGCGGTTTGTCCTATCCATACAACTCCGATGCTCTAACTGTCATTCGCAAAAGCCAGCTCAAAGCCAGAAATGTGTCCAAGGTCTCTCTGAGTCAGGATTCAATCCAAAATCTCGGAAAGTTCAGATTGAACGACCAAAAGCCTACTTTTATACCCTCTCGCAGCACTGTCGACATCCAGAAATTGGACGCGAACAGGATTTTCCTTAAATCAAAAGACAGCTCTGTGGAATTTAGAGAGGGAAAGACATCTATCCGTCCCACAGCCAAACAATCGGTTGGAATCGACTCGACTCGTATCAAAAAACCGGAGCCCAGAAATATTGAAGGATCAACAAAGTCCACCATCAAAAAATTTAAAAGTTATCCGTCCTCAACTGCGATCACCGCTAAAAATTATAAGCCATCCAAATCATCTAAGGATCCATCCTCAGCCATAAGCCGCATTTACCAACGCATTTCCAAAAGAAGTGGTTCGGTCTCTGGGAGATCATCCTCCAGATCGACTGTATCACGGACGGGCTCCAGCTCCTCGCGTTCGATATCGTCACGATCCTCATCTGCACGGTCTTCATCATCCAAATCAAGCTCCTCGAGTTCACGTCGGGTGAAAAAAATCAAGAAATGATTCCAGTAACCTGATTCCCTATGGCAGTCTGAGAGAATCGTAGTAGTCCCAAGTCATCAAATGGTCCTCATAGGAACAAAACCGTTTGGGAGCGGTACCGGGAAGATAGACTTCTGTAAAAGGGAATAAGCAAATGGGAGTTATCAACAAACCTGTCTTGTAGTCAATGGTGGCAAAATCGAGATTTGGAGGGACCTCAAACTCACCGGGATCGTATGCTTCTCCATTCTCCTCGGCTGCTTTCTTTTCATCAGCAATAATTTTTTGAACAACCTCAACCCAAGCTGGCAGGGCCGCCACAGCCCCGGACTGCCGTTGTCCAATGCTAATATTCCCCTGTTCATGTCCCACCCAGACTCCGGCACAGAGAGTAGGAGAAAATCCAACAAACCAGGCATTAGAAAAGTCATCGGCTGTTCCCGTTTTTCCTCCTAAAGGTTTCTCCAGCCATCTAGCAGCTTGAGCTGTTCCCCTCTGAACAACTCCCTGAAGAAGGGAGGTCATAATATAGGCCACCTGAGGAGAGATAACTTCCTCAGACTCAATTTTGTGCTCTTTTAGAATGTTTCCATCCTTATCTTCGATCCGGGTGATAAAATAGGGAGCAATCCGAACTCCCTTGTTGGGAAAGGTCGAAAAAGCGGATACCATCTCTATCAGCCTCACTTCGAATGCTCCTAAAGCGAGGGACAGATAAGGACGAAGAATAGATGTAATACCAAACTTCCTGCAATATTCAACTCCCGTCTGTGGAGAGATGTGATCCAATATCTTTGTGGTGACAACATTCCTCGACTGTTCAATCCCGATGCGCAGCGTTACACGGCCCTTATATAGTCTGTCATAATTTCTAGGTGCATAGGGGACCTCCGCCCACTTGTCTGGAAAATCCGCACGCTCATCCACTACAGCGAAGGAGGGGGTCAACCCGTTATCAATGGCCGCGGTGTAGAGAATTGGTTTTATGACTGATCCGGACTGCCTGAGAGCCTGAGTGGTCTGATTAAATTCGAGTCTTTCGAAGGAATAACCTCCAACCATGGCCTTGATCTGACCTGTCAGCGGATCGATGGCCAAAAACGCCCCTTCCAAAACCGGTTCCTGGTCGAGAGACACTTTCATCTCTTTTTTCTCTTCATCCACTTTATTAATTTTTACCTTAATAACATCTCCTCTTTGTATCAGTTTGTTGAGATTTTTTGTCTTTGTCCAAATTTCAATATCCGCATTGTCCATAAGTCCCAAATAATCCTTTATCTTAACCGTGGCTTCTTGGTTCTCTGCCGATAAAACCACCGCATCGACAATATTTCCGGCCGGCAGATCCGGCTTCAGCCAACTGGCAAACATAGAGTTTTTAATCTCATCAAGATTTTCGACGCCTTTTTCGAGGAGATTCTCTTTGTCGTCTCTCCAGCCCTGCCCTTTATCCAGAATATGGAGTTGATTGACTAGAGCGACCTCTGCATAATCCTGCATTTTAGGATCAAGAGTTGTGTACACTTTGAGTCCTCTGTTGTAGAGTGCATCGTCACCATAGTGCTGCTTGATGTACTTTCTGACCTCTTCATTAAAATAGGCGGCGAATTCGGAAACATTCCTGTAGCGAGGGAGAACGCCTAAAGGCTTGGCTTTGGCTTGTTCTGCTTCTATCTCGCTGATAACATCTTGATCCACCATCCGATTTAAAACGTGGTTGCGCCGACGGAGAGTCAGGCTTGGGTTATTGTACGGAGAATAAAGGGATGGTCCTCTAAATATGCCGGTGATGAGGGCGGCCTCATCTAAGCTTAACTCTGAAACACTCTTATCAAAATAAAGCTTTGAAGCAGCTTCAACGCCGTAGGCCCCGCTGCCAAGATTAAACTGATTGCAGTAAAAGGCTAATATTTCCTCTTTTGTGTATTTTTGTTCGATCTGTCTGGCCAGAATAACTTCTTTGAGTTTTCGACGCAGTGTCTGCCTCCGGGACAGGAGCAATTCGCGGATAAGCTGTTGGGTTATGGTGCTTCCCCCATGAAGTTTTCTTGGCGTAAAGATAAGCTTAAGGTCAGCCTTAACCGCACGCAAAATCCCAAGATAATCGATACCTTTATGACTGTAGAATCTGGGATCTTCTGTCGCAATAATTGCTCTCCTCAGAATCTCTGGAATGTCCTCATACTTGACTTCAATTCTTTTTTCTGTTGCATATTCACCGATGATTTCCTCATTTTCCGCAAATACATAGGTAATAATCTTTGGTTCGAATTCTTCAAGCTGCGAAATATCTGGAAGATTCAACATGATGGCTTTGTAAACACCGATGGCAACTCCTGATCCCACCACTGCAAATCCCAGAAAGATAAAAAATGCAGTCCTCAGAATTCTCTTCCAGCTCAGCTTTTTTAAGCTGAAATTTTTCAGGTCTGGTTTTTTTAATTTGATAACCGGTTTCTTTAGTTTGACAACGGGCTTTTTCAGTTTAATAGTTAGTCTTCTCTTCTGAGTCATTTTTTAAATATATAAAAAATTGTCTATGTAATTCAATACGATTGATGCGATCTGATCGCTTATCTTTTCGGGAGTCCTATCGCTGTCTATGTGAAAAATATTTTCGCCCCGAAAACTCTTAAAGATTTTTCTCACCTCAATAAGGAATTCTTGACGCTCAAACAACAAATCTTTATCTTTTCTATCTTGGATACGGTTAAGACCCTTTTCCGCATCAACATCCAGGATAAAGACCAGGTCAGGACGAACTGCAAATTGTTCATTCAGGCTGCGGATTCTTTCCACATCAATCCCTTTGGCGCCCTGATAAGCCATCGTCGAAAAATAATACCTGTCTAGGAGGACAATCTTATTTTTTCCCAAAGCAGGCTCTAAGTTTTTCTTGACGTTATCCCTGCGGTCTTTCACAAAGAGCTCCAGTTCCTCTTCAGGAGAAAGAGAATCAGCGAAAGCCGCTTTTTCTTTTATCTTTTTCCCCCATTGGCTTTGGGATGGCTCTTGGAAAACGACGACTTCCAAATCCTTGTCAACAAGAATTTTATGGAGAATTTCAACCTGAGTCGATTTTCCTGATCCATCGATACCCTCAAAGACTATTAAAATGCCCTTGTTCATTTCCATAATTTTAAAACTCAGCTAACTTTATCAAAATATTGATTATATGCCACTCTGCCTTGTCAAGCAAGATGCAACTTTTCTTTGTTTTTCGAGTTCTAAAAATGTTGGATTGTTGATAAATAGGCACGAGTATGCTAATTTAATAGAACACTAAAAGAGGTCTAAAAAATGAAAAAAATTTTGCTCATTGCCGGGATTAGTTTTATCGCAGGACTGTTTCTTGCAGGACTGATTTTTGTCTATTTCCCTGAAAAAAGTGTCCAAACATCAAACTGGGAAGAACCTTCTCCCTCCGCTTTATCTTCAAATCTCTATGCCGCTCCTTCGCTGCAAGCTCAGGCAGGATTAAATTTTGCGACTATCGCCGAAAAAGTTGGCCCTGCTGTCGTGAGAATCGAAGCAGATAAAGTCGTGAGAAGACAAAGCAGAGGCAATTTCCAAGATTCCCCTTTCGATGATTTTTGGGATAGATTTTTCGGAATCCCCAGAGATCGTCAGCAGGAATACAGATCCAAAGCCGGAGGAACTGGCTTTTTTATCAGTGAGGACGGATATATTCTCACCAATAATCACATTGTAGAAGATGCAATAAAGATCGAAGTGACTTCGCTGCTGGGAGACGAATACACTGCCGAACTCATCGGGACAGACTCCAAAACGGACATCGCTCTATTAAAAATTAAAGGAAACAGCTTTCCCTTCATCAATCTGGGAAATTCTGAGAAGCTCAAGGTGGGTGAGTGGGTACTGGCCATCGGAAATCCTCTTGGATTTGCTCATACCGTAACCGCCGGTATCGTGAGTGCCAAAGGACGCCAGCTTTCACAAGATCCAGAATATCCCTATCAGGATTTCATCCAGACCGATGCCGCCATAAACAGGGGGAACAGTGGAGGTCCTTTGGTCAACATGAATGGGGAAGTTGTCGGCATCACGAGCATGATTTATACACCAACCGGAGGCAACATCGGAATCGGTTTTGCCATCCCCTCTGATCTCACAAAACAAATCGTTTCTCAGCTCAAAGAAAGTGGAAAAGTTGTTCGAGGATATTTAGGAATCAGTTTGCGCACAGATGATATCGACGACGAACTCAAAGAAGTCCTTAACCTTAAATCGAAAAACGGAGCCGTGATCCATACAGTCGAACCGGGAACTCCGGCCGACAAAGTGGGCCTTCAACGCTTAGATGTTATCATAGAAATCAACGGGAAAACCGTAGAAAACAACAACGACCTCTTGTTTAAGATCGCAGAAATACGCCCGGGAACAAAAGTCGATCTTATTGTTATCCGCAATGGAGAGGAACAAAATTTTTCTGTTAAG
>CAZLLG010000160.1:0-8731 GCA_964560275.1 uncultured Eubacteriales bacterium | reverse complement strand
ATAATTTTAATATCTCGGTGGCCATCACCGATCGATTTATGACAGCATTAAAAAAAGATACAGATTATGCTCTCTATGATCCCTATCTCAAGAAAAACACTGGGAAAAAGAACGCCCGCAAAATATTTCGTATGATTATCGAATCGGCTTGGGCCGTGGGAGACCCAGGACTCATCTTTATAGATCAAATCAATAGGCACAATCCCACAAAACATCTGGGGCTTATCAGGGCCACCAATCCCTGCGGGGAACAGCCTCTGCATGACAACGAATCGTGCAATCTTGGATCGATAAATCTTCTCAATTTTTATGATCCAAAAGATAAATTTCAGTTTAACTGGGAGAAATTCAAAAAGGTTATCTTTGTGGGTGTACGCTTCCTCGATAATGTCATAGAGGTCAATAGGTATCCACTGCCTGAGATCGGAGAGACCACAAAGGAGAACCGGCGGATAGGATTAGGCGTTATGGGATGGGCCGATTTGCTGATCAAAATGAAGATCAAGTATGATTCTTTGGAAGCTCTCCGTTTTGCTGAAAAGATCGCCGCATTTTTAAGAGAAAGAGCTGAGATTGAGTCACAAATTTTAGCTAAAATCCGCGGCTCTTTTCCCAACATAGATAAATCTATTGACAAAGACAAGGCCAGACGAAACGCCACTGTCGTCACTATCGCTCCAACGGGAACAATCGCACGTCTGGCCGGTTGCTCTTCCAGTATCGAGCCTGTCTTTGCCTTTGAGTTTATTTCTAAAATCATTGACAAAGAGCTCAAAGACGTTCATCCCCTTTTTCAGGCTTGGAAAGAAACACACCATAACGAGCATATTCCTGATTATTTCGTCACAGCCCACGATATTTCCCCCGAATGGCACATCAGGATGCAGGCCGCTTTCCAGAAACACGTCGATAATTCTGTATCTAAAACAATTAATTTTCCAAACACCGCTTCGCTTGAAGATGTAGAAAAAGCTTATCTGCTCGCCCACGAGTTAAAAACCAAGGGTATCACCATTTACAGGGACGGCTGCCGGGCCGAACAGGTTCTGTATAAATCCCTCCCCTTGAAAAACCTTCATCCCAAAGAACGCCCCAATTCGCTTCCCTCAGTCACAGACAAAATTAACACAGGTTTCGGCAACCTCTATGTCACCATATCCTATTTCAACGAGAAACCATTCGAAGTTTTTGCCAGTATCGGCAAAAGTGGGTACTCTACGATGGCAGATGTGGAAGCGCTAGGACGGCTCATTTCTCTGGCCATGAGAAGTGGGGTGGAATCCAAGGAGATCATCACTCAACTCAAAGGGATTGGCGGTTCAGAGCCTATTTTTACCGAAGGAGGCCTTGTCCAATCCCTGCCCGATGCTATCGCCAAGGTCCTTGAAAGACACATCGGGCCGACGGATAACAACTCAAAGGATTTGTTCGATATCATCTGCAAAGTTTGCGGCGCCTCGCTTCCAGATGAGAAATGCCCCACTTGTCTCAACTGCGGATGGAACCGCTGCAGCGGCTCATAACCTTTTCAAAAGGGGCGGTACCCAGCTCGGAGTATCTCCCCCTACGCGAAGACCCGTCTTTCTAGCCACCTCACTACCATACGCCCCGGGTAAGATACTGCCGAGCTATCCACCCCTTATATCTGAGTTCTCAGTTGGATTAAGACAAATGGTGGGAGTTTTGATAGGATAGAGGGAAATGGTATTTGATCAGCTGAAGGTCGAAGAGGACATCCAGTACTCTATCGATAAAAAGGCCGTCTATTCCCTTTTAGGTTACAAAAAAGACCAGACAAAACTACCTCAAAAAATGTTCGATTTTGTTGAATCGACTTTTTCGGAGGCCGAAAAACTGATTGAGGCGAAGGGAGTTTATATCATAAGGCGTATCAAAGAAAAAGAAAATCCAATTCGCCTCTCTGGTTCACGGACTGCAATCTTGGGACATTCGGCTAAAAATCTCCTTAAAAATTCCTTTGCAGTCATCTTTTTGGCTGTTACAATAGGGTCTGGCCTGGAAAATTTAATCAGCCAGTACACAGAGGAGAAACAATTCGAAAAGACACTCGTTCTGGACTCGATCGGCTCTGAAGCCACAGAAGCGTCTGCCAACGCTTTGAACAATTATCTCTTGACTCTGGCAAGACAGGCTAAATACTCACTAACACCTCGATTCAGTCCAGGATTTGGTGACCTTCCCCTATTTTTCCAGAAAGATATGTTCAGGGAGCTTTCTCTTGACCGCCTCGATATAGTTCTGAACGAGAAGTTCGTTTTCTTCCCAAGAAAAACGGTGACAGCCATTTTAGGAGTCGAAGAATGAGCATTTTAAAAGTTCTCAAAGACCAGGTGCTCATTCTCGATGGTGGATTGGGAACCGAGATTTTAAGGAGACTGGATCAGAATGTGGACTTCTTCGAGAGAATAAATCTCGACAATAGAGATATTTTGGTCGACATTCACAGAGATTACATTCAGTCCGGAGCCGATATCATCACGGCAAACACATTTGGGGCCAACAGGATAAAACTGGCAAACTTCGGTGCAGAAAACAAAATCAAATCGATCAATACCGCCGCCCTGGATGCTGCCATCAAAGCTAGGGGCGGAAGACGTGTTTATATCGCCGGATCATTGGGACCTGTGGGACAGCTCATCAAGCCCCTTGGCCAAATCGAGGCCAGTGAAGTTTATGATGCCTATGCCGAGCAAGCCAAAATATTGGAAGAAGAAGGCGCCGACATCCTCTTAATAGAAACCCAAATAGATATTCTCGAAGCACAAATCGCCCTCCAGGCAGTAAAAGCAAATACGTCTCTGCCGGTTTCAATATCCATTTCATTTCCAATGGAGGCAGGAATGACGGTGACCGGAACTGATCCCGAGACAGCCGCCGTGACGTTTTCTTCCTCTCAAGCGGATATCGTCGGGATCAACTGCGGTGATCATCCGGAAGATTTTGAATCCTTCATTGGAAAAATGAACCTGCATTCTACAAAACCTCTTATAGTCTACGCCAATGCAGGAATACCCACAAAAAAGGGCAAAACGGTCGACTACTCTCTAAAACCTAAAGAATACACGGCCTACGCCAATAAATATTATGAATTGGGAGCGAATATCATCGGCGGTTGCTGCGGAACGACTCCAGAATTTATCACTCAAATCGCTAATCAACTCAAAGGCAAGAAATCTATAATAAGGGAAACTCCTGACTATTCTTTCAGATCCTCGAGCCGAAATACCGTGCTCACTATCGGAAGCTCCCGCTCCTTTCGTGTTATCGGAGAAAACATCAATCCCTTCGGACGAAAAATTTTAAATCTAGAGCTGGAATCTGAAGATCTCAGACTCGTTAGACAGTACGCCAGAAGACAGGAGGAGGCCGGAGCCGATGCCCTTGATGTCAACCTAGGAAAGAAAGGTGAACAAGCACCTGCCTTTTTCGCCGAAACTGTCCGAAAACTCCAGGGGGTCACCAAACTTCCTCTCTTTTTGGACAACCTCAATCCAACATCACTCGAGAAAGCCCTACGATTATACGCAGGCAAGGCCGTCATCAATTCTATTTCCGGAGTCAAGTCAAGCTATGAGAGGCTGTTTCCCCTTGCCAAAAAGTATGGGGCTTCGGTTATCCTCTTGGCCATGGATGAAAAAGGCATCCCAGAAAAGGCTGAGGGCAGGTTCAAAATTATCGAAAGGCTGCACAAGGCCGCCCATGGATTCGGACTTTCAAATGTTGACTTGATCGCAGATCCAGTTGTGCTCACTATATCTGTGGCTCCAGAGGCCGCTCAGGAGACGATCAAGGCCATAGATCGGATTAAAACACTGGAAATCGCGACAATTTGCGGGCTGTCCAACCTGTCGTTTGGGCTTCCACAAAGGGGGCTCCTCAATGCAGCTTTCCTGACCATGGCTATCCAAAACGGCCTGGATTCTGCCATTTTAAATCCTCTGGATTCGAATCTTATGGATTTGACAAAATCCAGCGATGTCATCCTCAACAAACCAACCGCCATGCGATTATTTTTAGACATGTACAGGAAAAAACCGGATATCGACATAGACAAGTCAGATAGAAAAAAACCGGAAAAATCGGAAAATGTGCTGTATCAAGCCATTCTTGAAGGGGAAAAAAGTCAAGCCGCTCAGGCCGCAAAAACTCTGATCAAATCAGGATGGGAGGGATTTGATATCCTTGAAAAGATATTAACCCCTGCATTGAGAAAAGCAGGAGAATTTTATGAGAACAAAACCTTTTTCCTCCCTCAGCTCGTCCTCTCTGCCGAAGCTATGGAAGAAGCCTCTCAAGTTCTCAATAAATACCTTGCGCTCAAAGAGCGGTCCGATTCACGGTTGAAGGTCGTCCTTGCCACAGTTCATGGAGACCTGCATGACATCGGAAAAAACATTGTGTCTCTAGTCATGAAAAACTACGGTTTTCATGTCCTGGATCTTGGGAAAAATGTAGAGGCAAAATTTATCATTGACACCGCCCTTTCCAAAAAGGCCGATGTAATTGGACTGTCCGCCCTTATGACAACAACAATGGATGAGATGGAAAAGATTTTAGAGCTAAGAAAAAAGATGGCCCCCGGTATTAAGGTCATCGTCGGAGGAGCTGCCGTCACCCCTTCTTATGCCAGAAAGATCGGAGCCGACGCTTACGGCAAAAACGCTCTGGATGGGATCCGAAAAATCGAAAAGATTACAGGCCGGTCCAAATGAACTTTAAAGACTTTTTTGATCATGAACATTTTATCCTTTTTGATGGTGCGATAGGCACACAGACCTACATTAAAGGAATTTCCAAAGGTCACTGCTATGATGAACTGAATATTTCAATGCCCGAAGTTGTTCTTGAAATCCATCAGGAATACATTAAATTCGGGGCAAAAGTCATCACCACCAATACATTCGGCGCCAACAGATTCATCCTCGAAGAATTTTTCAGTCTTGGCCCAAAAGCAAAAGAGATCAACTACTATGGGGCTAGGCTGGCTAAAAGGGCTGCAAAAAAGGATGTTTTTGTGGCCGGTTCTGTAGGGCCAATATCCAGACCCCTGGGGCGAGAAAAACGCACGTCTCCCCAAGAGACAACCCAAATATTCCAAGACCAAATAGAAGCACTGCTTGAAGGTGGCGTGGACCTTCTGCTGTTCGAAACCTTTGCCGACTCAGATGAACTTCTTCTGGGAATCGAGACAGCAAAAAACTTGAAGAAAGATATCTTTATTATTGCCGAAATGTCTTTCCCCAACAACGGTCTGACGCTGTTTGGAAAAAATCCTTATGAAGTCTCAGTTAAACTGGATAAGTCTGCAGCAGATGTTATCGGCTCCAATTGTGGGACCGGCCCACAAAGTGTTTTTCAAGCGGTAAAAAATATGGGCTCGGTCACAGCCAAAGAACTTTCCGCCATGCCAAACGCCGGTCAGGCCCAGTTTGTACAGGGAAGATTCGTCTATCCATCCAATCCTGAGTATTTTGCTAAATATGGAAAAAAATTTCTGGATGCCGGAGTTAAAGTTCTAGGAGGATGCTGCGGCACCACTCCGGACCACATTTTGGCTCTAAGCCAAATTCTGGAAGGATTATCTCCTCGCAAGAGAAAAATTGTCACTATGGAAGTGACCGAGAAGAAGGATGTCCTAAAGAAGGAAAAAATCAGTTCCGATCTCAAGCTTATGCTGGAAAAGAAGGGAGTTTTAGCCCTTGAAGTCGATCCTCCGAGAGATTCTGATTTTGATAAAATCCTCAAACGATTGGAATCCATTGCAAATAGCATAGATGTTTTTAATGTGGCCGACAGCCCTATGGCCAGACCGAGGATGTCCCCCATATCCACGGGAAGGCTTCTCAAGGAAAGCCTGGGAAAAGAGATTATCGTTCACTACACCTGCCGGGACAGGAACATGCTCGGCATCCAATCCGATCTGCTCGGTGCATCGGCCCTGGGACTCGATAATTTTTTGGCATTAGGAGGAGATCCTCCCTCAATCGGTGACTATCCATTTGCCACTGGTGTCTATGATCTCACGTCGGAAGGCCTTGTAGAAATGATGTCGGCTCTCAACAGGGGCCTGGATATCCTCGGCAATCCTGTCGGAAAGCAAACACAATTCTTTATCGGTGTGGGTATGGGAATAGGATTCGAAGAAGACCATGAAATCGAAAAAGCCAAGAGCAAGCTTCGAAAAGGCGCTCATTACATCATCACCCAACCTATTTTTGATGTCGAGGCCAGCTGCCCAACCCTCCAGTCTTTCCAAAAAAAAGGAATTCTAGTCATCCCGAGTGTTCTCCCACTCGTGTCGTACAGGAATGCCGAGTATCTCCACTACGAAGTTCCCGGTATCGTGATACCCGAAGATATCCGCAAAAGGATGCAGCAGAAAAAAGGGAAAGGTGCGGAAAAGGAAGGCGTGGCCATCGCCAAAGAGATTGTGGCTCAGCTCAAGTCGTGCAGCAACGGCATCCTGCTTATGCCTCCTCTCGGGAAATATTATCTTCTTGAAGAGATCTTTTCTTAACTTGGAATTGCAAAAAACCCAATTTTGAATTTAATTCTTGTTTGACTATTCTTTCTAGAATGATTATATCTATTATCAATCGGGAATTTTAAAAGCTGGATCTCATGAAATGCCCTCAATGTCAATCTGACAATCCAGATTCAACACGCTTCTGCGGATTTTGCGGCACAACTCTTCTTCCCCGAGAAATGTCTGCCGCCACTGAAACACTTCAAACCCCTCTTCGGGAGCTCGCTAGAGGGAGCCTCTTTGCAAACAGGTACGAAATCATCGATATGCTGGGGAGAGGAGGAATGGGTACGGTTTACAGAGTGTTCGACAAGAAAATCGTGGAGGACGTGGCCATAAAAATCCTGAAGCCCGAGATCGCCAGTGAAAAAACCACTATTGCCAGATTCAGCAATGAACTCAAATTCGCACGAAAGATTACAAACAAAAATGTCTGCAAAATGTATGACCTAAATGAGCACGAAGGCCATCACTTCATCACGATGGAGTATGTCCCTGGGGAAGACCTCAAGAGCTTCATCAGAAGATCAGGGCAGGTTTCGATTGGAAAAGCTGTGGCCATCGCCAAGCAGATTTGTCTAGGGCTCGCTGAAGCTCACCGCCTAGGGGTGGTCCATAGGGACCTTAAGCCCAGCAACATCATGATAGACGAAGAAGGGAATTCAAAAATCATGGATTTTGGGATCGCCCGTTCAACAGATGTGAAGGGGATCACCGAAGCAGGTATGATAGTGGGAACTCCAGAATACATGTCTCCGGAGCAGGTGGAAGGCGATGAAGTAGATTCGAGATCAGACATCTACTCCCTTGGAGTTATTCTTTATGAAATAGTCACAGGAAATGCCCCTTTTAAAGGGAAAAATCCCATAAGCATTGCCTTCAAACATAAGACCGAAACACCTCAAGAGCCCAGTGAATTCAACACCCAAGTGAATGAAAGGCTCAGCTGGATAATCCTTAAATGTCTGGATAAGGACAGGAAAAAAAGGTACCAGAGTGCAAAGGAGCTCCTAGAGGATTTGAAAAAATCGGCTGAAGAGATTCCAACCACGAGCAAACTCAAACCTCAAAAGAAATCCGAGACAACTCAAGAGACAAAAACCTCTTTCAGCCTAAAAACCCTTCTCCTTCCTCCATCCATTATATTGAGTGTGCTTGCGGCTATCTTTATTCTAATCTGGATTTTTGGTAATAAAGATCCAGCATTGTCTGAAGATGAGTTCACCAAAGGCGCAGTGGTTCTGGAAGGCAATCTCACTCCTCCGGAAATTCTTTATAAGGTAGATCCAAACTATCCGGAGCAGGCTGAGGAAAAAGGCATAAGTGGTGTTGTGGTTTTAAAAGTGAGAGTGAATGAACAAGGAATAGTTGAGGCCGTCAAATTGCAGCAATCTATATCTCTATTAGACCAAGCGGCTATCGATGCCGTAAAGCAGTGGCGATTTGAGCCGGAAATTATCAATAATGAGGCGGTACCAGTTATTTTTAATATAAGAGTACCGTTCAAAATCGAATAGGCTAAAAAAAAAGTGATCGAAAAATCTCCGTTTTCAAATTTCCTCGGAAAATCCATCGGGATTTCTGCTCTCTTGTCAAGTTTTTTGTATGTCTGCGGAATGTTCATCTCTTTTTTCCATCTCAGGCGCTTTGGCATCTTCGAAATATCGTTTTTCCAGATCCAATACATTTTTGTGGGTTTTATTTTTGTTCTGATTCTGATATCACCCATTCTCGTTTTCATCGTTTTAACGGCCATAGCGAACAAAAAGACGACCAATGTTTCGAAAATCCTGGAATTGGCTATCGTCAGCTTTCTCGCAGGAATCACATTTATCTATATACTTCTGTTTTTTTTCTACGGCGATTTTGAATGGAATTGGATTTTTACTCAATTCGGACAGATTGCGAAATTCGGGAACATCATTTGGCTCCTTTATGCATGGCTCTTCTATGCAACGGGAAAGAGCCTGATCGACGATCTCGTCAAAATCAAAAACAAGGAAATTCTTCCCTCGAGAGAATTATGGATTCCTGTGGTGTTCTTGGTCGCTCTTTTTATTCTTTTTTTCACATATTACGCAAATATCGTTCATCTCAATATTCACTATTCCCTTGGCGGCGGAAAGCCAATTCCTTCGGAGATATTAATATCCGATGAGGGTCTCCACACAGTTGAATTATTGG
>CAZLLG010000159.1:0-8854 GCA_964560275.1 uncultured Eubacteriales bacterium | reverse complement strand
CCTTCGGATCAAATGAAGGAGGGTCGGTTATTTTGTTCGGCGGTTGGGCATCAGCAATGACATATATGTCGACATCATCCGGTAGAGGATTCAGGATTTTGTCCAGCCCTCTTTTAACCACATAACCATCCTCTGTCAAGAGATTTGCAAAAGGAAGATAGGTCGTCAGGGATGTATGAAAATTATTGTGGGCTTCATCGACAAGGACAACCGGGCCCTTATCCGGTGGATAGGCCGGATTTGGATTTTTAAAGCGGAAGTTTAAATCGACAGTGCGGGGAGGCTCTACCGTACTCGCCGCCTTCTGCCCCCCCTGAAACGGATGGAGCACAGCCAGACAAACCAGGCAAAAAAATACAATAAACAGATGTTTTTCTGCTTTTTTTTTCATTTGTTCCATTGTCATAATAAATTGAATCGACTTAAATTGACACCTCTTTTCTCAATAAGTATGCTATACAAGCCTGTCAATATCGGCGATCCAATTTTACATACGGAGGACAACTATGAGCAAAATGAAAAGTACTCTTCTTATTTTAGCTATTGTGATGCTATCCGGAGTCACTTCGGCGCAGGATACCGGTGTTACGGCTGTCCGTGATATTGACCAAATTCTCCCCGTAGAGCAGAGGGCCCGGATTATGAACGAGATCCTGGAGTGGAGACTGGATCACATCGTTCCAGAACTCATGTTGCGTGAGGGGATCGACATCTGGATCACCATCTGCCGCGAATACAACGAGGATCCTGTCTATCTCTCATTGGTGCCTGAACCGACTCAGGCGGCCCGGCGCACGTCCATCCTGATCTTTCATAACCACGGAGGAGAGAAAGGAGTGGAACGCCTGACCGGAAGCTTTTATGGAATGGGAAAATGGTACAAATCGATCTATAGAGATCAAACTAAAGACCAGTTTGTCAGCCTGGCGGATTATATCAAAGAGCACAATCCTCAAAAGATTGGAATCAATGAATCCGAGACATGGGCGTTTGGGGACGGATTATCGGCTTCTTTTAAAGCCAAGCTGATTAAAGCACTAGGGCCTGAATATTCCAAAAGGCTGGTTTCGGCGGAAAACCTTTGTGTGGGGTGGCTCGAAACCAGAAGCCCGCGTGAACTGAGCATCTACAGGCACATCTGCGGTATTGCCCATGATATCATAGCCGAGTTCTTCTCAAATAGAGTGATCGTTCCCGACATCACCACAACTCAAGAGGTAGTCTGGTGGATCAGACAAAAATATACAGACCTTGGACTCGACTTCTGGTTCCAGCCTTCTATCTCTATCCAACGCTCAAAAAAAGAGGCTGCCAAGTATCCGGATAAAAACATGGTCATACGGCGGGGAGACCTTCTGCACTGTGACATTGGAATTGTATATCTGGGTCTTTGTACCGATACTCAAGAGAACGCCTATGTCTGCAAAATTGGCGAAAATGACGCTCCGGAAGGACTCAAGGAAGCGTTAAGAAGAGGAAACAGACTCCAGGATATCGTGATGGCAGAACATCAAAAAGGCAGGACTGGAAACCAGGTACTGAAATCCTCTCTGGACAAGGCTAAAGCCGAGGGCTTAACTCCCTCCGTCTACTGTCACCCTCTCGGCGTTCACGGCCATGCGGCCGGATTTGTTGTGGGCCTCTGGAACAGGCAGGACGGCGTGCCGGTACGGGGAGATTACCCGCTCTATTCCAACACCTGTTATGCCATTGAGATGAACAATGTCTACAAAGTGCCAGAATGGGACGGCCAAGCGGTCCGGATGGGACTTGAAGAAGGTGGAGTCTTTACGGAAGAAGACGGGTGTCAATTTATCGACGGGCGGCAGACAAAACTCTATATCATTAAATAGTAAAATTTAGGATTTTAAAAACAAACTGAAGGCCCCTGGCCAAGCTGCTTTGGGGAACATGGCCTTCCCCTTTGAGAATAACGAGCTCACCCACAAAATCCTTGGGAGCATAGTCTTTCAGATAGTCTTGAAAATCCGGCACGTATTGGGTGACTCGTTCACTGTCATTCGATCCGTAAATCATATACAGAATTCTGCTTGAAACAGCTTCCTTATTCACAAAAATTTCGGTTTTCTTTTCTATAAATCCCGGGCAGTGGCCTATCATCGGGCTGCTCGCAATATAGGCATTGAACGTCTCCGGCGCCTCGAGCAGAGCATAAACACAAAAAAGAGCAGAGTTTGACATTCCGTAAAGAATAGAAAAACCGTCTGTGCGATATGTGCGATTGATAAAAGGAATAAGTTCGTCTTTAATAAAAGTTAAAAAGCTATCTGAACCTCCTGAGCCGGGACGGTGAGATACAGAGGCAGGAATCATATCCCGGTTGCGTTGCGTGTTCCAGATACCGACCACAATCATCTGAGGTACCGATCCCTTTTTTTGCAGGCTGACCTTTGTGGAAATGCACTGAGGAAAAGTCCTCTCTCCCTCGGCATCTAAGACATAGAGAACAGAATAAACTTTCAGAGATGTCCCATAGTCCTCAGGGAGAGAGACAGATAGAGTCCGTTCTTCTTTGAGAATCCGGGAATTCAGCCGGACTGTCGATACTCTTAAATCCCGGCTCTGAGCGGTCGAAAAAGAGACACTCAGCAGAAACAAGGCCGCTGCCAAGCATGTGGAGGACGTTTTATGAAAAATTGATTTCATGGTGTTGTCCAAATTCTAAGATCTTTATTATAGCACTGTCAGGGCAGCTTTTCCTTAAGATGAAAAATTACTTTTTTCTATTAATATGAATCTCATTTATGTATATAATAGTCCCACTTCTCATGAGGAAAGACCCCGAACTCCGGCAGCCTGTCCAAAAATTCGGCACCTTTCTTGGCGTCTACACGCCCAGCGTGCTGACCATCCTCGGCCTGATCATGTATTTGAGATTCGGGTGGGTGATCGGGAATCTCGGCCTGCCTCTCACTCTTTTTATCGTCGTGCTGTCCAGTTCGATCACCTTCATCACCGGCTTGAGCGCTTCGGCTGTCGCCACAAACATGAGGGTTGGCGTGGGCGGCGAGTACTACCTCATCTCACGGAGTCTGGGACTGGAACTGGGGGGAGCCATCGGCATTCCACTTTTTCTGTGCCGCACCTTGAGCATTACTTTCTACAGCTTCGGTCTGGCGGAATCTATAGCTCCGTTTTTGCCCAAAGCCTGGGGTGAGGTGACACCCTTCACCATTCAGATTATCGCCGTTGTCATAATCCTGTTTATCACGGCGATTTCCGGTAAAAGCGCAGGACTGGCCCTCAAGCTGCAGATCCCCATCATGGTGGCCGTGGGATTGTCCATTGTCGCACTCGTGGCCGGAGTGCTTGGCGGCGGTGTGCGTGCGCCCGAGTTTACAGCCACTTACCGTACCGCCCCGGAAGGATTCTGGTATGTGTTTGCCGTCTTCTTTCCGGCCGTTACGGGATTTACAGCCGGTATCGGAATGAGCGGAGACCTGAAAAATCCTCAAAAGTCTATTCCGCGGGGAACCATGCTCGCCGTAGTGACAGGCGCTTTGACTTACATGTTTGTCCTCGTCCTTCTCGGCATAACGGCCAGCCTCAGCCACGCCGAACTGGCGGAACCTGGAGTGGTTTGGATCAGAGTTGCCGTGCTCGGGGTCTGGTTGGTCTATCCCGGCATCTGGGGGGCCATCCTGTCCTCCGCTTTCGGGAGTATTCTCGGCGGCCCCCGGGTTCTGCAGGCTCTGTCCAGTGACGGTCTGGCCCCCCGCTTTCTGTCTAAACTCTCAAAAACAGGCCAGCCGACCGTCGCCACATGGGTCAGCGGCGCTATCGCTCTGGCAGCAGTGGGACTTGGCGGCCTTAATGCCGTGGCCCAGTTTGTCACCATCCTCTTTCTCACCCTCTACATCATCATTAATCTCAGCGCCGGTCTGGAAAAACTCGTGGGAGATCCTTCCTACCGTCCCACAATCAATGTCCCATGGTATGTGTCTCTCGTTGGATCCGTCGGTGCAATCATCGTTATGGCGCTGATCAATCCCGTGGCCTGCATCGTGGCCGCTTTTTTAGAGTCGACACTCTTAATCTACTTGAGGCGGCGGGCCATGAAAAAAAGGTGGGGGGATGTCAGGGCCGGGCTTTGGATCGCCCTTGCCAGATTCGCCCTTCTGAAACTCCGGAGGCACTCTATTAATCCGCGAAACTGGCGCCCCCAGATCCTCCTGTTTACCGGAAATCCAGCTAAACGTAGAGGGTTGGTGCGCATGGCCAACTGGTTCAGCCAGAACCAGGGATTGGTGACGGCCGTTCAGTTAATCGTCGGCGACCTCGATGAAGAGCATAAGGACATCGAAAAAAAACGGCTGGAAATGGACAAAGCCCTAGACGAGGAGAGGCTGGTGGCTTTCAGTGAAGTGGATATTGTCTCAGACTACGAATGCGGTATCCTGGATGTTATACAGGCAAATGGAATGGCCGGCCTGCAGTCCAATACAGTGATGTTCGGATGGCCGACTAGGCCGGGCCGCTTGGAGGCCACACTGCGCATAATGCGATTGGTTTCCAGGACAGGCAGAAGCACCATCATCGCACGGACAAAACAGCCCCTCGAAGCTGGTGAGGACAGGCGGATCGATATCTGGTGGAGAGGCCTCCAGAACAACGGTGACCTCATGCTGCTTCTGGCTCACCTGCTCACATTAAATACCGAATGGAGCGGCGCAAAAATCAGAATCTGTTCCCTCGTAGAATCGGAAGAAGAGCGAGAACGCATGGAAACCAGTCTGAACAAGCTGGTCCCTGAAACCCGGATCAAGGCTGCGATCGAGGTTTTTGTACGGCCTAAAGATATCACCATCGCTTCATTCATGCACGCCCACAGCCGGGATTCTGCCATTGTTTTCCTCGGCCTCAGGGAGCCTGAACCCGGAGTTGAATCCGAATATGCGGAGAGGTTAAAAAGGCTGGCCGAGGGATTCAGCACGACAATCTTTGTCCGCAACGCGGGCGAGTTCTCAGGCCACCTCGTCCACACGGATCATTAAAAAAAGGTTTTCTGATACAGGTCCTCACAGCAAAATATGGACTCAAAAATGTTGACACTCAAATTTTAGCGAATTAGGATAATTCTATGTCGCTTTCACCTGAATCTCTCGCAAAACAGGCCATTATAAGTTTAAAAAAACACGCCGATCCCACCAGGGCCAAACAGGTACAAAAGTATTTTAAAGAGCAAGTCTCTGTCCTAGGGTATACAGCCGCTACATTCAGGCAGGTCGCTAATGAATTGTATGAACAGATAAAACCTTTTTGGACTTTAGATGAGGCGCTCGCTTTTTGTGAATTGATGCTGCCCAATGAAATTATCGAGGAGAAGGTGGTATCGATTTTTATATTGGAACGCTATATCAAATCCCTGAAAAAAGTGCACATTTATTCAATAAAAAAATGGATAAATCGAAATGACTGCGACAATTGGGTAACTATTGACATCATGTGCACATACATTATTAGTCCGATGATCGGATTTTACCCTGAATTGGGCAAAGAAGTTTTGGAATGGGCACAATTGGAAAATCCCTGGCTCCGCCGGGCTTCTGCCGTCTCTTTTATTAAACATGTCAAGAAAGGACAACACATCGACATGGCCCTAAAAGTCGCCGAGTCACTTTTTTCCGCCACCGAGTACCTGGTCCAGAGGGCCAACGGATGGCTTTTAAGAGATATTGGAAAAACGGATATGGATAGGCTGGAAAAGTTTCTTCTGAGATTTGGAAGTCAAATTCCAAGAACAACCCTGCGCTATGCCATCGAAAAGTTTCCTGAAAAAAAGCGGAAAGACATTTTAGTCATGACAAGATCAGTTAAAAACTAATCAGAAATTCTTTATTTAATTTGGAGGGAGAATTGGTCCTTCGAAAGCTTTTCTTTGGCAGTGAGGACAATACGGAACAGACGAGGGCCCCAGGAGGACCGGAGTCTGGCATCCTCAAGGGGGATGGTTTCTATCTCCACTTTAAATGTCTTTTTATCATAAAATATGTACAGGACTTTTGAACTGTTGGCCTCTTTCGGAAAAACCAGCCGGATTTTCCCTTCGGCCTCCAGTTCGGGCTCACACCAGCTCATAAGCGACATCTGAAGATGTTCTCGGACCTCTGTCAATTGATATTTATCGAGGATAACGACATCTTTTCCCCTGTTTAATGTGATTTTACGCTCCCATGAATCAATCCCGGCTTCTTTAGGATAGGCAGAGGATAGATCCAAACTGAAAGAGACTTTTTTGTTATCTGCCTCATAACGGACATGACTCGCTTCAAATTCTCTTCCATTTTTCTGCATGACACCATTTATGGTCGGCAAATTATGATAGCCCGACTGCATGGTCCAGATCTCATACCGGCTCCCGCTGAAGGTTTTGGCCGTATACGTCTCTACGCCCACATCGATGAGGATTGGAAGACCATCCCCATACACGATAAAATTCCCGATATCGTTGTGGTTGTGGCTCTCCGCATTGTGACCCCCCTTAGCAGCCACATAAAATCCCTCATTCGAGCCATTAAAAGATCTGGCCCCCATAACCTCGAGTTCATCAAACCAGAAATCCCGTTCCAACGGCTCTATGGGTTTGGCCGCCAGAAGCTCCTCTAGGCCAAAAAGAGCGGGCAGGATGCGCCCCAGCCAGCCAAAACTTCCCCTGACATTTTTCTCTCCAAAACCCTGGCGCTCCGCCAGAAAAGCCCCAAAACCAACCATTGTTTTATCCCCGATGCTCTTCCCATAACGATAGATAACACTCGCATTGGCATTGATTTTAGCTGCCGCATCGGCAAAATTGATAAAATAGCGGTCACTGATATAAACTCTGTAAATATACTTTCCGATCTCCTCAATCAGAGGCTCATTAAAGACATCGATAATTCCTCCCGAAGCGCTCGCAAGAAGTTCGAGGCAGTCATACAGCGATGCACCTGCCCTATCCCAATACCCGGGCCCCTCGTCGCAACCGCCATCTTTCGGATAGGGATTTAAGAATTTGTCCAGACAGCGCATTATCTTAGACACAGACAGCACCCTCTTGTTCAAATCCTTCTCTAAAATCAAAACCGATGCCAGCCAATTGGAACAGATCCATGGATTCCAGTTGTTGACCATACGTCCGCCAAATCCCATCCACCAAAAATCATCCCGCTCCAGATTGACATCGATTATCCTGCGCTTAACTTCATACTCGATCCGCTCGCCGACAAGAGGGGATATTTCATTGAGCTCCTCTCCCAAAAGATAATAAATCCAGGCCATAAGCATGCCTGTCTCCGCCGCAAAAAGATCGACTGTAGGCTCCTTGACATCCGGAAGCCCGCTGCCCCTTTTCTGTGCCCCGACATGGGCAGGAACCCCCCAGTAAGTTTCTTCACATATCGTCCAGACACCGTTAAGAATATCATCTAGAAAGCGGCCCTTTCCCTCCATGCATTCGGCAAGCACAAGCTCGGCCAGCTGAGCCCGCCGGCCAAAGGACACACTTTGAAAATTGCTTCTGTTGCCGTCTCTGACATATTCCAAAAAAACAGAGGCTTTGGGCGTCTCCCAACTGCCGTTTAAATGTTTTTCCGCTTCGCGAATATGGGCAGCCCGTACTTTTTTAGGCAGCGCCTCCCAATCCTCCCGCTCGGAAACCTTAGGGAAAGGATGCCAATCCTCAGCGGAGACAAGGATCTCTTTTAGTTTCTCCGGTACATATTTCCCACTCAGCAGATTATCTCCCTGCTGCGCCGAAGCAGAAAACGACAAAATCAAAACACTTATAAAGAGGACAAAAGGAACTTTTCTTCTTTTCATTTTATCTCCCCATCTTCCCTTACTAATACACCCCCCCTAAATCTGAGTCAACATGGAAATTAGGGACAGAAATTAGGGACAGTCCCCAATTAAAAATTGGGGACTGTCCCTAATTAAATAAGAGCGTGTCTTCCCTCAGAGGATCGTGGTATATTTTATCCATAAGAGGATTATAAAATGCAAAAACCTAATCTTCTCCTTTCCGTGATTTTAATTTTAACGGTTTGCCTCTCTAAGCCCCTTTTTCCTCAAGATTCTCAAAAATCTAAAACAAATTCTCCTTCCTTTAAGGAATACCAATTTGTCGCCCGGGGAAAGATGTCAGGAAAAAGAGGGGCCCGCCCAAATCAGATTGTCGAGATGGACAACAACGGCGATATCCTTCTCGCCTGCATTGATCCCCAAACTGTTGGCCAGCTCAAAGCAAAGGGAATATCGTTCTCCTCCAGCCAGCTGGAACTTCTCATCGACTGGAACCTTCTCACTTATTCCCGCAAGGATAAAACTTATGAAACGACTGTCCACATCTACGGTCCAGAAAAAGCATCGGCTATCAGGAATCATGTTCATTCCGCAGTTATCTTGCTCTCCGACACTCTCAAGGAAGATCTCCTCTCCCTTAAAAGCCACCTCAAAAAAACACAACAGGAAAAAAATCTGTTTGCCATCCTATATGGCTACATCCTCCACGACTATTCGATGAGGCAGTTTGGGCCGGACATTTATCAAAAACCCCAGTTGGACGCCGAATCCCCGTTCTGGAATGGTTTCGCATGGGCTATTAATCCCATCCAGAAATTTGAGGTTGGGGTCACGGCCCTGCCGGCAGAAAACATGAAGTTCTTCTTCGTATCTTCCAATGCAGTTGCAAGCCCCAATTTTCGACAGATCATGACCTTTATCAAAGATGTTGCCAATGATTTAAAAGTCGATAACCCGGAAACTCTAAAAGCTTTCTCAACTTTTTCTTTTTGTGACGATCAAGGGAACGTGACCATCCCTGTTCTGAAAGGCGAATGGACCGAAAAGCTAGAGG
>CAZLLG010000158.1:0-8910 GCA_964560275.1 uncultured Eubacteriales bacterium | reverse complement strand
ATTGCGACCTTTAAATTCATCGGATGATAAAAATTTCATATGAAATTTCATCTTTTCCCCTTCAATAAGCTTGAGTCCTTCCTGTTGTGCATTTGCTGGGAAAAGAAGGCAGAGAATCCATCCCATAATTAATAAAAATTGGATAATTTTTCGATTTTTCATGAAATCTCCTTCATTAAGGATTTGCTCAAGATACACCTAATGATTTACCTCTTTTTTATTCCTTATGCAAGCCAACTCTATGCTGCCTAGAAAGATCTGTAATGTGATGAGAAACCACGTTGCGCTTTCCGCCTGTACGTAGCGAGGGAAAGCTCACTCGATCTCCGTCCTCTCTCTCATTTCCCTGGATGGAATAAACCATGCCTGTTCGTCCTCCGATACGGATTTCTCAATCATCTTTACGGATCATATTTGCCATCATAGAGAATAAAATAGAGTATTTATAGGGGGAATTTGATAGAATATTCAGAAAATGATTCAAGGAGGGTTTCTATGAGACAACACACAATTTTTTCGCACAGAATCTCCATTTTATGCTTAGTGGGATTTATGGTCCTGGGAACAATATCCTCATGGGCTATAGCCCAAAATGAGATCACATCTCCAGAAAAGTTTTTCGGATTCCAACTCGGATGCGATAAAAAAATTGCCCGCTGGGACAAAATTGTCGAATATTATAATCTTTTGAAGTCGAAAAGCGATAAAATTGAAGTCATCGATATGGGCCCATCGACGGAAGGGAATCCTTTCCTTTTGGTAATCATCTCTTCAAAAGAAAATTTGGCCGATCTGGACAGGCTAAAAACAATAAATGCAAAAATCAGCGATCCGAGAGGAATCTCAGAATCCGAAATAAAAGATCTTGTCAAGGAGGGAAAGGCGGTGATCTGTCAGTCGATGAGCCTTCATGCGACCGAGATCGGTGGCACGCAGATGGCGCCTGAGCTGACCTATGAGCTTATCACTCGGACAGATGAGGAAACACAACGAATTCTCGATAATGTGATCTTTTTCCTTATCCCCAGCTTTAATCCGGATGGACAGATCATGGTGACTGACTGGTACAATCAAAATTTAGGCACCGCATACGAAGGAACAGGTCTTCCCTGGCTCTATCACAAATATGTCGGCCATGACAACAATAGAGATGGGGATTTTCTCAATATGATCGAATCTGTGTATGCCGCCAAAATCATGTACCGCGATTGGCCTCCACAAGCTTACATCGATCATCACCATATGGGAAGTTATGGAGCCCGGTTTTACGTCCCTCCCTACAGTGAACCCATTCGTCCCTATGCTGATCCCCTCGTTTGGAGAGAAATGAGCTGGTACGGCGCTCACATTGCCTATAAACTGGAAGAAAACGGGAAAGCGGGGATTCTCAACGCGGCCCAGTATCCGGGTTGGGGACATTTTGGGTGGCACTGGATTACGCCCTTCCATAATATTGCCGGTATGCTCACGGAATCGGCCAGTGCAAAACTGGCCACACCTCTATACATCCATCCTGAACAATTGCGTGGGGGTGCCCGGCAGTTTCCGAAATATGAAGCCCAATCCACTTTTCCCAATCCTTGGCCGGGCGGGTGGTGGAAATTTCGAGATATCGTGGAGCAGAAAAAAATATCTGCATGGGCACTTCTCGACTTGGCTGCCCGAAACAAGGAAACCGTCCTGTGGAACGCCTATCTAAAAGCCAAAAGACAGACTGCGCGCGGGGCGAAGGGAACACCTAAATCCTATGTGATTCCAGCTTCGCAGCATGATTATCTGACTGCGCTAAAAATGGTGAATACACTTTTGATGTCCGGGCTGGAGATCAAGCATGCAGCTGACGAGTTTCATGTGAGTGGTGTTATCTATCCAGAAGGGTCGTTTGTCATCTCTTTAGCACAACCAAAGATGGGTTTGATAAGAAATTTACTGGGACAGACATTTTATGCTGATACTGATTGGACAAGAGCCCGAGACGGATCTCCGCTGAGGCCCTATGACTCAGCCACACACACCATGAACGAATTCATGGGCGTTCGTGTCGATCCTGTCAATGATAAAATCATGGGAAACCTAAATATTCTGACCGGTCCCATCCAAATTTCAGGCAAAGTGGCCAAGGACACCTCATTTTATGTCCTAGATGGGCGTTTGAACGCCTCTTTTAAAGCCGTCAATCTCCTGCTAAAACAGAGAATCAAAGTGAGTCGAGTCGACAAATCATCAAAGGGACTGAACCCCGGTGATTTTATAGTCTCCCGGGGATCTGAGTCTGTGTTAAAGGACATAGCAGAGAATACAGGAGTCGATTTTAAAGCTCTTCAAGAAGAACCATCTTCTGGGACTCATGAAGTTCAAAAGCCACGTGTGGGGATGTACCACCGCTATTGGGGCGGCAATATGGATGAAGGATGGACCCGTTTTCTTCTAGAACAGTTCGCTTTTCCCTATACCTCACTCAAGGATGTTGAGATCAAAAAGGGCGATCTGTTTAAAAATTATGATGTTATTATCCTACCCAATGATTCTACCGCCATGATCACAGGTGAAATGTCCTCATCTGGCCGTTACTCTCCATCCTCTGTTCCTCCTGAATACAGAAGTGGGATAGGAAATGAGGGAGTCGATGCACTCAAGGATTTTGTTAAAAAAGGAGGCACATTGGTAACTCTTGGTCAGGCCTGTGAATTTGCGATGGAAAAGTTTGGACTACATGTTGTGAATGCTGTAGATAATTTGGATTCAAAAGAGTTCTTCTGTCCGGGATCGACGCTCAAAGTGAAGTTCGATAATTCTTTTCCACTGGCCTACGGTATGCCTTCTGAGGGCCTTGTCCTGTACTGGTCGAGCCCTGCGTTTGCTATTGTTCCGGGACAGCACAATGAGATGTACAAAACCATTGTGCGCTATAAGGATAGAGATCTCCTTCAAAGCGGCTGGCTGATTGGAGAAGAGTATCTGTCAAACTTGGCGGGGATGGTTAACGCTGAATATGGGAAGGGCGATGTCGTTCTCATCGGATTCCGCACGCAAAACCGGAGCCAGACACACGGTACTTTTAAACTGTTGTTTAATACAATGATCAAGTGATCGAAACGTCATGGAGCGACAAACTGCATGATGATGGCACAGATCCATGCGCCGTATGTTCCTAGCGCATAACCCAGCACAGCAAGCAGAACGCCCACCGTAGCCAGGGAGGGATGGAATGCCGAGGCAACGATAGGTGCAGAGGCTGCGCCGCCGATATTGGCTTGACTCCCCACAGCCGTAAAGAAAAATGGTGCCCGGATTATTTTCCCCACTGAGAGAAGTATCACTACGTGCACGAACATCCAAATGAAACCAACCAGGAAAAGCTCCGGGCTTTCGAAAACAGCCTTGATGTCCATCTTCATACCGATTGTCGCCACAAGCACATAGATAAATAGACTTCCCATACGGGAAGCTCCATACCCCTCCAGTTTTCGTACAGGGGTGAAGGAAAGAATCAGTCCGGCTGTTGTTGCAATGATGATCAACCAGAAAAAATCAGAAGTGAGGCTGAATTTTTCAAGAAAAGGAGCATTTTTCTTAAAAAACGGGGCAAGGCGGTCCGCACAAAAGTGTGAAAATCCTGTAATACCGAATCCTACGGCCATCAATACGACCACATTGTTCAGTTTCGGCATTTTAGCGATACTGAGCTGATAGTTTTCAATTTTATCGCGCACTTCTTCTATGGACGAGGCATCGGCTTTAAACCAACCGTCAACTCGTTTGGATATGCCCGCGCCGTAGAGAAGAAAGGCCATCCAGACATTAGCAACAAGCACATCCACGGCGATCATGGACGAAAACAATTTATCGCTGGCCTGAAAAACTTCTTTCATGGCGGTTTGATTGGCGCTTCCGCCAATCCAGCTTCCGGCCACGGTCGCCAATCCTTTCCAGACAGCCTCAGGCCCCGCCCCGCCGACAATTTCAGGGGCGAATATCGATGTAATCAGTATAGCCAAGGGCCCGCCGATAACAATGCCCACTGTACCGGCAAAGAACATAATGACGGCTTTTTTCCCTAAGCCCATTATAGCCTTCAAATCAATGCTTAACGTAAGGAAAACGAGCGAGGCGGGGAGCAAGTACCTGGAAGCGACAAAGTAGAGGTTGGAGTGTTCTGGAGAAATCAATCCAAGAGTTGTAAACACGGAAGGGATAAAATAACAGAGAAGAAGGGAGGGGACGTATTTATAAAATTTTTTCCAGAACGGCCGTCCACCGTGGGCTGTCACAAAAACAAACGCCAGAATGACAAAGAGAATTCCCAGAACTACGGCATCGTTCGTGAATACAGGTTCCATAATCCAAATCCTCCGTCTCGAGACTTCTAGTCTATTTTTAGATATTGACCATATACAATTTAGCTTTATAAATCAATTTTTTAGAGCATTTATTAAATCAAGGAATAGATATTTTTTGAATTTCAAATCGTGGGGGTTTTTAAAAGACGCCGGATAAAAAAGCGGCCCCAGATAAAAGCGATAGATCCGGCCATAACATTTCCGGATACGATACCCCACCAGACTCCTTCGAGCCCTATGTCGAGAAAAACTGAGAAGATATAGGCAAGAGGAGCGGCCAGCACGATAGTCCGAATCAGCGTGACGGTCAAGGAATACATCCCTTTTCCTGTTCCTTGAAACATGGATGACGAGAGAATTCCAAATGCGGTAGTCGGATAATAGATGCACATCAAACGCAAAAAGACGATCAAATCTTGACGGATACGGACAGTTTCTTCGGCTAAAGTGAAAAGTCCCGCAATCTGGGGGGCAAACACAAAAGTCAACAGACCTAGGGGTAATTCGATAAAAAGACCAATTTTGATGGCATACAGGTAGGCACTATTGAGCTTTTTGTAATCACGTGCTCCAAATGCGGCCCCTGTCACAGAGGTTACAGCTGTTGCGATTCCTAAAAGAGGCAAAATGGCAAACATGGCCACACGCCATCCCGTTGTATAGACGGCCACTCCGTCTGTCCCTCCAACTTTGACTGCAATGAGATTGAGAAGAAACATGGAAAATGCCATGGCCATCTGCTGTACAGAGGCGGGAATACCGACACGAAAGATGTCTGTTGTTATGGCTCTTTTGAAACGAAATCTGTGAAAAGAAATATGGACAAATGTGACTTTTTTGATAAAAAGCCATCGAAAGAGGAATGCAGATGACACCAAAAGTGAAACCATGGTGGCCCACGCAGCTCCGGATACACCCAGATCCAGGACATATATGAAAATCGGATCGAGTATTATATTCAATCCCGCGCCCAACATCATGGCATACATGGCTCTTTTGACATCTCCCTCAGCTCTCATAAGAGCACTGGCGATATTGCTGAAAAAGAAGACGAGTGTGCCGGCAAACAGAATTCTTGCGTAGCTGGAGGCCATACTCGCTACGGAGCCTGCCCCCATGGCAGTGAACATAGACGGAGCGGCTAAAAACAGAGGAACGGTTAAGGCAATGGTAGTTATAATCATAAGGACAAATGTGTGAGCGCCAACCAAATCAGCCCCGTGCTTATCATTGGCCCCAATTCTTCTAGATATGGCTGAGCCCCCTCCAACGCCTAACCCGGTCGCTAAAGCCAAGATCATAAACAAAAAAGGAAAGAAAAAACCAACGGCTGACAAGGCATCAGCTCCCAGACCTGATACCCAAAGTGCATCGATGAATGTGTAAAGAGTATGAACAGACATGGCAATAATCATTGGGAGTGAAAGCTTCACGATGGCTTTTTTTGGATTACCGAGTAGAGTCTCGACACCCTTGGTGTGATTGTTTAATTTTGGGGTTTGTCCGCTTGGTTTTGTCATCCAGCTTAAACGCGTATTATAAACTCATTTTTGACACTGTCAATGTTTGGCTTGAGTGGTGAAGAAAACTGTTTTGACTCTACAGTTCATGCTGTGATACATAAACGGAAAGATTCAAGGACTCCAATAAGGAGAAATTTACACCAATGAAAAGAAGAGAATTTTTAAAAATGGCAGGGATATCGGCGGCTGTAAGTCCTTCTCTAACAAAGAATCCTTTACAAAAGCCTGATAAACAATTCGATCCATTAAATGAGAAGGGTATACATCCGATTTTAGAGAAGGATTTTCCCTATATCTTTATCGACTCCTGTATGCAAATCTGGCCGGACGCTCAATTCCAAGTGTCTCACCAACATGGAGTTACTTCATATGGCGTGACGGCATGGGATCCTCACATGGATGTCAATGAAGCTCTTGAAGGACTCATGTTTTGGCATTTGATTACGAGGAAATATCCAAAACTATCCATTGTTTATTCAGGCCAGGACATTAAAAAAGCAAAAACTAAAGGTCAAGCGACTCTACTTTTAGCTTCCCAATGTGGAGATTTTATTGGATACAAACTCCATCGCATCGAGGCCTTCTACCGTCTTGGGCTGCGTATGCTGATACCGGCCTACAGTCTGTCCAACCAGATCTGCGGAGGATGCCTCGACCGTACGGACGATGGATTGACTTCCTTTGGACGGGAAGTGGTCTCCGAATGCAATAGGGTAGGACTTCTCTTGGACTGTTCCCATCTCAGCCGAAAATCCAGCCTGGAGATTATCGAAAACAGCCAGTATCCAGTGGTTTTCAGCCACTCCTGCACAAAAGCACTGGCCGAGAATCCCCGG
Organism: uncultured Eubacteriales bacterium; assembly: GCA_964560275.1. Classification (GTDB taxonomy): domain Bacteria; phylum Acidobacteriota; class Aminicenantia; order Aminicenantales; family Aminicenantaceae; genus JAUWVG01. The sequence continues at coordinate 2,211 of CAZLLG010000158.1, read as the reverse complement.
AATATCGATGATGTGCAGATCAAAGCCTGCGCTCAAAAAAACGGCATCATTGGGCTTTCTCCCTGGGGGCCTATGACTTTAAAAACAGGTCGAACTCAACGGCCGACTTTAGACGACTTTATTGACCATATCGACCATGTCGCACAGCTTCTCGGATCCACAGACAACATTGGAGTTGGCACAGATATGAGCTTGGGAACATACCCGGATCATGAAACCGATCCTTGGGGTGAAACTGCTTACAAGGATGTCACAAGTGTCTATAACGAACATGTGACCTCAAATATTCGTTCACCTCAGCGTATGGTCGAAGGATTCAGCAACTACGCAGAAGCGCTCAATTTTATAGACAAACTGAAACAGCGCGGTTACAGCGACAAAGATGTCGAGAAAATCCTGGGGGCGAATTATATGAGAATCTTCAATAAAGTATGGATTTAAGGATAGGTTACATGAAAACTTATCCAAGACGGGAGTTTGTAAAAAAGGGATTAGCGGTCGGTTCCATTCTTCCTTTAGGTGCCTCAACAGCTCTCAGTGGTCGTTTTTCGATGCAAAAAACTTATCTTCAGAAAGATGAAGATAAAAGATGCAATCCGATCGCCGTGGCAACCTATTCTTTTTGGCGTTTCAAGAAGGATTTGAGGATGAGCATCGAAGAGTGTATCGATCGGGCCGCAGAGATGGGTTTTGATGGAGTGGATATCCTCCACAGGCAGATGGACAAACAGGACCACAGCTATCTTCAAACATTGAAACGGCGTGCTTTAGTCAATGGTGTTGATCTCTGTGGTTTGTCTATCCATCAGGGATTCGTTTCCCCCGACAACGATGTACGTCAGAAAAATATCGATCACACCATAATGTGTTTGGAGTTATGCTATCAGCTCGGTATTCCTTGTTTGCGTCTTAACACCGGACGATGGGGCACCACGAGAAATTTTACTCAACTGATGAAAGACCGGGGGATTGAGCCACCTCTTGAGGGATTTACAGATGAGGATGCATATCCATGGGTGATAGAAAGTATAGAAAAGTGTTTGCCTGCTGCGGAAAAGTGTGGTGTTCTTCTCGCACTAGAAAATCATTGGGGACTTGGCCGCACTCCCGAGGGGCTGCTTCGAATCGTTAAGGCTGTGGATTCACCCTGGTTAAAAATCCTGATGGATACGGGGAATTTTCTCGAAGATCCCTATGATAAATTAGAGCAGATCGCCCCTTATACAGTGTTCGTGCAGGCAAAGACATATTATGGCGGTGGTATTTTTTACACTCTGGATCTCGACTACACACGTATCGCAAAAATACTAAAAAAACGCAACTACAAAGGATATATCTCTCTCGAATTTGAAGGTGAAGAAGACTTCACAACCGCACTTCCGAAAAGCCTTAAGCTTCTTCGCCAAGCGTTCGGCTGAGAGTTTTTTGGAAGAAATCTACCCCTTTCCCGTCAAAATGAATAATGATATTTTGCTGTTTTAAAATAGGAGTTTAATTTTTGAGCGAATACGAAGGTACATCTGTAGACAAATATTTTAGCCGTTTTGTTTGCCTGACTGTCGTTGTAGTATTGTTTGGAATTCTGCCCGTTCTTGGGCAGGAGAACCAAAAAATTTTAAGAATTTCACGCATAGAGACTCCACCTAAAGTGGATGGAGTGTTGGATGATTTGTGCTGGAAAGACATTCAGCCCGCATCTGGATTTTTTCAGCATGATCCAAGAAATGGGGAAGCGGCCTCTGAAGAGACACAGGTGTGGGCTGTTTACGATGAGAAATTTCTCTATTTTGCTTTTTTAATGAAGGATAGCCAGCCTGATAAAATTTGGGCCGAATTGACGCCCCGGAATGATTACCGCAACAATGATGCGATTACAGTTATCCTTGATGCCTACAATGACAAGAGCACGTCTATCAGCTTTACATTAAATCCTAAGGGTGTTCAAAAAAATTCCATTGAAACGATATGGAAGTCTGCCGCCCTTATCCGAAGTGATGGATGGGCAGCCGAGATGGCTATTCCATTTAAATCCCTGCGATTTTCTCCCAAGGAAGAACAGGTCTGGGGCATAAATTTCGAACGGTACATTCACCGCCTGAATGAACAGGATTATTGGACAGATGTTCGAAGGGATGTACCTCTTCTTCATCAGATGGGAGAGTTAATAGGTATGTCCGGAATCCGCCCTGGATACAATCTCGAGTTTTTTCC
>CAZLLG010000157.1:0-8929 GCA_964560275.1 uncultured Eubacteriales bacterium | reverse complement strand
GGGGGAGATGGTTCCGGGATTTCCCTTTGAGTTCAGCTTTATGAATGAAAGATTCGACCGGCAGTACAAGCGGGACGAACGCTTCGGGAAGATATTCAATTATTTTGCTGGACTGGGAATATTTATCGCGGCTCTCGGACTGTTCGGTCTGGCTTCATTTATGGCTGAGCAGCGCACAAAAGAGATCGGGGTTCGCAAGGTGCTGGGAGCTTCCGTCGGCACGATAATAGTCCTGCTGTCTAAAGAATTTACAAAATGGGTGGTCGTGGCCAATGTGATTGCCTGGCCCGTGGCCTATTTTGTCATGAACAAGTGGCTTGAAAATTTCGCCTACCGGACTCAGATTGGAGTATTGATCTTTATTGTATCGGGCTGTCTGGCATTTTTTGTTGCTCTGGTTACAGTTTTCTATCAGTCTGTAAGGGCGGCCACCGCAAATCCTGTCGATTCCTTAAGGTACGAATAGTTAATTGGGGACAGTCCCCATTTAATTAATTGGGGACTGTCCCCAATTAATTTTTTGGCTTCTTTTTTATTCTTTCAGCCAGGCGGGCAGTCAGCCTTTCCATAACCGGTGTCCGGTCTTCAATCTCCAGATGAACATCGATCAAAGAGAAGCTTTCTGTGTAACTGATTGCTTCTTCTAACGCCTGTTCAAGCTCATCCTCCGTGTTGACATCAAAGCTCTTCCCCGTTCCAAGCAGTTGGGCCATGGCACTGAAATTCCATGGATGAAGATCGTTAAAGGCCCCGTCCATCATGGGACGTTCTGTTCCGTATCCTTTGTTGTTGAGAACAACAACTATAGGATTAAGGTTATAGCGGGCAATAGACGACAGCTCCACACCCGTCATCTGGAAAGCCCCATCCCCCACTAGCACGAGAGGCCTGAGCTTTTTGTCGGCAATCTGCACTCCAAGGGCACCAGGCACTGAAAATCCAAGAGAGCTGTAATATCCCGATGCGATAAGAGGATTTCCACACTCCATAAAAAGGTCAAGACTCCCAAATAAGCCCTCCCCTATCTCAGGCAGTAAAACCATGTTTTTATCAAGCACGAAGTTTAGCTTCTGGAAAAGCCTTCTCATGGTGATCTTTTTACCTGTTTCAGGTTTAAAAACCTCGGGTCTATCTGGATGCGGGAAATCATCTTTCAAAGAGGACTCTATATTTGCTTGTAGAAGCCCTGCCAGATAATCGTCAAGTTTGATATCTTCATAGTGGTGGTATTTTATGGCCACCTTATTTTTGTTAGCTGAAATCGCCTTTTTAGGATCTAAGTGAGCCGTAAAGAGCCCCAGATTAAAATCTGTCATCAACGCGCCAAGCATAACAAGACAATCGCTTGATTCCACATAGGAACAGACCTTATCATGCCCGAGAGATCCCTCATAAACTCCCATATAATTAGGATGACTTTCTGGAATTGCGGATTTGTTCATTATGGTGGAAGCAAAAGGGATATTGAGTTTCTCGACTAATTCGACAAACTGCGCCTGCAGGCCAAAACGATGGAGTTCGATGCCGGCCAATAAAACGGGCTGTTTAGCAGAATTTATCATCGAAACAGATTCCTCCACAGCTTCAGCAAGAATATCTTGATCACTTTCCGCCTCGATATCCTTATGCACATAGGAAGGATCTATCACTTTATTGACCATGTCCCTGGGAATTTCAATGTATCCGGGCAGCTTATTCTTTTCAACGGCGTGAATAACTCTGTCGATCTCACCCATGGCCGTACGGAGGTCATCGATAACCGTTGAGGCTATCGTAATTTCCTCGAATATTTTCTTCTGGGTGTCAAAATCCCTAACTTTGTGGTGAAGCAGCGGGTTTTTGACCCGTTCATTTATGCCCGGTGATCCGCTTACGACAATGACCGGTGATTTTTCAGCAAAGGCCTGGGCAGTGGTATTGGCAATTTTTAACCCTCCCACACAATACGTGATACAAACAGCCCCTATTCCATTTATCCGCGCATAGGCATCGGCGGCAAAGCCGGCACCTTGTTCATCCGATGTATTGATAACTTTTATCTGGCTCCTCTCGAGCATATCAAAGAGCCCGAGTACATAATCTCCAGGTATGCCAAAAATATCTCTTATTCCATGAGAGGACAGCTGTTCGATAAGATATTCACTAACAGTACGGTCTTTATTCATGATTACCTCGATATTGCATTTTTCTCTTTATCTTTTTTTAAAAAGTATAGCACAGGCCAACTCCCAACGCATACATCAAATGATTGGAGAAGAACACGAACTCACCCAAATTATCCCCCCCCTAAAAACCAGACACACCTGCGCAGCCCATTACGAAAGATAAATGAGTTCGCACTCTCCAGAACTCCATAACTTTAAGATCGCCGCTCTTCCTTTTAATTCGATCGTGTACTCTTCCCGGCTGTCACCTGTTTCAGAATCCAAGATTTGTTTTCTTTGGAGTATCCGATCGATTGGGATTTCGCTGTCCTGGAAGAACACAGTCCTTGGCGTTTCCTCACCCTTATACCCGGAATAAAACCTGACTTTGACTTTATGGGATTTATCCTGCATCGCCCGGTCACTCGATATATTTTAGGATTTCATCATCCCGTTATCTGAGGTTTTATTAAACGGTGCCATTTTGTGGCAGCTTTTCATTTTGAGATCACTGCTGGGCTAAGTTGGACTTGAGCTTTTTAAGCCCCTCTTCACGGGCATGAAGAAGCCGCGCTATTTCCACTCCTTCCATCTCTTTTCGCTTGAGAATTGGATCTATAATTGCTGCCCGGAACAATAAATACTCATCTTTTTCCGGAATGTTCGGTTCGACCTGTTGAGTGTATAAGAAATCCTCGATCGGCCGGTTTTTGCCATTTTTATTGCCCTCAGTCAGATCCACCATGTATTGATCGTAGGCCAAAAAACAATGGAGCATCGGCACATAGGGAAGAGCGTATTTTACAAGAATCTCCTTCGTGCCTGTAACAATTTCTTCGGTCATTGCGTATATGCCAATACTCTTTGATATCGGAAGGTTGAGTTCGACTGCAAGTGTGGCGATTACGGCGTGCTTGGTTGTACATGTTCCTTTGTTCTCTTTAAAGAGGATCATCAAGTCATCTCTATCCGAGTTGTATCCATACGGCAGCGTCTGGACATACCGGCAGGCATCGATGAAATTCTGAATGCCAAGAGTCAAGAATTCAGTCGAAATAAGGCCAACATTTGAAAGATGCTTATCGGGAAAGACAAAGAACGAATCCATGGATATCTTCTAGCACAACAAAAAGCAATTAGTCAATTTCCGCAAGAATGTGAAGTAAAGGCCGGTTTAGAAGACGGCTGTACAAAAGGACTTATTTGGTGGTTAAATAAGACAGCAAACTGAAACATAATCGGGTTTAACACGTATATTTTAATGCACAGTATTGTATTTTGGGATCAAATTACACAGGTGAGCAAAATGAAAAAAATCTCCGTAATGTGCCTAACCGCCGTTTTAGTCATTTTCCCAGCATGTGGTGACGGGAAAAATCAGAACCGTCCTGTAAATCCCCTGGTCACGCCAAAAATCAACAATTATGTCCCCGATCTTTCCGTGAGTAAAAATGACCTTCTGACTGACATAAACTTTTACGTTTCAAAGACCATTGAGGTTCATGCTAGTCCGTACAGGATCATCACACAGGAAGAATTCAATACTCTTGCTGAAAAGATCAGAAACGAGATCAGGGACCGGGATACAGATACTTTCGATCTTTTTGAATGCTACTTTTACCTGCAGAAACTGGCGGCTGCAATCGCCGACGGGCACACAAAGATATACGAACCTGAGAACTGGGAGAAGATGTTCGACTTGTTTTTTCCCTTGAATATCGCGATTTTCGAACGGCGCGTGTTCGTCACGAAGAACGCGGGTGAAAGCGATATCCCGGAGAAAGCCGAGATTACCGCCATAAATGGAAAACACATGCAGGACCTGCTGGCGGCCTACCGTACTTTCTGCGAAGGAACACTCGACCACTATAGGGATGCCAGGCTTCCAGAATACTTCAGGTTCTTTCTCCACACGTACACACGGGCTGTTTCTCCCTGGGTAATCGAGTACAGCGCTAAAGGCCAGCCCGAGTCAGCAACTGTAAAAGGAATAAACCTTAAAGACCTGCAGAAAAGAACCACCGTCAGCAGACGCCACAAAGAGAGCTCGGTGCAAATCGCTGGAGAAGAGACTCCTGTTCTGCATCTTCCGAGCATCGGGTACAGCAAGGACTATTTCAAACCGTTCATCGATAAATTCTTTGAAACGCACCGGGATAGGAAAAATATAATACTTGATTTCAGGCGCTGCCCCGGCGGAAACGGCCTGCGCACCTATGATATTCTGGACCATGTTGCCGATACCCCTTATTCCAATAGTAAACGATTTGCTTTTAGAGCAAGTCAACCTCTGAAAGAAAAGGTCGGGTTTAACATCCGTACAGCATTTTATGACCGAGGCATTTCACTGGAAAACTGGCAGGAGAGGTTTTTCGCGCAGGACCTGTACAGTGATGCCTATAACGAAATTTATCGGACCATATTAAACGCAGAAACCGGCACGTTTGCAGAAATTCCCGGGGACTTCGGGAGACATGAACCTGACAATACTATAGAAAAATACAAAGGAAACCTTTTTATACTCATATCTCACAGGACATTTTCGGCCGGAGTTGTTTTTGCGTCTACGGTAAAACACAATAAACTCGGGACAATTGTCGGACGCGAAACTGGCGGGAGACTGGATTTTTTCAGTGATACCGTAGATATAGAACTTCCATCTACAGGACTGGTGGCAAAAATACCATCCGCGATTCTCACGCTTTACGGAGATAATCAAACGAGAGGGGTCATCCCTGATAGAGCAGTGAAATATACGGTGGAGGATTTCCTCAGCGGGAGAGACCCTGATATTGAGGCGGTGAAAGAAATTGTAAGCCAAACACAGTCAATGAAAAAAGAGTGACATTTACTCCCAGTGTGTAAATCCCATCCGGAAAACATCCATATATATATAAATGTAGGCCACCAAAACGTGTCGAATATTTACCATTATCAGACTTCTATCCAGATCCCCCTCTAAATCACATCTATTTTATCCCCTAGTCACACGAGTCAAGAAAAACATACTCCGCTATTTCTTCACGAAGATGTAACAACAGAAGCGGCCCACTGATAAAACCGATTTGCTCCTTTCACAATATCCACAGCCTCTTTTTGAAGGATGCTTCGGCTTTCGTATTGAATTAAGTTCTTTTTTGAAATTATCCTCAGCAACGTATTGCTTTTATCTTTCGAATCAGGCAAGGGAATAGACTTTATAAGATCGCATAAATCCAAATGGTTCTGTGAAATCGACCGCATACCTAGCTGATAGATACATACAGCATCGGCTGCTGAAATGGCGCACTGAATTGCCAGAGTTCCTGCTGCATTGAAATTATTGTTCTCAAGAGCTTCTCGCATTTGAGTATGATTGTCTTCAGCTTTTTTTAAATAATTGAAAGATTTTATTTTATTCTCTTGTTTAGTTTTTAACTTTCCCGCTACCATTTTCACTTCATATTCAGAGGATCTTTTCCATAAACAATCGTGTACGATTTCATTAGAGTGGAAACAGGGGGCTGATTCTTCCTGAGACGTTTGATAAATTCATCTTGTGTCTTTATATATGTATCCAAATGTGCGCCAAAGTACTCATGGAATCTGGAAGAAATATGTTCGAGGAATACTTTCTCAACCAGGTCTAAATCAGCTTTGTTTTTTATAATTACGGCAATATCCACATCGCTAGTTTCGGTAGCACTACTTTTTTGGAGGCTTCCATAGAATATTAGGGATACGATCTTGCCAGTCAATCCCCAAGTCTTAATCTCATTTTTGAGAAAACTAACAATGTCCTCTTTTACAGAAAGTTCTTTTTTAAAAGCAGGAATCAGAATATTCTTTACTGTTCTATTTTTAATATTAAGTTTATAAAGATGCTGCTTACCCATAATCATCCGGATGAGCACGTCCAGATCGAACAAATCTTTGAGAGAAGTATGAGCTGCAGGAGCAGATATGTCGGTTAATCTAGCAATTTCACGGCCGGTTGCCATGAAATCTTCTCTTTTTGAAATAAAAAGTCGTATTATTTTAACCTTTGAACTTGTATTCAGGATATTATCGAGTGCGTTTTCTATCGCCATTATAATGTATTGTTAACCTAACACATGTAATGTTTAGCTAACATAACTCATTTTGTCAAGTTAAGATATATTGCTAGTGAGATTAAAATGATCCAAAAAAGTGCGATGTTGATCCAAAACCAACATAAAAAGGTAAAGTTTTTTTGAAACTTCAGTACAGAGACCGTAGATCTTTATCATTTAATGCTCTTTCTAAAAATGAAATCTGCTTTTTTAGCTGAGTAAGATTAGTACGATATTTTGCGCGCAGTTCTTTCACTTCAAGATGTTTTTTTCTTTTCTGTTCAGATATTTTCCCTTTATACTCAAACTTTACTTTATCGCCCTCTCGAACAGCTAAATAATAATATTTGTTACCTTTGATATCTTTTTCTACAAGGCTTCCCTTTGGTAGTTTGTGTAATGCTTTTTCATATTGTTTTTTCATACGAAGAGAATTCTGAAGCTCTTCTTCAAGAACGCCTTTTATGACTTTCATTTTTTTCTTTTACCAAACATATTCACTTATAGCGTATATTGTTTGGTAATATCTGTCAAGCCATTAATTACCAAACAATTAATATATATTATACATCGTTTGGTAACTCGAGCAAAGGATTGAAATCGGACCTAGCCGCCAAAAATCGGCGTTAGTTCAATCTTTACTTCAAAGCCAAAGGATCATTTCCAAAAACCAATATGTATGATTTTAATAATTTTCCCCTCTTCCCTCTAAAATTTCTCGCCCCTTTTTCAAAAACTTTTCAGCTCCCTTGACAATGAGTCTGGCTATTTCCTCAGAAAACTGAGTTCTGTAATCCGCGTTCGCTCTCATTCCCATGGCCGCATAGAGATATACATATAGCTCTCTTTCCAACTTCCCGGTTCCCACATAAAGTTCTTCTATAGCTACAGTAAGATAATCATGACTTATCTCTCTATATCCTGCCGAAAAAAGAAGAGCTCGAGCACTATGAACCATAGTATGATATCCTTGAATTGTCGCCCAATGGTATCTTTGTTGAGCTAACGCTATTTTTGCATCAGCCAGATCATCTAGAGCCGCCTTCATTTCTCCCTCTGCCAGGTTTTTTCCTTGAGGAAATAAAAGGATTTTTTTGTTTTTTAAACAAATATCAAAAGCTGAATTCATAAGCGAGTCGGTCCCATAAAACGATGCCCTCACTCACTAAAGACAGAAATGCCTTGTCCTTTTTCTCACTCTTTATACCAGCTTAAAGATTTTACTTAAAAAATACGAAAAAGTTACATGCGTATCTGAAAACTATCATTATCAGACTGTGGACAGAGATGGAAAAATACTCGCCATAGATGCAGATCTGAATTCGAAAGCGCTAATACCTTTTTCTTAACAGAACGAGAACACTCAACATTTTTGTTGACATGTTGTTAATTTACACGGTATATTAATGATTATGTATAAAAGAGTCTTGAAAAACCGATTGCCAAAAACCAGTTTTTTTCTTTTTGGACCAAGGCAGGTGGGTAAAAGCACCCTGCTTCGCCAGGAAAGTCCTCATTTGATTATAGACCTTCTCGATCCGGAGCTTCAGCTCTCTTACAATAAAAATCCAAACCTTTTGACAGGGCAAATAGACGATCTTGATCCTAGCGGCAAGAATAGAATACTTATCGATGAGGTCCAGCGAGTTCCCAAACTTCTTGATATCGTACACGCCATCATGGAACAAAAACCGAATTTTCAATTTATTTTGTGCGGTTCTTCAGCCCGTAAATTACGCCACGGCGCTTCAAACCTCCTTGGGGGAAGGGCTTTATACCGCACAATGCACCCTTTATCGTATGAAGAATTATCCAGCGATTTTAACCTTGAATTTGTTCTCTCTTACGGTTCTCTCCCAAAGATTTACAGCACCCTCATACAGAAGGAAACAAAAGAAGCCCAGGATCTCCTGAGAGCCTATGTCATTACCTACCTAAGAGAAGAAATCAAGGCGGAAGCTCTAGTACGCAATCTACAAGGCTTTCAAAATTTTTTGGATATTGCAGCAGCTCAGTATTCAGAACAAATCAACTTTTCGTCTGTATCCCGTGATTGTCAAGTAGCGCTATCAACTGTAAGGGAATATTATTCCATTCTGGAAGATACACTCATCGGTTTTTTTCTCTTCCCATATCTAAAAAGTGCGCGAAAACGCATGAGCCATCAACCAAAATTCTATTTTTTTGACAACGGAGTGACACGGGCTCTCTTGGGCAGTCTTCAAGACCCACCCACTCCATTAGAACAGGGACGCCTTTTCGAACAATGGATACTCCAAGAAATTGTTCGTCTCAATGAATACTATCAAAAAGACTGGAAATTATCTTTCTGGAGGACAAGCCATGGGGCTGAAGTCGACCTACTTATCAGCCGCGGCACAAAACTTCTGTATGCTATTGAATGTAAATATAAGCGTCAGCCCTCAACCAGCGATTTAACCGGATTGCGATCTTTTCATGAAAATCATCCTGAAATTCCTTGCTTTGTTGTTTCCCCCATTAAACAATCCTATCGATCATCTTTTGCCCGTGTATTGCCTCCAAATAGATTGCTTCAAGAACTGAAGTGAAGTGCAGAACTGGGTGCAAATAAGATTTTAATGTGTCGCACCACTATCATTATCGGCCTCAAATCAATTTCCCCCTGAAATCATCTTAATTTTTACTTCAAGATTTCCGGAACCTTTTCCGAACTCTCTGGCCTTTTTCCAA
>CAZLLG010000156.1:0-9013 GCA_964560275.1 uncultured Eubacteriales bacterium | reverse complement strand
GTTGGATTCCCTATACACCCAGCTTCTTTATAAGACCTCAATACTTTCTTCTTAAAATCCTCAATGTTCCCAAAAAAAACATCTTCAAATGGGATATCCTCAACCAAAACCTCCAATTCTATGGTTATTACAGCACAGATGCCCACTTTCTCTACAAACCTTTGATGTCATTCTTGAGGCTGCATCTTATTCTCGACAAACCACTCTCTTCTGAGTTCGAAGCGGCAAAAAAACAGGTTTTTGATGCCTTAAAACAAGGAAACTTCTACAACGCCGTCGATGCTGCGGCCCAGGCTGGGGGTTTTCGATTTTGGGCAACTGCAGGAGAAAGAACCTTTAGAATGGGGGGAAGTGCAAGTCTTGAAGAAACTTTAAGACTTCACATCCAACTCCCCCTCTCTATATCGAAAGAAACCCACCTTGTTTTCAACGGCCAATCGATTCTTCAATCCCGAGATGATACGATAGAATTTCGCGTGGAACAATCAGGAGTCTACAGGGTTGAAGTGTATCTCAAAAAAAGATCCCCCTTAAACAAAAGGACTCCCTGGATTCTCTCCAACCCTATTTTTGTTAAGGAGAAAACGTCATGAAAGATGTAAACAGCAAAAAATTGAAGAGCACCTTAAGAAGCTTTACAGATAAAAAAGTTCTTGTTTTAGGTGATATCATGCTCGATAAATACATCTGGGGAGATGTCGTGCGTATTTCTCCTGAAGCACCCGTTCCAGTTGTCGAAGTCAAAAAGGACACCTCCTGCCTGGGTGGGGCCGGAAATGTCTGCCGGAATCTAGAAAGTCTTGGAGCCTATCCCCTCCTTGTTGGGATCACAGGAGAAGACACTGAGGCCGAATGGATAAGGGCCCATGTCCCTGACAGTCGAGGAATTTTCACCGACAAAAAAAGACCCACCAGTGTCAAAACTAGAATCGTAGCTTCTCAGCAACAGGTCGTTCGAGTTGACAGCGAAAGGGCAGCTTCTATCTCCTACAAACAGGCAGAGAAAATTCTCGGTTTTATCGTGAATGAAAAGTACGACGGAATCCTCATCTCTGATTACAATAAGGGTGTCATCACACGATCTTTGATGACAAAACTCCTTGTTTATATGAAGAAGAAAAGAATCCCCGTATTTGTCGATCCAAAGATCGAAAACTTCCCCCTCTTTTCTCCTATAACGCTTATCACACCCAACCATCACGAAGCCGAACGAATCATACATCATAGCTGCCTCGATGATTCTGAAGTGGATAAGGCCGGGAAAAAAATCTTCCAGAAAATCTCTACAAAATACATCATCATCAAACGCGGCGAGCGCGGCATGACTGTGTTTGAAAAGGGAAAACGATCTGTCCACATTCCGTCGCTAGCTAGGGAAGTTTATGATGTGTCCGGTGCAGGGGATACGGTCATTGCCACAGCTTCTCTAGCTCTTCTATCTGGTGCATCCATATTCGAGGCGGCCTACATGGCCAATACTGCTGCTGGGATTGTGGTCGGAAAAGTCGGAACCGCTACAGCTTCTGCATCGGAACTTCTCAAAGCCCTCTAATTAATAATATAATTGGGGACAGTCCCCAATTACCACTTTTTTTTCAGTGAGAATTATTCCTGCATTTATTCGTCCTTCTATTTAGAAAATGGTAGAAAATGGGGACAGTCCCCAATTATACCAATTATAAAAACAATGCCTAGACAAGCACGGAATGTGGCAGCTGGATATATCTACCATGTTCTCAACAGAGGAAATAGGAAACAAACTGTTTTCCACAGAGAGAAAGATTATCTAACATTTCTTGAGCTAATGAAAAAAGCTAAGGAAAAATTTCCAATAAAAATCTTTGCGTACTGTATTATGCCTAACCACTATCATTTCGCCCTGATGCCTATAGAAATTGATCACCTGAGCAAGTGGATTCATTGGCTAACAACAGTTCACGCAGGTAAATATCATCACCACTATCAAACAAGTGGGCATATTTGGCAGGATCGTTTTAAAAATATCTTGGTTCAGAATGATTGTCATTTGGCCACTGTTTTAAAATATATCGAAAGAAATCCAATGAGATCGGGATTAGTAAAATCTGCATGGAATTGGCCTTGGTCAAGTTCCAGAGAAGGTCAAAGAGAAAAGCTGAACAATCTACTTGATGAACGACCCATTAAGCTTCAAATGGATTGGGAAGAATTTGTGAAATTTCCAATAAAAACTACTGAACTAGAAAATCTTCGTAAATGTATCAAACAGCAATTACCCTATGGAAATGAAAAATGGAAGCTAGAAATATCAAAAGAATTAGGAATTAAATGCTTCCCAAAACCAAGAGGACGCCCGAAAAAAATTGAGTGAGAAAATTGGGGACTGTCCCCAATTAATTTGATAAAATAGATGGTTGTGTGTGGAGTTATTGGAATTTATGGAACAGAAGATGTAGTACGGGAGCTCTACCAGGGGCTGCTCGCCGTCCAGCACCGTGGGCAGGATGCCGCTGGTATTATCACATTTGATGGCCGTTTTCATATCAAAAAGGGAAACGGCTTGGTCAGGGATATCTTTTCCGCCGACAACATCCAGCGTCTTGCCGGACATATCGGGATTGGGCACACGCGCTACCCCACTATTGGGGGCGGTAGAGGGGAGGATGCACAACCTTTTCTCGTCAATTCTCCCTTTGGCATCATCATGGCCCACAACGGAAACATCATCAATTACGCCGAACTGGAAACAATCCTCTTCGAAAAGCACTGCAGACACCTCAATTCGGATTGCGATGTCGAGATCATCCTCAATATTTTTGCCCAAAAACTTTCTACACTCTCCTCCGCACATCTCACACCTGAAAATATTTTTTCTGCGGTCAAGGAGGTCTACAAAAAAACCAAGGGAAGCTATGCTGTTGTCGCTTATATTGCTGGGCAGGGCATGGTCGCCTTCCGGGATCCCTTTGGAATTAAACCTCTTGTCTACGGAACACACATAAACAGAGGCCAGAAATCATATGCCATAGCATCTGAAACAGTCAGTCTCAACATCATGAATTATTCCGACATAAAAAACATCGAAGCCGGACAGGTCCTTTTTATCGACAACAACAGGAAAATCCACAAAAAAAAGTTAGCACAAGGTCCCCATACACCCTGCCTGTTTGAATGGGTTTATTTTGCACGTCCCGACTCCTTTATCGATAATGTCAATGTCTATGACTGCCGGGTTAATCTCGGCCGGTTCTTGGCCGAAGAGATAAAAAAACACAATCTGGATATCGATGTTGTTGTCCCTGTTCCAGACTCAGCGCGAGATGCGGCCGTAGAGATTGCACGCATGCTTGATCTAAAATACAGGGAAGCATTGGTGAAAAACCGCTATATCGGCCGGACATTTATCATGCCAGCTGACCAAGAACGCAAAACATCCGTGCGCCAGAAACTCAATCCCATTGTTTCGGAACTTAAAGGAAGAAACGTTCTTCTGATTGATGACAGCATCGTAAGAGGAAATACCTCAAAAACCATAATAGAAATGGTCAGAGAATGTGGGGCGAAAAAAGTCTATTTTGGCTCCTATTCCCCTCCACTCCGTTATCCCTGTGTGTATGGGATCGACATGCAGACCAAAACTGAATTTGTGGCCCGCAACGCCGACACTGATTTGATCGCCAAAAGGATCGGTGCGGACAAGGTTATTTATCAGAGTCTGGAATCACTCGAAAAAGCTGTTAAAATGGGAAATGAAGATCTCAAGGAATTCTGCGGGGCCTGTTTCAGCGGGACATACCCCACAGGCGATGTCACACCCGAACTTCTTAAGTCGATCGAAAAAGATCGAAAAACTGCAAAAGAGAGCCAGATGAAGCTAAACCTATAAATAATTGGGGACTGTCCCCAATAAAAAATGCTATTTTTTTTAAAGAAATTTTTTCAGGCCTTCTTCCTGCCACCTGCGCTTATTTACATTCTTCTTTTCATCTCTCTTATTTTCATCTTAATGAAGAAAAAATTTGGAAAAAGACTTCTTGTTTTCACTCTGGTTTTGTTCTATTTGCTGTCTATCATGCCCGTCTCCAACCTCCTTCTCAAAACACTCGAGAACAAATATCCACCTCTTTTAGTTCCGCCCAAAACCGTAAAATATATTGTCGTTCTTGGAGGAGGGTCGCTTAACCGGGATACACAGCTACCCTCAACTAGCCGTCTACATCCTTCCTCAACTGCCAGACTTTTAGAAGGGATACGACTATTCAATCAATTGGATGAAGCTGTTTTGATCACTTCAGGAGGAAACAGCAAAGCAACTCCCATTGAAGGATTGACTTGCTACCAGATGAAGGAACTAGCCGTATTGTTAGGAGTTGAAAGAGAAAAAATAATGCTACTGTGC
Source organism: uncultured Eubacteriales bacterium (assembly GCA_964560275.1). Taxonomy (GTDB): domain Bacteria; phylum Acidobacteriota; class Aminicenantia; order Aminicenantales; family Aminicenantaceae; genus JAUWVG01. The sequence continues at coordinate 4,635 of CAZLLG010000156.1, read as the reverse complement.
GAAACAAGAGACACCTATGATGAAGCCAAAAATGTCCAGCAGGTTCTAGGAGATCAACCTTTCCTTCTTGTCACTTCTGCTTTCCACATGCCCCGGGCCATGTTCTTTTTAAAAAAAATTGGGCTCAATCCCATTCCTGCACCATCCGACTACAAAGGCCAAAGCAAATATAACTATTTTTTTTCACCTCTACTGCCGGCATCTGGTTTTTTTTCTGATTCTTCCTCAGTTTTAAGAGAGTACGTTGGACTGATCTTCTACAGGTTTCTCAAATAAATCCCTTTGTATCTCCTGGAAGTAAGATTGGTAATTTCATTCTCGTTATGATATTAAAAAATAAAAATAAAGGAATTTGACATGGCAAAATATCTTGTGACAGGTGGAGCAGGTTTTATCGGATCTCATATCGCCGAAGAGTTGGTCAAAAGAGGAGAAGGAGTTAAAGTCTTAGATAACTTCTTAACTGGGAAAAAAGAAAATATCACTCCTTTTTTTGACAGAATTGAACTTATTGAGGGCGACATCAGGGACTATGATTTGTGCCAAAAAGCCGTAGAAGGAGTCGATTATGTTCTCCATCAGGCTGCGCTCCCCTCGGTCCCGCGTTCAGTCAGCGACCCCATTACATCGAATGAAATCAACATCACGGGAACTTTAAATATGCTTGTGGCCTCACAAAAGATGGGAATTAAAAGCTTTATCTTTGCTTCCTCATCATCTGTTTACGGAGATGACCAGCGCTTGCCTAAAAAAGAAGGCAACGAAGGAATCCCTCTCTCTCCTTACGCACTAGGGAAATTAACTGGAGAATTATACTGCAAGATTTTTTCCGAGCTCCATGGATTTAACACCGTATGCCTCAGGTACTTCAACATTTTTGGCCCAAGACAGGATCCTCTATCCCAATACGCCGCCGCCATCCCCAATTTTGTAACAAAGATCCTCAGCAATAAACAGCCAATCATTTACGGCGATGGAGAGCAATCAAGAGATTTCACGTACGTGTCCAATGTTGTAGAAGCCAACCTTCTAGCCTGTAAGGCACAAAATGTGTCTGGAGAAGCTTTAAATATCGCATGCGGCAGCCGAACGACTGTAAATGGCTTGGTTGATGAGATCAAGACCAACTTGAATAAAAATATTCCCTCTGATTTTATCGATCCACGGCCAGGAGATGTCAAACACAGCCATGCCGATATTTCCAGGGCTGAAGAAAAACTAAAGTATAAACCCCTTATCACTTTCAGTGAAGGGCTTGGAAAGACCATCTCCTGGTACGAAGAGAATAGCCTGTAGCCAAATCATCTTCTTGAATGAACAAAATTTGAGTAACTTTCTATAATTTTCTTGATTTATAGCTTCCGAATGTTTTAAACCTTCTCCCTCCAGTAATCAAGAAGCTCTCTGAGAGTTTGGTCAAAGGGAATTTTCGGTGTCCAATTTACTTCTTTCCTGATTTTTTCATTATTTCCCAAAAGGAGAGGGATCTCTTTCTTTCTAATCTTGTTTGCGTCGACTTTAACTTCGATTTTCTTGGATGAAAAGGAAAGCAGCATGTTAAGAATATCTTTGAGTACAATGGCCCTTCCTGAACAGACGTTATAGATCTCTCCTGTTTTCCCCTTTTCTAAAAGAAGGATATAGGCTCTAACAACATCTCTGACATCTGAAAAATCACGTCTAATTTTAAGGTTGCCAACTCTAACAACCGGTTCCATCAATCCCCTCTCTATCTTAGCAATCTGCAAAGCCCAATCAGAACAGACAAAATCTCTACTCTGCCCAGGCCCGGTGTGAGGAAAAGGGCGTGCAGCCACAATATCGAGACCCTCAATCTCAGTATAAAACCGGCTCAATTGTTCCCCGCACACCTTGGTAAACGCATAGGGAGTGATGATTCTGGGATTCAACTCTTCACTCAAGGCTTCAACTGTTGGATCTAAAACTCCATAAACATTTGAAGAGCTGACAAAGAGACTTTTGGCCTTAGGTGCAAACAGCCGGACAGCTTCAAAAAGATAAAAAGTTCCCATCAAGTTGGATTCCAAAGTCTCGGATCTTTTTACCCAGGAGTGGCTGATATTCGACATCGCGGCAAGATGAAAAATCCAGTCTGGAACGACATCTTTGATGACTGACTTTAAATCTTGTTCTGATCGTATATCGACATGGTATAAATGTGGATTCCCATCAAATTCATCTTCGTCCGGTATTTCAGGATAAGCCGTTCCATATATGTGACAATTTTTTAAAGACAGTGATCGTATGAGGTAGCGTCCAACAAAACCTGTAGCCCCAGTAATCAAAACTTTCTGACTCAAACTAAATCCTCTCTCGCCAGTAATTCAGCAGGTCTTCCAACGATTGACGAAAGGGGATTTTGGGTTCCCATCCGGTGGCAGCTCTAAACTTGGACGAATCAGACAAAAGAATCGGTACATCTGATGGTCTTAATCGGGCTGGATCTACATGTGTTTCTATGCTAATTTCACTCATCGAAACAAGCATCTCTACAACCTCACTCATGGTATATGTTTCCCCAGTCCCAATATTAAATACATCCCCAGCTTCACATTTTTCAAGACTCAACCAGTAAGCTTGGACCATATCCCTCACATCTGTAAAATCCCTTTTCGCCTCTAGGTTTCCCACGTGAAGAACCGGCTTTCTTTTCCCTTTTTCGATCTCGGCAATCTGCTTGGCAAAGTTGGAACAGATAAAGACATCCCCTCGCCTCGGACCGGTGTGGTTAAATCCCCTTGTCCGGACAACAAACATCCCGTAGCTCATATGGTACTGCCAACCGAGTAGATCTTGCGCCACTTTGCTCACGGCATATGGACTGAGAGGCCGCAAAAAGTTCGTTTCTTTCATGGGGATCTCATCGGGAAAAACCTGGCCGTACTCCTCACTCGATCCTGCTATCTGGATCCTGGGAGTCATGTTTAGACTCAGTACGGCTTCGAAGAGGTTGATCTGCCCGATACTGTTGATCGCAAATGTTTCAGCCGGACACGTCCATGAGGTAGGGACAAAACTCTGAGCTGCCAGATGAAATATGCGGTCGGGTTTGATTTCAGCTAAACATTTCTTTAGGGACACCATATCCTTAAGATCCGCTTCAAGAGAAGTTATCTTGTCTTGAATATGGAGGATATTGTCAATCCTGCTCCGCCAGCGTACAATCCCAAAGACCTTAACATCCCTATGATTTTCAAGGATGTAATCTGCTAAATGGCTTCCTGCAAATCCTGTTATTCCTGTTATAAGAACTTTCATCGCTTCTTTATCTCCTTAATTTTCTGTTTCAATAGTATACATTATATAATTTTTTAACTTTTTCATATGAAATTGGCATACAAAATTGGGGACTGTCCCCAATTATTTTTATTAAAAACCAAATCCACCTAAAAAATCCGTAGTTTTCCCGATATTTCCCAATCCAATCGTAATCCTGAACTGCACTTCAGGTTTTTCGTTTGTGTAGTAGATATCTCGGAAATAAAACACTCGCGCATCAAACCCGATATCGACACATTGGTAATTAAAGACAAGACTAAAGCCAGAATAAAGAAGCGTCAATTCTTCAATGTTAAAATCTATCTCTGCATTGGCTTCTAAATTTAAACTCGGAATTTTTAATCCGCTATATAGTCCAACTTGATGGCGATCCCCAAGGACATCTTCAAGATAAGGATTTATACTTTTATACCAGTTTATGCGGAAAAATAAGGAATCATCAGCTGAGCCAAGATTGACATTCGCCCTAAGGCGTGAAAATGACCAAAAATAGGGATTTAATCCCACCGAAAAATCAATAGTGAATTTGTTAGAAGGATAAAATCTCAAATACCCTTCAATATCTGAAAATTTTGGGACTTTTCCATCGACCTCATATATCTGCATGGGACTTTCTTCATCTGGAATAAGAAAATAAGTCTGATTCACTCCCAAAGTAATTATCTCCGAAGCGCTCTCATCCTGTTTCACGTAGAATCGATTGATAAGACTATAGTTCAATTGGTGGGTACGTTCAAACCGGCCAGTGGGAGTAATAATTCGATCAAATGAAGATATGGGCGTTTCATACATATAACTTACAGATGGTTCAATCCTATGTTTAAACTTTGCTTTATTTTTAGAGTCATTAAAAATTTTGACAAAAACAGGGCCAATAAGCTCTGTCTGAATAATATAGTTGGAAGACAAGAGAGGCTCATTGACTACCTCTTGTGTACCGGGAGAATAGGTTTGAAAGTAGAGATCGTAGTTAGCAGATATAGATGTATTTAAAGTCAGCCAGGGAATAGCTGTAAAAGGGAGTGTTAATGTGGGTTGAAAATTTAAACTCTGAGAGCGTGTCTGGCTGTCCTCTTCATATTCGGACTGCCATCCATATTCCCACCGGCTGTAATTTGACGAAAACGAAAAATAAAGCGGGGAAAAGAGTTTAATTTTAGAAGAACTAAATCCGATGGAAGGAAGATTCCTCCTGATAATCGAATTGTCAACTTCAACGAAATAGGTTTCCATGTTGGATGCCCGTACACTTAGATTAAAATAAGACCAAGAGCGGAACAGATAAGCCTGAGAACTTCGGTTTACGTGGAAACCAGAGCTTACCTGGCCGAATTT
>CAZLLG010000155.1:0-9066 GCA_964560275.1 uncultured Eubacteriales bacterium | reverse complement strand
CATGCAAAAATGACGTATTATTCAAGGGAACACAATTTTTTTGCATCTAAATAATGATTTATAGAGTTTATGAAATAAATATAAATATTTAGAGACATTTCGTTTTTTAAGGAGAGGGTCATGAAAAGACGGTCAAATACCAATACATCCAGGAGTCTTTATTTCCTAGTCACGTTCATGTTTCTTTTATCACTCGTTTTTCTTGTCTCCTGCCAGAGTGATAATACGGCCTCTGATCCGGAATCAATCAGAAACTCGGCAGAAGTCAAGGATAAAGTAAAAGAAGAATATGTCAGCGTGAAAACAGCTCCTGTTATTTTGGATGATTTAATCATCAAGCTCAAATCACCGGGTGAAGCGATGACAGATAAACATATTGTTATGAAACCGGAAGTCTCGGGTAAAATCAAAAGTCTTAATGTCGAAGAAGGCCAGCATGTCCAAAAGGGAGATTTGCTCGTTGAGCTGGATGATAGGGAATACACCCTCAATCTGCAAAGCGCCGATGCAGCGCGGCTGAAAAGCCTTTCCGAACTGCTTCTGGAAAGCCAGTTTTCTGAACAGACGGATGTCGAACAAACCGTCGACAAGGAGAAATTTGATATAGCCGAAAAAGAATATGAGAATAAGCGTCAACTTTTCCGCCAGGGACAGATTACAGAGGTGGAATTTGAGGAGGCGTCTCGTTTGTATGAACTTTTTCTGATTGAATCCGGAGAGAAAAAGGATGAGATTGTTGCCGCTGCCAAGGGATTGACACAAGATGAGATTGATGTCAAAAAAGCCCGGCTGAATCTGGAAAAGACAAATATCCGGGCTCCTTTTTCCGGGATCATCACGGATGTCAAAATATCGCTTGAGCAGCATGTGTCTGGGGCCAGCGAACTCTTCACACTCGTCAATATCGATACGATTCAAGTCCACGCAAAGGTCCTGGAAAGCGAGATCGGGAAAATGAGAGTGGGGCGGGAAGTCGAACTGACCTTTAGCGCATACCCATCGCGGATATTTAAAGGAGAGGTCAAAGCCATAAGTCCGGTCGTCAATCCTGAAGACAAAACCTGCAAAGTTTTTATCGATGCCCCCAATCCCGATGAGGACATCAAACCGGGAATGCATGCCGAAGTGGAGATCGTGGCAGACATCTATGAAAAACGCCTTCTTGTCCCTCAGGAAGCCATCCTGCATCGGGGAGGACGGAAACTTGTGTTTGTCCATGAGGACGGACTGGCCAAATGGCGGTATGTCCAGACCGGCCTGGAAAATGAAGATTATGCAGAAATTTTGCCTGCAGAAAGGCAGGGTGAAGGCGTTGTCGAGGGCGAGCAGGTGCTCATAGAGGGCCATTTCACACTCGCCCACGATGCCCGCATCCGGGTTTTGGAGAAGTAGGAGGAAAAAATGAAGAAAATAGTAATCCCCATATGCCTGGGAATTGTGTTTATATCTCTTGTTTATGCCCAAGAGCCAAAGGCGGAAAAACTCGAACTCTCACTCAGAGACTGCATCCTCAAGGCCTTGGAGGACAACCTGGATATTAAAGTCCAGGCCCTCACTCCGCAAATCTCGGAAGCCTCTGTGATCCAGGCGAAAGAGGCCTTTCTTCCCAGTCTGTTCTTGAGATATTATAACCAGAACTCAAGCATTGTTGGAAGTTGGTGGCTGGAAGGGACCAATTACGAACAGGACCGCACGCAATATTACTTCAACCTGAGAAAAAAAATCTTTACCGGCGGCGAGTTTACGCTTTGGTACCACAACACAACGACTGATTCGACACGCCGATTCAACTCCATCAACCCCATGTACAACAACCAGGTCCAGCTCACCTTTAACCAGCCCCTGCTGAGAAATTTTGGCCCCAATAACAACCGGTACGACCTCAAAAGAGCGCAGAACCAGGTCGATATTTCCGTTCTCGACCTCAACACAACCATCAACGAAAAAGTGTTCGAGATAGAAAGGGCCTATTGGTATTTGGTCAGAGCCCATGAGAATCTCAAGGTGAGACAAATGGCTTTAGAGCAGAGCAATCGGCAGCTGAAAAACACCCAAGACGCGGTCCGGGTCGGGACAAAATCCGCCATAGATCTGCTGAATGCCGAAACCGAAGTCGTCGGCTACGAAGGACAAGTGCTGAGAGAAAGAGCACAATTGGAGTCATACGAAGACCAGCTCAAGGCCCTCCTGAATCTGCGTGTGGAGGGAACGGATTCTTTAAAAGCGATCATCCCTCTTGACTCTCCCACTCTCGAAAAACCCACGATAGGCTTCGATGAGGCTCTCCATGTCAGCCTGGCGAGAAATCCTAAGCTTGTCAGGATCGAAAGACAGCTGGAAAATTCGAACCTGACTATAAGATACCAGAAGAATCAGCTGCTGCCCCAGCTCGATCTGAATTTTGACCTCTCCTACTTCGGGCAGGGCGGCGTGAGATTTCTCTATGAAAATGACAATGCATTGACCGGCGTTATTGTGGGGCAGGAAGAGACAACTCGGTGGGATGCCTTTGATGAAATTATAAAAAGAAAATATCCAGATTTGCGCATCACGCTCAATTTGAGCATTCCCTTTGAAACTCTCTTTTCCAGGGCCGGATTGGCCAAGGCCAGATTGGAGGAGCAGCAGAACCTTCTTGAAAAGGAAAGACAAGAAAAGGCCGTCTACTACGAGCTTTTAGAGATCTTCAAAACTCTCAACATCCGCGAGAAGGAAATGGAGTCGGCCACCCGCTACAGAGAGATGTATGAAAAGAAGGTCGAAGTGGAGAAGGAAAGGTACAGGCTTGGGCTTGTCCCGAACAGTGAATGGCTATTTCAGCACCAGCGCGATTTGGCCGACGCAAAAGCCCGTGAGATTCAAGTCCTGATCGACTACAAGATCGCCGTCTCACAATTGGAGAAAGCCATGGGTATTAGCCTGGAAAAGAAAAATCTCACTTTCGGTGATTACGAGTTTTAAGCATGAATTTGTCGAGACCCTTGGGTCAATCCACACAATTTTTAATAGCTATCCTTCTTTTATTTTCTCCGCTGTATTCACAAACGGTGATAAACAATCCCGAAAAGCCCTCTGTGAGCCGAAATGCCGGGAGGGCCGTGAAGCTTGAAGAAATCCTTAGGATAAGAGATGTTGGCGACGAATATTACTTTCAAGCACCCTACAATGTAAAAATCAGTCCGGAGGGATCTATCTTTGTTCAGGATTCGGGACAGCTACTTCAGTTTGACCAGGAGGGGCGTTTTATCCGCAATTTCTTCAAAGGAGGCTAGGGGCCCGGGGAAGTTTCCTCCATCAGAAATTATGTGTTTTCTGGGGAAAATATCATCGTTCACTGTCCCTCCCCCAATAAAATAATTTGGTTCGATCCAAATGGGGAATTGATCGATGAGTTCAGAATTGAGCAGGACATTTCAGGAATGAAGCTTTACGGATTCCAAAAAGATGAATATCTTTTTTTTCAATATGATTTTCCTAGAGACCGTGAAACTTCCGGATTCGTAGATATCCCACACAATTTGTATGGACTTTCGAATTTGGGAGAAAAATTAGAAAAATGGAGAGCCTTTCCCATCTCCTATTTTGTGATTTGGATGAAGAGCGGAGGCGGTGCCATTGTTCCCATGATCGATTTGATTGTGGCTCGGGCCGGAGAAGAGTTTATGGTTATCAATCACATCTCTGAATACCAAATGACAGTGTTCGATTTAAAGAAGAAGGATATCTCTTTTGAATTTACAAGAAAATACAGGCGTGTGAAAACACCCTCAGATTATGTAGGAAGGAAAGGTCCTATCATTGAAGGGAAACCGGTTGATCCTCCGCGCCCGAAATTCCTCAATGACATAGACAATGTTTTCATTCATGAAGATAAAATATTGGTATTGACGTCCACCGTTGATAAGGACAAGGGGACACTTGTCGATGTTTTTGATTTTGAGGGGACATATGTCGACAATTTTTATCTCGATATTCCAAAAAACCTCTCACCTCAGCGATACAAATTCCAGCCAATGACTTTTTCCGGAGGGTTCTTCTATTTTATAGAGACAGCTGCCGACGACACCTATGTTATATCAAAGTACAAAATTATGGATCGTTGAAGAAAAAAACTAATAATCCGTGGTTAAAAAACTTTATTTGACTATTTTGTATTTCATCAAATAGGGGAGTTCTTCTTCATCAGTCTCGGAAGAATAGATGTAATCCCCATCGATTTTTACTATCCGGCCCTTTGTTTTGATAAAAAAGCTGTCGAGAAACCGGCCATTGGAATCAAACACATCGAACATCTGTCCTTCATCTTCATTCTCCGTTGATGTTTTAACCCAAAGATTTCCGTCGTTATAAAACAGCTTCCGGATATCATTTTCAAATCTCCTTTTTGGAGCCGAATATCTGGATGAAAACATTTTTTCGAAGTCTCTTATTTCATGCTTTATACGTGGATATGATCTTTTAAATCTTGACGTGATTTGTCCTGTTCTGAGGTCCAACACTTCAATGAGATATTCCTGGGAAGAGCAGGCATAGAGTTTGCCATCCCCGATTATTGCCATGAATGGATCCCAGTTCATCATCCCGCCTCCTTGTGTGCCGGAGATGAGAAATAGCTGATTAGTAAATGTATAAAAATCCTTTTCCGTTTGTCCGTCTTTGGAAACAAAGACGATGACGTTCTTGACATCATAGAGACGAGATGTTTTTCGTCCAGATGGGCTATCTTTACGTGTGAAAACAAGCCAATCTTCAAATATACCGATAAAATCATTGAGATAGACTGAGTCAGTCTTAAATTCTCTGACAAACGTCCCGTCATCTTCCATCACAATTATCTTCCTCTTCATGTAATCAAATACATAAACTTCGTTATCATCGAGGGCGAAATCATAAGCTGATTGGATCTCTCCAGGCCCTTCCCCCTGCCTGTAAAGATCTTTCAAAAATTGTCCCTTCGGGGAAAACTTAATAAGATGTCCATTTTGGTCCGAGCTCCAGACATCATTTATGTAAATATTTCCGGATGTGTCAATTTTAAGAGTATTGACACCATTATAGTAATAATCGTCTCCATCTCCAGCTATGTGCAGAGCTTCATCAAGCCTGAGAATGCGGCCTGCATTTTTATTTTGAGGTTTATCATTGTCGATTGTTTGCTGAGCGCTAAGAGATAAAACAGCGAAAAAAAACAAAAGAAAAAGAATTTTCTTCATTTTTGTCCCCCCTTACTTGACTATTTTATATTGGAATTTCTGAAGAAGGAAATTGTCCTCTTCGTCATAAACTGCAGCATACATGAACAGATCTGAAATATACATCGGTTGTACTCCAAGATTGATTGATCCCAAAAAATCGCCATCGAAATCGAAAACATCTACAGGAAAACGGCTGTTTAAATCAATGAGGTTTTCACGAATCCTGAAGACAAAGATGTGATTTTTAGACAGAAGGATATTGTCGAAGTATGTTTTAGTTTTGGAAATATTTTTCCGGATATCCTTCATTATCCAATCAGGCCAGTCCCTGGTTTCTTGCATTTCACTGAGGAGAAAGTCTCTCTCCTTTGTTGACAGCTTCAAAGGTTTGACGTCTCGTTTTATTGTCGAGACAATGTTTCCCCGAGTGTCATAGAGGGAAAACTCGTATCGATCATTTTTGGCGACAATAAAACGGTTCTTGAACCTGTTGAAAACAAAAGAGGGAGTGATTTCAGAAGTAGAAAAGTTGAACCTCACCAGGCGTCCCGACTCATCGGGGGCGGAGATGGAAAATTCCTCATTGGATACAGAATAAAATGTTTTTAGAGTGGTCCCTTCCTGATCGACGAGCAGCTGGGTTTGCCCTCCTTCGTTCCATGTCCAGGCATAGAAAAGATTTTCGTCCAAATACCTCAAAGCCAGGCCCCTCTCAGCGGAGAGGCGTTTGATAAATTTCCCTTCGGAATCAAAAATTGAAACAAAGGCCATGTCTTCACTGACAAAAACATTTCCGTTTTGGGCAACAAAAACATCATGAGGGGCCTGGAATTCACCCGGCCCCTGTCCCTTGCTGCCGAAGGATAAAAGAAGCTTGCCATTTGGGGAAAATTTGTGAATCTTTGAGTCCATCCTGTCCAGGACATAAAAATTCTGCTCATCGTCTTCACACACAGAATCTATGCTGCCAAAGAGCAGGCCCTCTTTTCCCAATTCGAAGATTTTTTCACTTCTGATTTCAAGATCCTGCTCAGAAGCTTGGAGAGAGACAAAGGGCATGGCTAAGATAATTCCCAGGAGAATAAAAAGTGGTATTTTCTTCATGATGTGTCCTCTTTCAACGAAATGCGTTGATTGAAAAAATATTATCTCATACTGTATACCTGATTTTACATGAAAATGTGGACATTTAAATATTACAGTAAGCATCCCGTTTGGAAGGCGCGTATTATAAACAAAGTGGAGGTGCTTTAAATGAAGGGAATAAAAATTATATTAATGCTGGGATTATCCTTTATGGTGATAGCCTGCGCACAAAAAGAGGCCGAATATCCCATTGTAATCGAAGACATCAATGGAGTGAGGGTGGTCACAAATCCGGATTATCCAAGGGATGGGGTGATCGAGTACACACTCGTTGAAGACCTCTCAATCGGAGGGGATGTGGATGATGAAGACTATATTTTTCACAGACCCCAGGGAATCGATATTGCCTCGGACGGCACGATTTTTATTATGGACTGGGGGAATGCGACCTTTAAGCTCTACGATCAGGAAGGGCAGTATATCCGTACGATTGGGGGTCAAGGACAGGGTCCAAATGAATTCGGACAGCTTGTCTATTTTTCGCTTGGCTCTAATGATAATGTTTGTGTTCTCGACCCTGTCAATCACAGAGTGGCCTTCCTCAACAGAATGGGTGAATACCTAGGGGGATTTAAAATTGAGGAAGGATTCCCCAACAGATTAGAGATGGACGCTTTGAACAATATCTATGTAGCGATCAGCTTGCGGGAAGAAAATTATCAATGGCTCAACATCCGGAGCTTTAATAAAGATGGAGAAGAGCTGGTTGACTATGGGGATTTTAAACTTGTTCAGACGATAATGACAAAGAAAAAAACAGAAAAAGGCATCAGCATGACAGGTTCGACATCCAGGATCGCCGCGACCACGGTCTGGAAAGTCAATCCCGAGGGCAAACTCTATGCAGGTTATGGTGACAGCTATGTCATAAGTGTCTATGAACCGGATGGCCGCATTTCACAAAAGTTTGGGCGCGAATTTATTCCCGTTCAGAATAAATACGCAGGGAAAGCCTGGCAGCCCGATAAGGCGGGGATTTTTAACGTCATCACACGGCACTGGCTTTTTGATGAAGAAGGGAACATCTGGATTGAATTTTATACAGACGACGATCCGGATTTGATCGTCTATGATGTGTTTTCCCCCGACGGAATCTATCTCAAGCAGGTTATGGTTAAACACCGGATTTATCAATTGTTCGAGGGGAAGGCCTACAGCCTAGTTAGGGATGAGAATGATTTTATTGCAGCCAAACGTTTTCTTTTAGTCGAAAAGAACTGATTTATTTTAACGTTTTATATTAAATTTTACGTTTTCCCCTGGAAAGTCTCTTTTTCCCGAGAGACAAGTCAGCCTAACTACCACAATCCAGGCGAAACGGGATCTGAATCCAAGTTGATCCCTACTCCAGCCGATTTGTCCACGATGGAGTTGATTAAGTTGATTGAAAGGCTATAATTGGGGCTTGGGGGTAAAGATGAAAGCAAAATTAATTTTGATTGCTCTGCTTATTATAGTTACTATCGGTTTTGCCCAGCAAAATGTTGATTGGAAAGGCACGATTGAGTATGAGGGTGAAATCAGAATTGTTACGAATCCAAAAGAGCCATTGTATGGTGAATTAATCTTTGAGCTAGAAGAGGATTTAAGTATTGGAAATGAGAATGATGAGAATTCATCTTTTTTTAGAAGAGTAAGTGTTGAAGTCGACTCTAATGGGAATTTACTGGTTTTAGACCAGGGAAACTTTCGACTTTTAAAATTTGATAAGGAAGGTAACTATATCAAAACTTTTGGGAGAAAGGGTCAAGGACCTGGAGAATTGCAAATGCCTCGCAGTTCTTTCATGGATTCAAAAAATAGATATTATGTTTTAGATTCAGGTCAACTTCGAATAAACATATATGACGAAAACAGCGATTATCAAAGTAGCCTAAAGATAACTAGGAATACAATCCTTTGGGGAGTAACAGAGGATCTTAATGTTCTGATGAGAGTAACTTCCAGGGAAAAAGATCGCATGCCTGGAAAAATCCATCTAATTCTGGCTGACAAATTTGGGAAAACTCTAAAAACAATAGCGAGCTATCCTTCTAATTATCCCCCAATGATAAATGGAACAATTGGGATTGGGAATCCCTATACGCATAGATTTGTTTTCTGTCCGATTAATGAATTTTCTGGAGTTTATGGATATTCTGGGATTTATAGGTTGTATTTTGTGAATTCTAATGGAGACATCGCCCGAATAGTAGAACAAGATGTCATTCCAGTTGAGATTTCAAAGAAAGAAAAAGAGGAGTTAATTAATGATCGATTTGCAAGTATCAATAAGAGACATCCTGAATTGAAAAAAAGTGATATTAGGAATGGGATTATTTTCCCCAAACACAAACCTTTTTTTCAATCGTTTCTAAAAGATGATAAACATATTTATGTTAGAAGATTCAAACGATCCAGTGATACTGATAAGAATGTTGAGTTTGACCTGTTCAATACAGAGGGTTATTTTCTATTTAAAGTAATAATGCCTTTTTACCCAACAAAAATTAAAGATGGTTATGTATATCGATTTAAAAGCGATAGAGAAACTGGATATATCAAAATTGTTCGCTACAAAATTAAAAACTGGGATCAAATAAAGGACGGATCCTTTCCTAGTTGAGTTGAGACTTCTGCAACCTTGTATCCCAAATCTGAGTTCTATACAATGAAGACAAAGGAGGGGAGAATGAGTGCGCCGAGCAAAGCTTACTTTTTCCAGTTGGTGACTCTCTGAAGAAAA
>CAZLLG010000154.1:0-9125 GCA_964560275.1 uncultured Eubacteriales bacterium | reverse complement strand
GTCATTAAACAAAAAGATCTTCTATGGGCTTTTAAAAGAATTAAAAAAGTCTTTAAAGCCCTGGATTAGGTTTAATCAATTTGACGCAATCTTGACAGAGGAGGAAAGTTGTGAAAAATAAGCTTTCTCTTTTTTCTCTTTTATTTCTAGGCCTTTTGCTTCTTTCGGGCTGCATTATCTATGTGCCTTATCCTGAAGGATCCCCACGACCTCAAGAAGAACCATATTATGAAGAGGATTACAGGGACATACCTTCTCGGTATGATACCTCTTATTTCTATGACCGCCTATCTCCTCACGGGATGTGGGTGTACCATGCCCCCTACGGTTACGTCTGGATTCCTGAAGTCACTCGATACGGTTGGCGGCCGTATTCGAATGGAAATTGGGTATGGTCCGATTTTGGCTGGACCTGGATTTCAGATTGGGATTGGGGTTGGATTCCCTTTCACTACGGCAGATGGGATTGGGACAATTTTCTGGGCTGGTACTGGGTTCCGGATTCAACCTGGGGGCCTGCCTGGGTGACATGGAGACGAAGCAATCTCTATATCGGTTGGGCACCACTCCCACCCGGGACACGATTCATGCCGGGAGTGGGGATCAGTTCAGTCACTCTTGGATTGTCTGGCAGGCATTGGATTTTTGTAGAATACCCCTATTTTTATCGAACACATATCTATCGCAATATGCTTCCTGTCGAACGGAATCAGACGATTATAAGCTACACCGTTCATAAAACAAACATTGTTCAGCGGGATAGGAATATCGTCAATTTGGGTATCGATAGGGAATACATTCAAAACAGAGTCGAAAAACCGATCGTAGAGCACGTTTTAAAAGAGGCTACAACTCCCATGAAATCAATTGTCAGATCAGATGAGCTCCAGGTCTTTCGACCCGATATTGAAAAAAATGAAACGGCAAAGCCGAAAACAGTAGTGGAAAGGGAAAACGTCAGGGACAGCTTAAATAAAACAAGGATCCGGAGGACTGGTGATGTTTCTCAACAAGCTGAAGGGACAATCCTGAAAGAGAATCAGATGCGGGAAGTGACAAGATTGAAGAGGAGTCAGGAAAAAGAAATCAGTACGATAAAGAAAAAGCGCGAAGATGAAAGAAAGAGAGCAACAAGTGCGGTTGAGAAAGCGAGGATTGAAAGAGAAGCTCAAATTGAAATTAGTGCACGTGCAAAAAAACATAAAGATGAGGAAGCAAAGCTAAAGGAAAGGCATAAAAAAGAAGCCAAAGTTAAAAGGGTGATAAAGAAAAAAAAGTAGCCATCGTGAGAAATACTTCAGATTGAATATTTGCTGCGAATGTCTTCAGGGATGACTTCCGGCTGCCCTGTTTTAGCATTGATCAAAACAAAAACAGCCGTTCCCTCGGTCGCAAGGATCTGATCATTTTTTTTAAGCATTTGAAATTTGACTGTCACGCCTTTTTTTCCCACGGTTTCTATCCAAGTGCGAACAATAATCGTTTCTCCCATATAGACAGAATTGAGGTATTCAATGAATATAGACCTTGTGATCCATGAAAGTCCTCTCTTAAAAAAAGATTCAATCGGCATTTTGTAACACTTTCTCATCTGGTCCACTCTGGCATGAAGCAGATAATCCAGATAGACAGACTGGTTTACATGTCTGTTCCAGTCGATTTCGTGTGGGCGAACTGTTATTTTTGTCTCAAATTTTTGTGGCATGATTTTGTCTCCTTCCCGATTTGGTTTGTCTGACTCCGATCCATGTGACTGAAAAGGCTGCCCAAAGAATAATTATCCCTCCTAGGACTGTCCTGAGTGTCGGAATCTCATGCAAAAAGAAAAAGGCTATAATGATTCCGTAAACGGGTTCTAGAGAACTGATAATGGCCGCCGTTTGAGCACGGATGTATTTCATCCCCTTTATAAAGAGTGTGTGAGAGCCGGCTGTACAGAATATGCCTAAGATACACAAAAGGATGATGTTTTTGAGATCTAAGACAGGGCGCAGAAAAAGAAAGAAGGGGAGGAGGAAGAGTGTGGCAAAAAAATCCTGGTAAAAGACAATAACCATACTGGAGTATTTCTGAGAGAGCTTTCGATTAAATATTGTCAATACGGAAAAAGTTAGACCCGCACCCAATCCCCATAATACGCCCTGCAGGATGGTATCGTCCAAATCATATTTGGGGATGATCAAGAAGATTCCCAGAACACACATGCCGGCATAAAAAATATTTTTAAATTGAATTTTTTCTTTGAAAAACAGAGGCTCAAGGAAGGCTGTAAAAACTGGAAAACTGGAGTAGGACAAAAGACCGACAGCCACGGTCGAAATCCGGATGGACTGGAAAAAAACCGTCCAATGGACCGCTAAGAGGAAACCCAGAGAAACAAGGAGAAAATAAGTAGATTTATTTGGAAAAAAGAGGATTTGTTTAGAAATCAATAAGATGATGGCGAGTGCTATGCTGGCGAAAAATACTCGTCCAAAGGCGATTATGGAGGGAGGTAAAGGAATCCATTTTCCAAAAAGTCCGGCGATCCCGAAGAGAACAACGGCCACATGGATTTCAGCCAAACTCCTCTTATTCTGCATATGTCAAACATATACCATAAAATTATAGTTGGTCAAATCATAGTCGGAAGCATTTCTATTTCCGCAATTTCAAGAACGAGTTCTGTAAAGTGATGAGAAACCATGTTGCGTTTTCCGCCTGTCCCTAGCGAGGGAAAACTCACTCGATCTCTGTTCCTCGCTCTCATTTCCCCATAGGGAGAAATGAACCATGCCCGCTCGTCCTCCGATACGGATTTCTCCATCATCTTCCCAAAACTCTAAATAAAATTCCAGAAATAGAAATGTGTCCGACTTTGTTTTTTTCTTTTCCATTCTTGAGGAATTATGCTAAGATATTGTTTAAAGAAAAAGGGCCTTAAAGTCCTTATCATTTTCAATAATCAAAAAATGAGCTATCTCATCTACGCACGCAAATATCGTCCTATGACATTTGAAGAAATGATAGGTCAGAAGGCTATTGTTCAGACTTTAAGAAATGCAATCAAGAACAACAGAGTGGCCCAGGCCTATATTTTTTCAGGCATGAGAGGTGTGGGGAAGACAACAGTTGCTCGAATTCTGGCTAAAGCCCTCAACTGCAAGCATGGCCCAACTCCAACTCCCTGCAATAAATGCGAACTCTGTCGGGAGGTCAATGAGGATCGCTCGATCGATATTTTAGAAATCGATGGGGCATCGAACCGGGGCATCGATGAGGTGAGGTCATTACGGGATGGGATAAAGTATAAACCGATCCACAGCCGCAATAAAATCATTATCATCGACGAAGTGCACATGCTGACAACTCCAGCCTTTAATGCCCTGTTGAAAACCCTCGAAGAACCTCCTGCCAACACATTTTTTATATTCGCCACTACTGAATTTCATAAGGTGCCGGCCACCATTATTTCTAGATGTCAGCATTTCGAGTTTAAAAAAATATCACATAAGGAAATCATCAATCATCTTCTCGATATCACACAAAAAGAAAATATCACGATATCTTCTGTAGGGCTAAATCTTTTGGCTGAAGCCGCTGATGGCAGTTTGAGAGATGTTCAGAGTCTGCTCGATCAGGCCGTAGCCTTTTCAGGTGAAAACATAAGAGATGAAGATCTTAAGGAAATATTGGGCGTGATGAACCATGCGCTGCTCATCGAGTGTGCCTCCATCATCCTCGAGGACAAGCCTGCCGCAGTTTTTTCACTTGTAGATAAGGTGATAACCAACGGGTATGATCTCAGATACTTTTTTAAAGAGCTTATTCATCATTTTCGAAATTTACTGTTGGCAAAAACTGTTGAGAAACCTCAGGATTTAATCCCTCTGACCGAGGAAGATCTTGCCGAATTAAAGGTGCAGGCCAATCTCGCCTCCTCAGAGGAAATTCTTCGATACCTTCTGGTTCTCCAGCAAGGGGAGCAAGGACTTAAATTTTCATCGCATCCTCGGATTTATTTAGAATCTTTGCTCGTAAAATTGTGTCATTTTAAGAAAATTACTCCGGTTAAAACCATAATACAGGAACTTGAAAACCTCAGAAAAGGCTTGGATTTACCCATCTCCCGAGAGGACCCTGGGGCTATGCAGAAGACAGGCGGAAAAAGTCATCACGGAGAGGGAGAAAGAGTCGAACCTCAGAAAGCCGATCCTCCCAAAATAAATCCGAGAGTGCCTGAAAAAACGTCTTCAAATCCGTCAGAAATTCCTCTAAAAAAGGAAAAAGAAGCTGATGTGGCTTTGAAGGATCCCACGGTTCAGAATTTTATGAAGACCTTCAAGGCACAGATCATTTCAGTCGAATCCTTGAAGAAAAACAAACCCTAGAAAGAAAGGAAACTCAGTTTTAGGAGAAGATAAATGAAAGGAATGGGAAATTTGCAAAAAATGCTTAGTCAAGCTAAAGAGATGCAGGACAGAATCCAGCGAGAATCAGCTGAAATGCGAGTTGAAGGATCGAGTGGGGGCGGGATGATAAATGTGATCATTGATGGCACAAAAAGCCTGATTTCGATCAAGATAGATCCGGAGGTTGTGGATAAAAATGATGTCGAGATGCTTCAAGATCTCATCGTTGCGGCATTTAATGATGCAAATGCAAAAGTTGATGAAGAATTATCTCAAAAACTTGGCGCTTTGGGAGCAGGATTAAAAATTCCTGGTTTGGTTTGATGTTTGAACAAGATCACCCTTTAAACCTGCTTATTGAAGAGCTTAAAAGAATTCCCAGTATCGGAGCCAAAACAGCGCAAAGAATTGCTTTCTATCTTATCGGTCTTCCTCAGGAGGATACAGACAGGCTGGCCAATGCTATCAAGGATGCCAAACAGAAGGTTTTTTACTGTTCTTTGTGCAACAGCTTGACACATGTGGATCCTTGTATTTATTGCAGCAACAGCCTTCGCAATGATAAGGCCCTTTGTGTTGTTGAAGAGCCGTTTAACATAGCATCCATCGAAAAAACAGGAATATTTAACGGCCGCTACCATGTCCTATTAGGAGCATTGGCTCCATTAAAAGGCATAGGTCCGGATGAGCTAAAAACGGATAAGCTCATCAGCCGAATTATCGATGGACAGTTCGAGGAAGTTATTATTGCCACAAATCCAACAGTTGAAGGAGAGGCAACTGCCGTCTATCTAGCAAAAATTTTAAAGGATTTTGGGCTCAAACTGACACGTCTTGCTATGGGGCTTCCTGTCGGATCGGATATAGATTTTGCCGATCAGGTCACCATAAAAAAAGCCCTTGAAGGAAGAACTGAGATAACGGAATAAATACATCATATCGAGGAGGATGAATGAAAGAGACAATTGAAATTCGCTGGCACGGTCGCGCAGGACAAGGTGTCGTCACGGCTGCAGTGACTCTTGCAGATGCCCTCTCGGCCGAAAAAGAGATTTTTGTGCAAGCATTTCCTGAATTTGGTGCGGAAAAGAGGGGCGCCCCGATTTTAGCCTTCAACCGCATCAGCAATAAACCCATACGTACTCACAGCCAAGTCTATTATCCCGATATTGTTGTGGTCACTGATCCCTCTTTACTAGGTGCTGTAGATATCGGCAGTGGCGCAAAAGACGATGCTTTTTTCTTAATGAACACCAAATTCGACGTTGGCCTCATCAGAAAACGGCTTTCCCTGGGCGAGAGAAAGATTTTTTATTTGGATGCCTACACGATTGCCCAGGATGAGTTGGGGAAATCAATCCCGAATGTCCCAATGGTAGCCGCACTGATGAAAGTGGCCGGATTTTTAGAGCCGGGCAAAATCGAGGATAGAATCGAAATGTCTAT
Organism: uncultured Eubacteriales bacterium; assembly: GCA_964560275.1. Classification (GTDB taxonomy): domain Bacteria; phylum Acidobacteriota; class Aminicenantia; order Aminicenantales; family Aminicenantaceae; genus JAUWVG01. Next base: position 3,288 of record CAZLLG010000154.1, on the reverse strand, counting down.
CGGCAAAAAATTACGAGAAGACATTGTGAAGTTGAACCTGAAAACGATCAGTAGAGCTATCGAGGAGGTAAAGGAAGGATGAAAAAAGAAACGTGGAAGGAATTGACCATCGGGACCATAAATCCGAATGCCGGTAATTCTGTTCAGAATCATACAGGCACATGGAGGTCAGGAAAAAAACCGGAATTCATCGAAGAACACTGCATTCACTGTTTTTTCTGCTGGCTCTACTGCCCCCATTTTGCCATCGTAATCGATGGAGACAAAGTTAAGGGTTTTGACTATGACTACTGCACGGGATGCGGGATGTGTGCGGAAGAATGTCCAACCAAAGAAAAATCGATCGTCATGGTCAAAGAGGAAGTTAAGCTTGCTGAAGGAGGACAGGAATGAGTGTACTCAAAACATTAAACGGAAACCAGACAATCGCCGAAGCTGTTCGCCAAATCGATCCCGACGTTATGGCTGCCTATCCTATCACTCCCTCAACAGCTATCGTGGAAACTATTGCACAGTTCAAGGCCGATGGCCTGATTTCAGGAGAATTTGTCTGTCCGGAGAGTGAGCACAGTGCCATGAGCGTTTGTATTGGAGCCGCCTCTGCAGGAGGCCGAGTGATGACAGCGACTGCTTCTCAGGGAGTTGCACTGATGTGGGAAATGCTGTATATCGCAGCCGGATTGAGGCTCCCTATAGTAGCGGGCATAGCGAATAGAGCTCTGAGTGCGCCCATCAACATTCATGGAGATCACAGCGACACCATGGGGGCTCGAGATGCAGGTTGGATCCAGATTTATTCTGAAAACTGTCAGGAGGCCTACGATAATTTTATCCAGGCCTTTCGGATCGGAGAGGATTTAGATGTGAGAACTCCGGTTCTCGTCGGCCTCGACGGTTTCATTATCAGCCATTCCATGGAAGTCGTCAAAACAGAGGATGATGCGGCTGTGAAGCAGTTTGTGGGTGAATACCAACCGGTCTATCCCTTGTTGGATACGAGTAAAAAATTCACCGTCGGCCCAATTGACTTTACAGATTATTATTTCGAACATAAAAGAAGCCAGATGGAAGGAATAGAGAATGCACCAAAAGTGATTGCTGAGGTTGGAAAGGAATTCGGCCAGGCGTTTGGGCGTGAATACGGATTTTTTGAAGAGTACAAAATGGATGATGCGGACATCTGTATTGTTGTCATGAGTTCGGCTGCAGGAACTTGCAAAGATGCCGTTGATGAACTGAGAGACGAGGGAATCAACATCGGACTTCTCAAACCAAGAATTTTCCGTCCCTTTCCTCATCATGAAATAGCTCAAGCTCTGGGGAGAACAAAAGCGGTGGCTGTTCTAGACCGTTGTGCCAGTCCCGGTGCTTTTGGCGCTCCGCTGTTTACCGAAGTGCGGTCGGCACTCTATGACCTGGAAGATAGACCCAAAATCGTCAATTACGTTTTTGGTTTGGGCGGAAGGGATATCCAGGTTGAGCACTTTAAGGATGTCGCAAAACAGCTCGTACGGATAGCCGAAACTGGAAAAGTGGAAGAGATATACGGTTATATCAATTTGAGAGAGTAATTTAAGGAGAACAAAATGGCAAAATTAAAAGATATCGCTCAGTTGGAAGATAGATTGGTTGCCGGCCACGGGATGTGCCTGGGATGTGGAATTCCTCTTATCTTTAAAGTGGCTCTAAGGGCCACAGAAGATCCGTTGATCATTTCAAACGCCACTGGTTGTCTAGAAGTGTGCACCACCATTTTTCCGAGAACGGCATGGAATACGACTTGGGTTCACAGTGCTTTTGAAAATGCAGCGGCGACAATAGCCGGCATCGAAGCCATGTACAAGTCACTTAAACGAAATGGAAAAATTCCACAAGATAAAGAAATAAAATTTCTAGCCACTGGAGGAGATGGAGGAACATACGACATCGGGCTGCAAGCCCTTTCCGGAACTGTGGAACGTGGACATAATGTCGTCTATTTGTGCTATGACAATAATGCTTATGCCAATACAGGCGGGCAGAGGTCTTCTGCTACGCCCTTAGGTGCGTCAGCCACGACGTCTCCTGCCGGAGCCAAAATTCCAGGAAAACTCCAGCGAAAAAAAGATCTGACCAAAATCATGGCAGCGCACAACATTCCTTACGTGGCACAGGCCAACCCTGCCCGGTGGCAGGACCTTTACAACAAATCCAAAAAGGCTTTTGAAGTCGAAGGCCCGGCATTTCTTAATGTTCTCTGTCCCTGCCCAACTGAATGGAAATATGATGAATCCCTGGGTGTGAAACTCTCTAAAACAGCCATGGACACTTGCGTATGGCCTCTTTATGAAGTGGACAATGGGCAATACAAAATTAATTATGCTCCCAAGGTAAAACTGCCTGTCACGGAATGGCTAAAACCACAAGGACGATTCCGACATCTCTTTAAAGAAGAAAATGCCTGGGTTATAGAGGAATACCAAAAGCAGGTGGATGAAGATTGGAAAGATCTGCATAAGCTTGTCGAAATGTCTAATTCATAAAAACTGCTGCTGATTTATTATTGTTTGAAGATAGAGGAATCGAGTACTCCATATTTTGAGAAGCTCATTTTTGCAGTCAAAGTGATTCCCAAAATCACGGTGATTGTTGTACCTGTGAAGATAGCAATCATGATGGCGATCTGATATTTTATCGCAACAACAGGATCTGTTCCACCCAGGATAATCCCTGTCATCATTCCAGGTAGGGAGACTATACCTATAGTTGCCATAGTTGCGAGAGTGGGGGCCAAGGAAGCCGAAAAGGCCTTCTGTAGATATGGACGTATAGATTCGCGGAGAGTCGCCCCCTGAGCAAGCGACAACAAATAACATTTCTCATCCGATTGGAGAGAATTATAAAATCGACTCAATCCCACAATGTCCGCCCTGAGGCTGTTTCCCATGATCATACCAGCAATTGGAATAAAATATTGGGCTTCAAGGAGATTTGGCACCCTGATGATGATCACAAGCATGTAAATAAGCGGCACAAGAGTTCCAACAAGCAGAGAGAAAAAAATGGGGAATAAAAATCGGCGGAGAGTCAATTTGCTGGAAGAGAGAAGAGAGATGTCGGCTGCAAAAATCATAACGAAAAGCCACAGCAGGTTCAGCCACCAAGCGTTAAGTTTAAAAAGAAACTGCAGATAGAGGCCTACCATCAATAACTGAAGAGTCAAACGGAGAAGAGATATCGTCAGGTCTTTCATCAGCTTGATATGGTACAAAAGCAGGATGGCGATGGGTATTATAAGGAGAAGATAAC
>CAZLLG010000153.1:6723-9242 GCA_964560275.1 uncultured Eubacteriales bacterium | reverse complement strand
TTCTAACATTTCTGCCTTACTAAATGTGTCACTAATGTTTCTGACCCTGCACAGTTTAGCTAGCGTCAAGGCAGGAGTGATGGCAATTCAGAGAATCATAAAATGTATGTATCGAGTGTCAAACCGTCAGGGACTTTTACTTTACCCTGATAGACATTCCAGAAATATGTTCTTGTTTCGCTGAGTTTGTCATAAAGAGGATGGTCTTTTCTGGGGAAATGTGTAGCGATTGTCCTCCCTTCTTTATCAACTAAAAGCAGCTTTTCACAACGGTTCAGGATGCCGGCCGTACCCACACTTCCAATGGCCACCAATTCATTTGTTTTGACTTTCGCGATCAATTCCCCATAGGACATATGCCTCTCTACAACAGGCACATCCATCTCTTTCAGGATCGCGACAATGCCATGGATCGTGACCGATGGAAGGATCAAGTTGTTTTCGGGAATCTTTAAAATCGTTCCGTCTTGGAGAGCAAAAAGGCAACAGGAGGAATCCCATTCTGAGATATTTCGGTCCTCCAATTCCAGGTGCGGTTTATCGTCTAAAAACAAAGCCGCGCCTGCTTCAGGGTCGATTTTCCTGGCTTCATCCACAGCTTTGACGCTGACTAGATAATTGACTCCCAGTTTCAAACACCCCATCTGGTTGATATCAATAGCTCGGACCAAATGAGGCACAACGACACCGGAAAACGGCTCACCCAGATATCGGTCGTATCGGCAGACAACTGCTCGGATACTCGGCCGTCCTGGAAACGTGACACCGATGGATTGTTCTTCATCGATCGTAAACGGCCGGAGATAGCCCTGGGCTCCAAGTTCGGCCATTTCCTCAAAAAAAGGACGCAGGTCACGTTCGCTGAAAAACCTATGAATAAAAACATCGACCATTTCTTCAACTGTTGGGACCAAGTTCTGCTGTTTGCTGGACAGATTAAACGCAATCCCCTTCTGGAATCTTTGCAGATTTTTCAACCAGTTAAAGAATACGACCTCAATTTGCCCAGAATTATTCCGCCTGCAAAAAAAACGGATTCCCTCAAAAGCGAGAAAAAGTCCGTAGTGGATAGAACGAGACACGGCAAATACTTTTGCATTCGGTTCTAGCAGCGTATACTTTTTTTCCCCAAGGATATAGCGCATCTGTCTGGGCGCCCATTTGATACCTTCAAATCCAGCCATTCGTCCTCCTCATATAAAAACATTTAACCTGAATTATTCACGAGTCGAGGATGCCACAGATGCGAGGCGACGATGTATGAAGCTGTACTCTTGTACCGCGAATGCGTTGCAACAAAGCAGATGGGGTATTATCGGTTCGCCCCCTTGGGGTAAAAAATGTCGATTATGGATAAAAAGTTTAACGAAAACAGAATTTTCAAATTGTTTCACGAAAAAAAAATGGGAAATACTGAAAATATAAAATTTAAAGTAACCATTGACATTTTTTATAAATTATTCAGGTTAGATTTATCATCGAACCGAAACGAAGTCAAGACCACCCATATTGACTTGATTTCAGATCATGATAAAATGTTTTCATCACTTTCACAGTGACCAAGGAGTAGCCATTCATGAGCAAGATTAACGTCGCTATTATTGGTGTGGGCAACTGCGCCTCCTCTCTTATCCAAGGAATTCAGTACTATCAAAACTCGAAGAATTCAGATTCGGTCCCCGGTGTCATGCATGTCAATTTAGGAGGGTACCACATCAGAGATATCAATTTTGTGGCAGCTTTTGACATCGATAAAAATAAAGTGGGAAAGGATCTCGGCAATGCTATATTTAGCCCCCCCAACAACACCACAAAATTTTCTGATGTGCCTCATCTCGGCATCAAAGTGCAGCGGGGGATGACACATGACGGAATCGGGAAATATCTCTCTCAGATTATCAAAAAAGCACCGGGTACAACGGCTGATGTTGTAGGCATCCTAAAAGACAGCAAGGCTGACATCGTCATCAATTACCTTCCCGTGGGCAGTGAAGAAGCGACCAAATGGTATATTGAACAGGTTTTAGAAGCCGGCTGTGCCTTCATCAATTGTGTTCCTGTATTTATCGCCAGCGAAACGTACTGGCAGAAACGATTTGAGAACAAAAACCTCCCCATCATCGGCGACGACATCAAATCCCAGGTAGGCGCAACCATTCTTCACAGAACTCTTGTCAACCTCTATATGGACCGGGGAATGCCTATAGACAGGACATATCAGCTAAATACTGGCGGAAATACAGATTTTCTCAACATGCTGGAAAGAGAGAGGCTGAATTCAAAGAAAAAATCAAAAACCAATGCCGTCACATCCCAGATTGAAGCCAGAAATCAGGACATCTCAGCAAATGATATCCATGTTGGCCCCAGTGATTATGTGCCCTGGCAAAAAGATAATAAACTCTGCTTTATCCGCATCGAAAGCAGGCATTTTGGAGATGTTCCGACCTATATGGACTGTCGTCTATCTGTAGAAGATTCGCCCAATTCCGCTGGAGTGGTTATCGATGCCATTCGCT
>CAZLLG010000153.1:0-6713 GCA_964560275.1 uncultured Eubacteriales bacterium | reverse complement strand
TGGACTCTCTGGAACTCTTTTTGCTCCTTCTGCCTATTTCATGAAATCTCCACCAAAACAATATACAGATTCGGAAGCCCATATCCTCACCGAAAAATTCATAAAAAAATTTCGAAAAAACAAAAAAACGAAATAAAGACCTCGAAAAAGAGGAAGACTATGATAAAAAAATCCATCGTTCCTCTGGCTCTGACCGCATTTTTCGTGATTATCGTATTTTTTCTTTTTCCTTCTTATGGATTTTCCAGTGAGACAGGGAAAATTCAAGGCCGTGTTGTAGACATAGACGGAGAAACTCTGCCTGGGGTAAGTATCGAAGCCAAAAGTCCAAATCTTCAAGGTATACGCACGGCTATAACCAATCAAGAGGGTGATTTCCTTTTCCCTCTTCTCCCAGTAGGGAAATACACTCTAAAGTTTAATTTGGGTGGATTTAATCCTCTCATTCAGGAAAATGTCATTGTCCGACTGGGTTTGGTAACTAGTATTAAGGCCACAATGGTGATCTCAGAAATCAAAGAAGAGATCATCGTCACTGCACCCACGCCTCTTGTCGATATCACATCGACAGATACAAGCTACCACATCACAAGCGAGGATTTGGCCAAAACTCCTGTCCAAAACCGCACAGTCGTAGATGCCATTAAATTTGCTCCCGGAATAACAGGAGTCAGGGCTAATACTCGACGGGGAACGGCCACTCAGGGACAACCCAGCTTTCGAGGAGAAGGTGAAGAGGGCAACAACTGGGTTGTTGACGGCCTGTCCATAAGCGGTGTACGCCTAAAAAATTCCGGCATGCACATCAACTATGACTCTCTCGATGAAATCCAGGTGATCTCCGATCCATTCAGTCCGGAATTCGGTTCGGCCTACGGTGGGGTCATCAATATGGTGACCAAAAGCGGAAGTAATAAGTATTCAGGAGAGTTCTCTCTCGTTTTTTCGGATAAAAACCTTCAGGCAGAGAGGATAGATCAGCTTTCGATTGTGAGTGAACCGGACAAGTTCTCCAACTACAATTTCTATTTCAACCTGGGAGGTCCCCTTGTTAAGGACAAGTTCTGGTTTTTTATCTCCAACAATTTTTTTACCGATTCGACACAAACCAGAGACAGCAACATCGACTACCTCTCTATTCCCGGAGGAAAGCTCTCTCTGCAGCATAACAACATATTTGCCAAGCTCAGCTATGCATTAGCAAACAACCACAATATTGCACTGACAACAATTTTTCATAACTCATTGGGACAAAAAGGAGGCACCGGGATCCCAGCCCTTTTTGAGGAAAAACGTTTTTCAGACTTTATATTCCGGATTAACTACAAGGGAATACTCAATGCTTCAACCCTTGTGGAGGCCGGCTTGGGATATGTAAAAAGAGATTCTTCGACCGAACCGGTGGACCAGGATCTCGGACCCGCCCAGTACTTTATTGAAGACCTAGCCCGCAGCTTGAATAATTCTTATGGAAACATTACGGATAACACCAACCGGACAGATTTTAATATCAAACTCACAAAATTTTTGGACACAACATCGTTTGGGCATCATGAGTTCAATCTAGGATTTGAGTATTATTCTCTCTCCTCGGAATTTGCTGTAGATTTCACAGGCAAGGATGAAGATCTTTTCCCTGATGATGGCTTTGACAGCGGCACACGATATTCTTTTAGCTCATGGGAAGGAGGCAGCAGAACTCCTACATACTATAGAGAATATGGAGTTTTTGATTTTATCAACAGTGCAAGCGGCATCGGCCTTTATGTCAAAGATAAAATCACCATAAACCGTTGGACCTTGATGTTGGGCATCCGATCCCAAACACAGCTCTGTCTAGACAATAACGGTGAAAAACTCTGGTCTTGGGGAATTGGAGATTTCTTCTCTCCCCGCCTCTCCCTTTCCTTCGATATTACAGGTGACGGAGTCAATGTGATTAAATTTGGTTTTGGCCGCTTCTCCGATCTTATCACAACCATGCCATTGGGTTTGCTAAATTCCGGAGCAGGTCTGACCTTTCGTTTGTACAAATGGGCTGGACCTAGTAATCCGAGTCAAAACCAGATAGAAAACATTTCAAACTGGGCGTTCGAAAGCGAACAAAAAACGCAGCCCTTCGAGATTGCAGGCAATTTAAAGCCTAATTTCCTCACACGTTTCCTCATTGAATTTGACAGAAAGATCGGGCAGAATTGGGCTGTTATCGCCAGATACGTCCAGACAAACGCAACAGATCTGCTTGAAGTGCTGGCCGTCCTCGACATCGCCGCTCAGAACTACAAGTTCCTCTACGACAACTTCGAATACAAACGAAGAAACTACAGAGGATTAGAATTCGAACTGCGGGGGAGTATTGGAGAGAAATTTTATCTCAATGCCTCTTACAGCCTGGCTTCCGCCAAAGGTACAAATCCCGGACAGAGTGAGACTGGTTCCTGGTCGCAGGAAGAGGGAAGCACAAATTATATGGGACTTTTTGGCAACCACATTTTTATTCCCGGTCTTCCGGAATTCAAAGACTTGAAAGAACTGTATGACATACTCCTGGGAGGCTTGGGTGGACGGGGGATCGGAGATGAAGGTTGGTACGGGAAACTTCCTTATTCTGTTGATCACAACTTAAAAATCAACACCGTTTACTTCGCTCCCTATGGTCTCGTTTTCTCTTCTGCCGTCGAGTGGATTTCCGGCTACTATTGGGAAAAATTGGGTTATGTCCCCTTCTTTGACGGCTTTTACGCTTTCCCTGAAGGGCGTGGTTCAAGAACAACCCCTAACCATTTTTTTATCGATCTGGGTATCGAAAAAGGATTCAATCTGAGCACCATTGGACTGCCGCAAACTATGACCTTGGATCTCAGGATAGATATCCTCAACATACTTAACAGCCAAAGACCAATTTCATATGTCAAGGAGGACATCTCCATTTTTGGTCAAATTTGGGGAAGACAGCAGCCGAGACAGGCAAGAATCCAAATCATATTGAAGTGGTGAGTCGTATCTTTTTCTTTACTCGACGGTCACACTTTTAGCCAGATTCCGAGGCTGATCCACATCTGCTCCTCGTATCGAGGCGATGTAATATGCAAAAAGTTGCAGAGGTATGGTTGTCAGAAAGGGCGTAAAAAGAGGATGGGTTACCGGAATGGGAATGACATTATCGACCTTATCGAGGATATCCTGATCATCTTCAAAGGCCACCGCAATAACATAACCCACGCGGGTTTTGATCTCAGAAATATTGCTCAGCATCTTATCGTAAACTCTATCTCTGGGTATGATGACCATGGTAGGCATTTTCTCATCGATAAGCGCAATGGGACCGTGCTTCATCTCTCCACCCGGATAGCCTTCTGCATGAATGTAGGAAATTTCTTTGAGCTTGAGTGCCCCCTCCAGAGCTACAGGAAAACTGGCCCAACGGCCTAGATAGAGGAAGTGGGAATAGGATACAAATTGTTGAGAAATCTTCTCGATCTCTTTCGCACGCATTAGAATTTCTTCCATCTTATGAGGGATACGCTGCAGTTCTTTCATCAGCATTAAATTATCCTCAGGTGTTATGGTGCTTCGGACCTTTGCAAGACGAATAGCCAGAAGACCCAGGGCCGCCATCTGGGCTGAAAATGTCTTTGTCGCTGCAACTCCTATTTCAGGACCGGCATGTGTTAAAAGAACGCCATCAGCCGTGCGGCTGATCGAAGAATTCATCACATTACAGATTGCTAGTGAAGGATTGTTTTTCCCGACTGCAGACTTAAAGGCTGCAAGTGTATCGGCTGTCTCACCGGATTGAGAAACGGAGACAACCAGCGTTTGGTCACCTAAGAAATAATCCTCATAACGGTATTCAGATGCATAGACAACGTCCGCTGGAATACCGGCTAATGTCTCTATAAAACATTTCCCCACAAGTCCCGCATGATAGGATGTCCCGCATGCAATGATGACAATCCGTTTGACCGTCTGAAGGATTGACTCAGATACTCCAATTTCTTCCAGGAAAATCTTTCCTGTATCCAGAGAAAGTCTGCCTGAAAGAGTGTCGCGGATAACCTGGGGCTGTTCGAAAATCTCCTTGAGCATAAAGTGTTTGTAGCCATGTTTTTCAACCATAAGAGGTGACCAAGTGATGTGTTCAGCATTTTTTTCTAAGGAATTTCCTTCGAAATCCGAAAAACGGACAGAATTTGGCTCGACAATGGCCATCTCACCATCTTCCAAAAAAATGATCTCTTGAGTGTGGAACAGAAGAGGATTGAGATCAGAGGAGATGAAGTTCTCTCCTTCACCAAGACCTATGACTGTGGGTGGCCCAATTTTAGCCGTAACTATCCTATCCTTTTCTTTTTTGGATACGACAGATATGGCAAAATTGCCTTCGAGCTTTTTGACTGCTTTTTGTACGGCTCCTTCCAGGGAATTGTCAAAGTATTTTTCTATGAGATGAGCGATGACCTCTGTATCGGTCTCTGTGACAAATTTGTGTCCTTCATCTCTGAGTGCATTTTTTATTTCCAGATAGTTCTCGATTATTCCATTGTGAACAACCACAATCGAATGCGTACAGTCCCAGTGAGGATGGGCATTCTCCTCGGATGGCCGGCCGTGTGTGGCCCAACGAGTATGCCCTAAGCCGTATGTACCTTGGAGTTTTTCCTCTATGAGACTCTCCTCGAGTATCTTTATTTTACCTTCAACTCTCCGGATTTGAACATCACTGTCATTAAGAACGGCAATCCCAGCAGAATCATAACCTCTGTATTCTAGTTTTTTAAGGCCTTCTATAAGAATGGGAACAATATCTTGCTTCCCGACATATCCGATGATTCCGCACATCGCTATTTCTGTCTTTTCCGGGCCCAACCCTTCTTTTCCATCTGATTGCTCCTCTCAACGGTTAAGGACCCTGGAGAGACATCCTTAGTGATCGTAGAACCTGCCCCCACATAGGCTTTTTTCCCCACCTTGACAGGAGCGACAAGCTCCACGCCAGATCCTATAAACGCTCCTTCTTCGATGACAACCTTGCTCTTTTTTTCTCCGTCATAGTTGCAGAAGATGGTCCCCGCTCCGATATTGACGTCTTGCGCAATCTCAGAATCCCCTAGATAGGAGAGATGACCGGCTTTAGAACCTTTTCCAAAAACTGTATTTTTCATCTCTACGAAATTTCCAACCTTTGCACCTTGTTTAATGATTGAATTTGGCCGCAAATGTGTGAAAGGTCCGATTTGTACGTCTTTTTCTAGAATACTCTTCTCGACCATTGAGGAAGTCAACACTTTCGTCCGGTCGCCAATTTTAGAATCTATGATGTGCGAAAACGGATAAATCTTACAGCCTCTGCCGATGACCGTTTTTCCTTCCAGTATGACCGATGAATAAATGATCGTGTCTCTCCCAATTTTCACATCAAAATCGATCCAGGTTGTCTTGGGATCGTACACAGTGACGCCGTTGGCAGTCAGAGATTCAATCTTCCGAATTCTCAAGACATCCACGGCCAAAGCCATCTCATAGCGGTCATTGACACCTACCACTTCCTCTCTAAAATCGGTCCTAAATTTTCCAACCTTTATCCCCTCAGACGACATGACCTCAACGATGTCTGTAAGGTAATACTCCCCTTTTTTATTCTTGTTCGATATTTTAGGAAGAGTTTGGAAGAGATCTTTAATATTAAAGAGGTATATGCCGACATTGACTTCTTTTACTTTTTTTTGCGCTGGCGTAGCGTCCTTTTCCTCGATGACAAAAAAACCGCCGTTTTCGGTTTTAAAAACTCGCCCAAATCCAAACGGATTTTCCGGCTCTGCTGTCATAAAGGTCAAAGAGTTATTCATCCTTTGATGAAATTTTAAAAACGGCTTCAGTGTTTCTGTTCTGATGAGAGGAAGGTCTCCATTCATTACAAGGAGGTCTTTGCCTCCCTCTTTTCTGAGTGCAGATTTGGCTGAGAGGACAGCATGTGCTGTCCCCATCTGTTCTCTCTGCACAACGCAGTGAATGTGTTCCCCGGAAGTTTCAGCTTTTACGGCATCCTTTTGGTAGCCGACGACAATATGAATTTTTTCGGGTTTAAGAGGGGAAACGGAATCCAGAACAATCTGGAGCATAGATTTCCCCATAAGAGTATGGAGAACCTTTATTTTCTCTGATTTAAATCTGGTTCCCTGCCCTGCAGCTAAAATTAAAGCATGAAGACGTCTTTTCATTCCATCCTTGTGACGAGTTTAAATTTTTCGTCCTCTTTAAGAGGACTAAAATCTTCTTCATTCTGAGCCAAAACGGCAAAATGGCTATCAAGTGCAACTGCACGTTCCAAAAACTCTAAACATTTCTCCGGCTTGTCCATAGCGCAATACACAGAAGACATGAGATACAAGACCTTTCCTTCTTTTGGTTCCAGGGATAAAGCCTTATTCAACAGAACTAGAGCCTCGTCATAGTCTTCCTGGTTGGCCTTGAGAATTCCATGCTGGTAATAATCGTTAAAGGATTTTAAAGCGATATTATCTTTTTGCACATGGCCATCAATGATTTTCAGATACATTTTGGCACGGTCGACAAGTTCATTTTCAGAATCATGTTTTTCCAGAAAAGCGCCGATTAAATTAGACGCTTTTTCATATTCTCCCTTATGGAAAACCTTCATCGCTTGCTCAAATGCAGTTAAAGCTTTCTGGTAGAGGTCTTTCCTCGCTTTC
>CAZLLG010000152.1:0-9314 GCA_964560275.1 uncultured Eubacteriales bacterium | reverse complement strand
GTTTGAAAGAAACCTGCCCGGGTTTCGGTGGCTCCAGTGAAAGCGCCTTTGACATAGCCGAACAGTTCGCTTTCCAGCAGATTCTCCGGGATGCCTCCACAGTTAATGGGGACAAATGGTGCCGACGAACGCGCGCTGCTGTAGTGGATGGCTCTGGCGACCAGTTCCTTCCCTGTCCCGCTTTCTCCAGCTATGAGCGCAGTGGCCAGACTCTGCGATGCCTTCTTAATGGCTGCCCATATCTTTTTCATGGCCTCCGATTCTCCGATGAGCCCGTGACGGGATTCAGGCGGCCTATAATCCTCTGATTCTGTAATACTACGGAGATGGAGCTTGTCCAGAGCCCGTTTTACTGCCGATGACAACTCTTCATCGGTGAAAGGTTTAGCTAAGTAGTCTTCAGCCCCTGATTTGACCGCCTCGACGGCCCCTTCGATAGAGGGATAGCCCGTGATCATCATGACGCCTGTGTTTTTGTAATTTTCTTGGATGTGCCGGACAAGACTCAAGCCGTCTACCTCGGGCATCTTCAGATCTGTGATGACTAGATCGACAGGAGAAGATTCAATTATTTTGATGGCTGCGACAGCTCCCAAAGCCGTAACTACTCTAAAGCCTTCAGCCTCTAAATTTCTCTTGATTACTTCTAAAATATCCGGAGAGTCATCGACGACGAGGATTTTTTCTTTCTTGGACGTACTTTTCAAATCAAACTTCCTCCTTTGCATCGTGTTGCTTTGAAAAAGGCAGCTGAATTTTGATTTTTGTCCCCTGGCCGACCTTGCTGTCCACACTTATCATCCCTCCATGGGAAGTGATGATCCCGTAGACAACGGCAAGTCCTAGTCCGGTTCCTTGCCCCACATCCTTGGTGGTGAAAAAAGGCTGAAAAATCTGCCTTTGAACGTTCTCTTCTATGCCGACTCCTGTGTCTTCGACAATGAGTATGACAGAATTATCGGAAGTCAGTGTCTGGACTGTTAGCTGTCCGCCATCTGGCATAGCCTGTATGGCATTGACAACTGTATTGACTAGAACTTGTGTTATCTGAGACTGGTCGGCAATCACATCCGGAAGACAAGGAGAAAGCTGGCGGACCACTTTGATGCTCTCTTTAGTACATCTTGATTCGAGGAAGTATAGGCTATCATCGACAATCTTATTTAGGTTTGTAAGTGTTTTCTGCGGCGGCATCTGCCGGGCAAAAAGCATCAATTTTTTGATCACTTCCCGGGCATGGAGAGAAGCTCTCATGATTTTCTCAATATCACTTTTCGACTGAGTGGACATATCTGTATCCTTCTGCAGAAGCTGGGCAAAACCTAAGATGCTTCCTAAAGGTTCGTTCAATTCATGGGCTACCCCTGCTGACAGTTGTCCGATGGTAGCCAGCCGATCGGCGTGTCTGAGTTGTGCCTGGAGCCTCTCCTTATCTTCTTCGCTCTGCGTCCGTTCGATAATGAGCGCAATTTCCCTGGACACGGCATCGATCAAATTCCTTTCCTCTTTGAGAAAGGGTCCTTCATCTAATTCAGGTTTTTCTTCAGAATAGGTAATTTCGACAGTTCCCCTATGTATCCCTTCGACGACAATGTCGGCCTTCTGACTGTGAACACCGTGCCCAAAATCAGGAGTGGTATACTTCAAATCATCCAGAATAATCCTGGCCGAAGCGACATCCGGATACAACCAGGCAGGTGGGAGAAGCTTGACGATTCCTTTAAGGATTTCTTTCAGGGAAGGACCTGCCTGCTCGACTATCTTGGCAATACTGAAGAGACACATCAGCTCCTTAATCCTCTCTCTCAGCTCGACCTGAGCCCTCCGATAGCTGAGAGCCACTCCCATTGTTTGAGAAACGCCTTCGTAAAACTCCAGGTCCTTTTTTGTGAATTTGTCACGGGATTTCTTTTTTAGGCTTAAAAGGCCGATGTTTTCCTTGTCGACTGGGATGGCAGCCAATATTATTGAGTAGTACTCCCTTTCAGAACTAGAACTCTCTTTATCTGCATTGCTGGTCCAGAAGCTGTTCTTCCCAAGAAAAACGTCTCTGCTTTGTCGTTCCAACCACGTATCCCTTTTTAATTTGGGAATGATTCTTTCCTGTTTGTCTTTTTCAACACCCATGATCTCAAAGTTGAAAGGATCTTTCTGGAAGCGTTGGAGTTCACTCCTGTAGAACTTTCCTCTTTCTTTTATCCACATCACTACGCTGTCGCTTCCCGAAAACTCCATCAGGATTTTCGAGGCTTCGTTTAAAAAATCAATCCTCAATAGTCCGTTCAGAGCCAGATGCATGATCCGGTTGGACAGGTTGCGGATGTTTTCAAGCTCATTGTTGCTTGAGTGAAGTGATTTGTCTGCTGCCGGTTGTTTCCTGCTCATCTTATCTGATTTTCTCCCCGTACTTCCAAATTCGAAGATAGCACACTCAGAAGAACAAGGTCAAATGAAGAATTGGCAGATCATATTCTTGGTTTTTTCAGCAATATTTAGATTTTATCTCTCTCCCATTTTTGGCTCCGAAGGAAAATTCAACTAGCATAAATACACTGGAATTAAGTGGAGGAATCTTACAATTGTACGTCACTCCCAACCACTGTCCTCGTGAAAAAACGATGGAGACTTTTAAACATGTGTACTAAAATAATTATGTTGAATTAGGTGTTGGAAAAAAGTATTGATTATGCAAATAGAAGGAGATGAATAATATGTCAAGAGGAGATAGTACAGGACCACGAGGCATGGACCTGGTCCAGGAAGCAACTTTTTAAACAAATCACTGAAATCTAGCTAGTAAACATTCGTTTGAAATAGAATAAAGCTTCTATTGAGGTTTTTTCCCTTTGATGAGTTTTTAGGTGTGCAGATTCGATTTCAGCAAGGAAAGGAGTTTTAAAATACGAAATAAAAATATTGAAATGATAAAGATTGACAAAAAAATCTTAAAAAATTTGAAAAATTGGTTTTCAAATTATGTTCAAACATTTAATTATAGTGACAAAGTTTTTCAGGAAAACATTGCTTTAAAAGAAAAACATACCTTGCAGGTATGCAAAGAAATTATAAACATCGGAGAACAGCTTGGAATAAATGAAAATGAACTGCGTCTATCCGAGGTTATCGCACTTTTTCATGATATTGGCCGCTTTGAGCAATATGCCCGATATAAAACCTTTGCGGATTTTAAATCCGAAAACCATGCAGAATTGAGTGTAAAAATATTAAAAGAAAATCAAGTCTTAAATGGGTTCGATAAATCAATTCAATCTTTAATCCTGCGATCGATTTTGTATCATAATCGTTTTGCACTTCCTGAAGGAGAGACTGAAACATGTCTGTTTTTTAGCAAATTGTTGCGTGATGCAGACAAATTGGATATCTGGAGAGTTGTGACCGATTATTACGTCCAAAACAATAGGGGAAAAAACGACATCCTCGAGCTAGGTCTTCCTGATACAGCAGGTTTTTCAGAGGAAGTTTATCAAGACATCCTCAATAAAAGAATGGTTGACGTGAAACATTTGAAAAATCTCAACGATTTTAAATTGCTTCAGATGGGATGGATTTTTGACATTAATTTTGTACCGGCATTTCAATGTATTCAAATGCGGCATTACCTTGATATGTTTCGCCAGGTATTGCCTGAATCGGAAAAAGTCGAAACAATTTTTGGTATTATTCAAACTTATCTTGACGAAAAAATTATGACTCCAGGTAAGATAAAGTAATTCATATGGAAAGAGAGAAAGAATGTGGATAAACACAAAATCAGCAAACCACTCGAAGTCACTTTTGATTGTATCCCTTGTGCCATTGGCAGTGTAATCACACTGTTTAACAGAGGTTTCATCCCTGAAGACCAGCAGGAAAAGGCCATACGAACTTTACTTAAATATCTCAGCACCGCCAATTTTAATCAATCTCCACCGGCACTGGGACAAGAGATGCATCGCATAATCCGTAAAATTCTAAACAATCCTGATCCCTATCAAAAAATTAAAAAAGAGTTTAACTCCCTCATGCTTAAAAATTATCCTGACCTGAAAACTCAAGTGACTAAAGCCGCAGATCCCTTTCTATTGGCATTACGATTGGCTATAGCCGGTAATATTATTGATTTTGGTCCGAATCATTCGTTTAATGTGCACAATACATTACAACAAGCTAAATCTGTTAAACTTGCAGTGGATCATTCTCAACAATTAAAAGCGGCTATTAAGAATGCTTCAACACTGCTCTACCTGGCTGACAATGCTGGCGAAATTGTGATGGATCGCCTTTTCTTAGAAACGATTGATCATCCAAACGTTTACTTCGCAGTTCGTGGTGCACCGATTATTAATGATGTCACCATAGCGGACGCCCAGCAGACAGGCATCGATAAAATAGCAACTGTTATCTCTAACGGGGACGATGCGCCGGGAACGATCCTTAAAAATGTATCACCGCAGCTCCGTGAAATTTTCAACCGTGCAGACTTAATTATTTCTAAAGGCCAGGGAAATTATGAAGGATTAAGCGGTTGTCATAAGAATATCTATTTTTTATTAATGGCAAAATGTGAACATGTGGCAAATCATATTGGCGTTCGTAAAGGTGATTTTTTAGTAATAAAGGAATAAAACAATACCTATCCAAAATTATCATTCTTGCATGGATAGATAGTTTTAGGTCACTCTTTATCAACTGGATTATTTCTATTCGTTGGAACCATTCCAAAATCTTTCTTTCTCATTACATAAAAGTCACACTCTCGCATTCTGCTGCTAACAAAGTCCTCCGCTCATTGTAGCTTGGGGAAGACTCGTTTTAGTGTGCCTTTTTATTAATTCTATAGAAACTCCCGAGTGCAACAGCATAGTCTTTTCTGTCCTGAGTTATTTCTGCATACAGTTTGTAAAGTTTACAAAAATGGATTTGCTCTATTCTGGAAAATATTTTGACGTACTGCCCTAGCTTGACAGGATTTATATATCGTATATTCATTCGCGCTGTGTATGCAACAACACCATGCCCCATGAGACATTGCACCATAACAGAATCCAGCAAAGCTGATAAAATCCCTCCATGTACCATACCATCATACCCTTGATACCTTTCATGACAAAAGAAAGATCCTATCAAGTCGCCGTTTTTATCGAAACCAACATCTAGATCCCCACCCATAAAACTGTGTAAATCGTAGAAGATACACTTACGGTGGTATTCTTTTTTAAGTGAAGACCAGTTTTCACTATATGAATCAATTTTTTTTATGAGCATTTATAGTGGAGTTTTTGCAAATTAAACAATGTCTTTAAAGTATCGTGAATAGAGAGATATAACGGGATTGTGTCCTGTGAGGCGGTCTTTGACTATAAGTGTTGTTACCGGCGCTTTAGAGAAAGACGTAAAAAGCATGTCGTGACCTACACAGAGTCCGATGATGATATTAAAAGACGTTTTAGCTCTATTTAGGAGCTCTGCCTGAAGTAAAGGATTGCAGGCTGCTTCGAAATTAATTTGATCCCTTATCCTGTATTCAAGAGGAATCCCAACTTCATTTTTATCGACACTCCCACAACTGCATACAACAGAAGCTATCTCAAGACCGTGGTTTTCCAGGATGGCATTGGCACGGTGAGCCTCATCATGAAGACCGCTGCAAAATGCCAAACCAAGCTTTTTTGCTCCAATTTTCTTGGCAAATTCCGCGATTTCTTTTATCCTCGGTCTGAGGGGCCTGATCTTTCCCTCCTCTTTAGCCATTTTTTCATCATAGCATTCTTTTTCCGTAAGTGCTGCGCAAAGGAAGAAATCTTTGATGTCTTGATTACGATATTTTTGAGTTGTCTCTTCAATAAGACTTTTGTGGTTTTTTATCGGACAGAAAGAAGGAAGTTTTGTTTTGTCGGTTATTCCTTCTCTGCAGGGCCTAGCCACACATATTGCACATTTAACTGTCATTTGAGCCCCCTCTCTGAAGTAGCACTGCATTTTTCACATAAACCGAGGAATTCGATGTTGTGGTCTTGGATCTTGAATTTGTATTTTTTCTCTAATTTTTTCTCGGTCTTCCTGACAAGTTCTAATTCCTCATTCAAGAACTCACTGTAATCAATAATTCTATCACAATTAGCACACAGAAGATGATGATGATGTTTCTCTTTTTTAGTGGATTTGAATTCGTAGCGGCTCTGGCCATCGCCGAGAACGAGTTTTGTGACAAGACCCATCCTGGCCAGCAGGTCAAGTGTGCGATAAACTGTGGTCAAACCTACTCCTGGATGAGATTTGTATAAAGAGGAATAGATTTCTTTAGCACTCAGGTGTTTTGAAGTTCGACTCAAGATATCAAGGATAGCTTCCCTGGGAATGGTCCAGCGGAAGACATGACCTTGGAATCTATGACGCCATTTATGAGGATCAGACATGACAACCTCCTCTATACTTTCTTAATGATAACCATTGTCAATAAGAACATACGGCAATCCCCTTCCCGAGTCAAGAATTATTTTAACTATGAAATGAACGCATTCTTCTCAACTCTTGTAGGGATTTGGCCCCAACTCTTTAAGTGTTTTTGTCATCTCTTTTGCTATTTCGGCAAACTTGGGCCCTTCTGAGGCTGAAACCCATTCTAATCTGAATCGTTCCTCTTCCAGGCCAAAATCTTCGAGCATCAGGTCGATTGCCTCTGCTCTTTTTTCTGTTCTTTTATTACCATCCTGATAGTGACAATCACCAATATGACACCCACAGATAAGAATTCCATCCGCCCTGCCTTGAGTTAAGGCATTCATTACATAATTAGGATGCACCATTCCAGAGCACATGCAGCGTATAATGTGAACATTTGGGGGATACTGCAATCGGGCAGTTCCTGCAGAATCTGCAGCTGCATAAGAACACCAATTGCAGCAAAACGCGATAATTACCGGCTCATAATCATTTGTCATTTCATTCACCCCCTGCGACAGAATTGATCATTTCTTCAAAATATTCAGGCTTAAAATGCCGGATATAAATACCCTCTTTTGGGCATGTCGCCATGCAAACACCACAACCGCGGCAGATGGCTTCATTGACTTCGACTGTCTTCTTTACACTCCCGTCTACCAGTTTATATTCAAGGAGTGTCAACGCTTGAGCAGGACAAGGTTCAATGCAGTATGCACACCCATCACACTTTTCATCTACGACAAATGAAATGGCAGGAGATTTGACCAGTTCTTCTTTTGAGATAATTCCTGCCACACGTGATGCGGAACCTTCTCCGTCGACAATAGAATCTGGAATACCCATTGCTTTCCGCGCAGGACCGCATTTAAAAACTCCATCCGTATTAAAGTCCAATGGATTCAAAAGACCAAGCATCCCGATATAATAATTCTTATCATCCCTTTGAAGAAGGAGGTCCTTCTCAAAATCACCTTCATCTGACTTTGCTCTCATGTCAACAGCAGTGGCCACCACAATTGAACCAATATCTACATGCTCCTTTCCATTGGGGTTATCTATTTCTGCCCTGAAATTCCCGACAAAACCTTCAACTCTCCCAATTTTGGCCTCAGTATAAATCTTCACATTCCCATTTTTATTAATCTCATCTAGCATCTTCTCGACAATTCTGTTTTTGTTTTCTTTGATTTTTCCAAAAGCTGATTCTTTTTCTATCAGATAAACATCGAGACCGGCTTGTCCAAGTTTGAGCGCACATGCAATGCCACTCGGAGTTCCACCTATCACTAAGCAGGCCGGTGTAACCGTTACGTGGATATCATCTAGAGATTCAAGTTTGTTGGCGCGGGTTACTCCCATTCTCATAAGTGTTTTTGCTTTCTCTGTTGTTTTTTGTTTGTCTGTTGAATGCACCCATGTGCAATGATTGCGTAAGTTCACCATTTCCATAAGATGCCGATTAAGCCCTCCCATTTCTGTATGAAGGGAAAAAAGATCTTCATGGGTTTTTGGCGAGCACCCGCCTAAAACAAGCCTGTTGTATTCTTTTGTCTTTAGGCGTTCTCTTACAGCGACTCCATCGCAGCCGAAAGGTGTCACTTCTACGTCTTTCACATGGGGAAGTGATTCTGTATACTCGATCAGTTCTTCCATATCAAGAAGTCCTGCGATATTGATTCCACAGCGGCATATTACGGCTAACGTTGAAGGCTCATCTTCCGGCATTACAGGTAAAATATCTTTTTCCGGCGGGGCGACCAATTCCTTTCCTCTAGTTGGAGCGAGTAAAACTGCAGCATGTGATGCCGCAGAACAGGCCTGAATGACTGCATCATCTATTCCCTTGGGCTCCTGGGCACTTCCACATACAAAAATCCCTTCTCTTGATGTATGAATGGGATGGAAATCTTCCCTTTCTTTACCAAAAAATCCCCATTCATCGAGTTCCAAACCCAAAGTTTTTGCCAGTTCAAGCGTGCTTTTTCTGGGCGCATAATGTGGGACCAAAACAAGCATCTCTACATTAAGAGATTCCTTTTCGTAAAAAACATCAACATTCCCGCCTTTTCCTTCAGAAACGGATATACATGTTGTTTCAATAAAGTTTATTTTTAACTCTTTAGCCTTTTGATAAAACTCATTGTAATCATCTCTTTTCAAATCCATGTCTTCATAAAAAACAGAAACAGAAGCTTGGGGATTCCTTTCAATGGTGCCAATAGCCTCTGCCACAGCAGTCATAAAACCAATGGGCGAAGGATTATTCAACACACACCATGCAACAGATTGTGGTTCTTGTTTGTCATCTCGTTTTATAACACCTCCCGTTGGGCCAAGGCCTGAGAGCAAGCGTTCATACTCAAGCGCGGTAAGTATATTCGGAATCTTTCCATACCCATATTTTTCTGACATTGTTGTTTTTATCTCATCCATGCCAGTGGCCACAATAACCGCGCCCACGTTGAATTCAACTTCCACAGGTTTCTGGTCAAAAACTATGGCTTCCGGTTTGCATGCTTCAACACAGGGTTGAATCTCTTTATCTCCGCATTTCCCATCAAGAATATACGTGCATTTTTCCGGGTTGATCAAAGCTTTTCTTGGCGGAAATGGAGAATAAAATGAAATGGCCTTGGAAGCGCCTCTGCCGAAATTAAATTCAACAGGAATTCCACCAACAGGGCAAACAGGGAAACAATCTGTACAAGCCGTACACTTCATTGGATCTACATATCTCGGTTTCTTTATGACTTTCACCTTAAAATCCCCTGTCTCTCCCTCAATATTCACAATATCTGCAAAAGCCACAATTGTTAGATTGGGATTGCTCGTAAGTTCGAGCATGCGAGGAAGTATGGTACAGGTCGAAC
>CAZLLG010000151.1:0-9349 GCA_964560275.1 uncultured Eubacteriales bacterium | reverse complement strand
ATACGTTATAAATCACTTTAGGCTTTATACAAATACTATCTTTTCATAAAGGAATTATCATGAAAACATTCGAATCAATAGCCCTCGGTATCCCGGACCTTTTATTGCCCAAAGCAGAACATTCCCTGTCCAAGTGGGCCGTAATCGCCTGCGATCAGTACACCTCTGATGAGGAATACTGGAGAAAAGTCAAAGATTTAGTCGGCAATGCCCCCTCCGCCTTAAACCTCATATTCCCCGAAGTTTATTTGGGCGAGGAAAATGCAGAAGCAAGAATCGTCCGCATCAGAGAACACATGCAAAAATACTTGGCAGAAAACATCTTCGAAGAGAGAGAAGGCCTTGTGTACGTGGAACGTCAAACCGGTTCACACACACGGAAGGGTCTTGTCACATGCCTGGATCTGGACCAGTATGATTTCAACAAAGGCGCCACAAGTCTGATCCGCGCCACTGAAGGCACTATTGTCGACAGGCTTCCTCCCCGAGTGAAAATCCGGGAAGGCTCTCCTCTGGAGATACCTCACATTATGGTGTTGATCGATGACCCGGACAATACTGTTTTAGGTCCGATCTCAGAGAATAAAGAGAGATTGGAAAAGCTCTATGACATCGAACTCATGATGGGTTCCGGACATCTCAGTGGATTCCGGGTGACAGATTCAAGCTTGGAAGAAGGAATCGTCAATGCCATTAAAGCCCTGGCCGATCCCTTCACTTTTGCAGAAAAATACGGTTTACCTTCTGACACTCCAGTCATCCTGTATGCCATGGGGGATGGCAATCACTCATTCGCCACAGCCAAAACCATATGGGAAAAAACAAAGGAAAATGCGGATGATAAAATTGCTGTAATGAATTCTCCCCTGCGCTACGGCCTGGTTGAACTGGTCAACCTCCATGATGAGGCGCTCATATTCGAACCAATCCATAGAGTTGTGTTCGAACTGTCTCAAGGACGGAATGCCCTAGAAGAGATGGAAAGATTCTATCCAAACCAATACCGTCTAGTTAATGTGGATTTCCTTGAGGACATGCTGGCCGCGGTCGATGGACAAAAAGGAAGCCCGCATAAAATCGGCGTGGTCTCTCCTGCCGGATTTGGTGTTTTAGAGGTGTCAAATCCTGAAGCTAACCTCCCGGCGGCAACACTTCAGAACTTCCTCAACGCCTTTATGGAGGATGCTGGAGCTAAGAAAGTCGACTATATTCATGGAACAGATTCACTCGTCAAACTCAGTGAGAAAGAAGGCAACATCGGATTTTACCTGCCGGCCATGGACAAATTTTCACTCTTTAAGTCAGTGATCCTGGACGGAGCCACTCCTAGAAAGACTTTCTCCTTGGGTGAAGCCAGCGAAAAACGTTTCTATATGGAAGCCCGCAAACTCATTTTAATAGAGTAATTCAGTTTTTCTTGACGTCCTTCTTTTCTTTTCGGCTTTCTGTCAGTCTAATCTTATCAAGAAATTGTTCTTGAACGTCGGCAAACATTAATCCTTCTGTATCAATATAGTTGTCGGCATCTAGAAAGAGTCCAGTCTTTTCCATCAGTATGATTGATGGTGAAGTTGAAAGACTTCCTGCAGCGGGTACAAAACTGCCTTCTACAAACACCCATGTATCGTAGACGCTGTCATCCACATCTGCAATAGCCAGCTTGATATGGTAAGGAACAGGATCGGACAATCCAACAACGACATCGAATTTCACTTCAAAGATGAATGTCAGCCCATCTCCCTCGATGTTTATCTGTGGAACGCCATCACTTGGATCATTATTGATGAACCACTGAGGATTTTGCGCATCTGTGCCAAGAGGATTTCCACCATTGACACTGTTGATTGAGACTAGGGTTATACCGTCAGGAAGTTTCGCTTCATTGACTCCATCGATGAAGATTCCCAGAACATCGTTAAATGCCGAATTGGCATATTCATTATACTCTTCCGATGTAAAGAGATACCGAAAAGTCACTTCGCCACTCACAAGGGGAGTAAAATCAAATTCCAGAACGGCTGCGTCGTACGTGATGAGCGGTAAAACCAAACTGTCCAGGTCTGAATCTCCGACCATTCCAAGAGAGGTTCCTGTATTGTCGCTTGAGTTGGGACCTGGAACACTATCTATCCTTCCAGAACTCAAGATGATACCGCTCTCAAAGCCGACAATTCCTGTGCCTCCTTCAAATTTACCAGCAGCAAAATCACTTCCAGTATAAAGGATATTAGATACTGTAAAGTTTGTTTGAGCTCCCAAAAGTTCAGAGACAAGATGACCTGGAGTCAAGGCCTCCGGATTAAGATGAGTAGTTTGGATTCCAGTTTCCGAAATCGCCGTGGTGAAGGAGAATGGCGTTTCGGTTGCGCCAACATGCTGGCTGCCTGAAAAGGCGTCCACGTGCCAAGTGTAGTCATTGCCTCCAATAAGAGGTTGCTGAACTGTGTAACTGGTAGTCAGGATATTCGCTTCACTTTCAACTAATATTTCATCTGAGAATAAATAGACAGTATATGTGGCTTGGGGAATCTCGTCCCAGGTCAGTGTGGGGGTTAATGTGCTGACTGTCGAGCCGCTCTCAGGGGTCAGCAATCTCATCCAAATCGGATAGTCAATGATGAATGTAAACGCTGTCTCGGTCGTCCCGACGTGATGACCGACGGCATCATAGGCGTCAACCTGCCATGAGTAGTCCATTCCAATATCTAAAGGAGTCTGTACGGTGTAGCTGTTTGTATTGCTGTTTCCGGTCTCAGTAGCAGGCTCCCAGTTATTTGTCTCATTTATCTGAATCGCATAATTGGCCGCCTCACTATTAGAAAACCAGGTCAGCTCTGGAGTTGTATCGTGTATAGTCAAGCCACTCGTCGGAGTATCCAAAATCAGCTTTTTAGGCAGGTCAATATCATTGACAACGTCGATACCCGCAACAATCACGGATGAAGCCGTCCAATCTATAAAAAAAGATTCAGGAGGAGCATCAGCCCTTATCCAATATGAACCATCAGAAACTGACGGGAATTCATATAGGCCGTTGCCATCCGTAGTTGTAGTATCCAGAGGCGTGGCTGATCCAGGATTTTCAGCACCATTGATGAGCTTAACAGTTACACCTGACAATCCTCCTGTCGAATAATAAACCGTACCAGAGATTTTAAAAGTCGGTGCAGTTACAAAGACATAGTCCGAAGCCATAGTAGCAGTCTGGCTAGTCGGTAGTCCTTCTCCGATGTTTGTAACCGTTTCTTGCACTCTTACGTACTTATTAATATCATCAAGAGTTAATGTATACATAGGAGCCGTCGCTCCTCCTATAGCAGTCAGATTTGTACCGCCGACATCATCCGCTCTCTGCCACTGATAGGCATAACTTAAGCTTCCAGGTGCAACATCCGTACTGTCATTCCATGTTCCACTGCCATTCAAGATGTTTCCTACAATTGGTGTTCCAACGATAGTAGGCGGTACAGTATTGTTAGGTGGATCGTTCCTCGGCCTTACCGTTACATTGACTGTGATATTGTCTGTTCCTCCAATACTCGAGATCTGCACTCCAAAACTGTCACTTCCATTCCAATTGAGGTTTGGCGTATATCCTATCGCCATAGAAGTCCCTATCCCGCTTGCACTGGCCGTTCCATTGGATGCAGGCGTCGATATACTCCAACTAATGGGATCACCCTGTGCATCTGTCGCATTGAGAATCAGACTGAAGGGAGCCGGGAAACTATCCTCATCCATTGTCACTGACTGCGGATCACCTTCAGTAAACACTGGCTCCTGAGGAACAATATGTATATATGCCGAAGCCACAGTGAAGCTCTGAGTGGCAGGAAGTCCTTCTCCGTTGTCGGTTCCCGTCACTTGTACTCTTACGTGCTTATTGATCTCAGCACTGGTTAGTTCATATGTACTGGCCGTCGCTCCTCCAATATCTATCAGATTCGTGCCTGCAGCATCATCCGCTCTCTGCCACTGGTAAGTATAACTTAGAGTACCAGGTGTTAAATCCGTAGTGTCATCCCATGTTCCGTCATCAGCCGTCAGCAGGTTTACACCCGGTGTCCCGATTATTGTAGGTGGTACAGCATTGTTAGGAGGATCGTTCCTTGGACTTACCGTCACATTAACAGTAAGATTATCTGTTCCTCCTCTCCCATCTGAAATTTCCACACCAAAACTGTCGCTTCCATTCCAGTTGAGATTCGGTGTATAGATTAACGTCACCGAAGTTCCTTCCCCAATCACACTGGCCGTTCCATTAGATGCAGGCGTCGAAATACTCCAGCTTATAGGATCGCTATCGCCGTCTGTCGCATGCAGCGTCAAACTAAAATCTGTCGGAGAACCGTCCTCATCCATCGTGACCGACTGTGGATCACTTTCGGTGAATACAGGTGCCTGATTTTGAGCACCAGGGGGAAGAATTTCCAACATGAAGGGCTTGGTCACTGAACTTCCACTGTCGTCCGTGACTCTTAAATCAAAATGATATTCTCCCACGGCTCCAGCCGTACCGGTAAGCCACTCGCCGTCGATCCTCAATCCGGGCGGTAATGATTCTCCTGGTGCAAGACCCCAAGTGTAGGGCCAGCTGCCCCCGCTAGCTTCAAGGATAGTCCCGTAGGCCATACCCTCGAATGCACTGGGAAGTGGTGATACAGTAGTAATGGAAAGAGGGGCACTCGTTGCATTTACAGTGATACTAAAAAATTGAGTATCTGATTGTGGAGGTGCGTCTGAATCTGTAACCTGGACTGTAAAAGTATAAGTGCCAATTGAAGCGGCTGTGAGTGTCCCCCCTATTTCCCCAGTCACTGGGTTGAGATTTAGATCGGGGGGAAGACTCCCTGAAATAATACTCCAATTAAGAATTCCTGTCCCACCCAAAGCCTGCAAGACTGCATATTCCGGTGGGTATGGATCCGGATAGAGTTCTCCGACAACTCCCGGTGGGAGAGAAGATGTTCCAATAACAAGGATTGAAGCGTCGGCAGGGGGAATTTTATCTCCTGAATTGGCGGAATGGGAAGTCACTCCTCCACCCAAGGAGTCGACAAAATTCTCAATGGCCATTGTCCTGGCAGAAATCGAGGCCATTCCAGATGCATCTGGAGGATCTACAAGTCTTAAATTGACAATGACTTCCTCGCCAGGAGCTACAGAAAATGAAGCATTGGCGATATTTGGATTGGCAATATTTGGATTTGCGATGTTGGGATTTGCGATGTTGGGATTTGCGATGTTTGGATTGGTGATGTTTGCCAAGAGTTCATGATGAGGCACCTTTTTAAGAGCGCAACTGTCCGATGCAAAGAAATCGGTTCCTGGGGTATAGTGAACCTTGTAAATAAGGAGTTGCAGGAAAAGGCCTTCTGGGGGCGCTTGGTTTGCAAATGATTTAAATGTGTATGACGATGTTGTGTTTCCTTGGTTTGTCACTGTCCATTCGACATCGGTTATGTTAGAGCCCTCCAAACTCGCGTTTGCAATATTCGGATTGGCGATGTTGGGATTGGCAATATTCGGATTGGCAATGTTCGGATTCGCAATATTCGGATTGGCGATATTCGGATTGGCGATGTTTGGATTCGCAATATTCGGGTTGGCAATGTTCGGATTGGCGATGTTCGGATTGGCGATGTTCGGATTGGCGATATTGGGATTGAGTACTGTCCAATTCGCAATGTTGGGATTGGCAATATTCGGATTGTGGATCTCAAAATTTTCGACATTTCCAGGGCCGGCATCAGGATCCTCAATGTCTGGGTTAGTTTGATCCGGATTTAAAATCACAAAACTATTCAATCCCCCGGGAATCTCACTTCCACCAGGAGCATCTATTTCAAAAACATCGATCCTAATAGAAACACTACCTATGGGAAGAACAAATACAGGTCGGCTGATGGATGAAAAGGGAGCAATGGTTACATCCAGCTCATACAGTTCATTAAATTCAAGAAACGAGGCCTGATTATCGGCCACAACAAGACGAAAACTCTTCATTTCATCAGTAGTATTTTTTACAGTGACAGCAAATGCCCGATTGATCGTCAGTGGTTTTGCATTTCCCATGGAACCGACTTCCATACCATAAGAAATGCGGGATGTGTAAATATTTTGATTTCGCATCCCGGGAATGGCACCACCGAGACAGCCAGACCCCGGAGGTGAATAATCTATCCAGACTCCATTAGCGGGTGGACTGACATCCCGGTTATCCGTCCATGCCACATGGTAAATAGAAGAATTCGTCTCTTCCGTGTTAAAATTCCAGTTTCCAAATTCATCCTGAACAAACATGGGCGATGGGGCGACATCGATATAGTCTCCATGAAAAGGCGTCATCCCTCCTTTAAAAAGTGGAAAGTTTGGGGGATTAAACTGCGCCTGAAAATAAGTGTCAGTCGATTCGTCATAGACAAATAGGTAGCGGGAAACCTGAATAGAGTCCTTAAATTTCGGTTTCTTAGCTGGTTTTGCGTAGGCTGCACGAACATCTATGGTATGCCGTGTTTGACCGGAAATATCGTCGATATATTCCGTAAAACGCCCGGATATATCTTCACGCTGATCGTACCAGGCCAACAACAATTTTCCTCCTGCATATGTCAGAGACGGCATGAACTGGTGGCCACTATCTTTGTTTTTCTCTACTTCTTTTGGTTTTTCCCACTTCTTGCCATCTTTGGAAGAGGTGATGAGAATATGGCTTGGTCTAACTGTTTTCCTTTGCCACCATCGCTAGAGTCATCGTCAGAATCTTTATCAGAGACAGACGCAGAGTCATCATCGGAGTCATCATCTCCTCCCCCCTTTTTTCTATCCGCCCAAGCCAAATAAATCCTTCCGTCTTCATCGATAGCCATAGTGGGGTAGCTGTTAGTCCGAAAAGTCGCAGTTGAGGAGCCCTGATCAAAAGGTTTGATTGAGTCAACTTTTTTGGCTTTCTCAAAGCCGTTTCCTTTTTTCTTTGATTTGGCAAAATAAATAGCCCCTTTATTTTTACTGCTGTCTTTATCAAACTGCCTCCATGCCACTTTTATTGAGCCGTCTTTAGGGCTGAAGGCAACGGAGGCTCCCTGAAAAATCCCTTTTTCCTTTTTGGCTTGTATATCAAAATATCCCTGTCCCGAAGCCATGGCTAAAGGTGCTGGATTACTCCAGGATTGTCCGCTGTCCTTAGATTCACTATATCTGATCTCACTCTTCTTCCCGGTAAATACACTGTAGATGATAAAGACATTAAACCGAGCAACATCCTGTCCGTTTACATTGACTGTATCGCCCGTTCTCGGCACATCGACAGCAATCCAGGGTTTATCAATAAAATTTAATCCGTCACCAAGGTCGATAATGGTTGTATCGATATATTCGATCGTATCGCCGCCTTCTTTGTTGTTGTTATCAATAAACCGCGCAATGAAGACCGTACTTAATCCGTTTTCAGCACGTTCAAAAGCGATGCCGGAGTAAAAGAAAAGCCCATTAGCCCCAGCACGGACAACAGGATCAGCCGCAGCATGATAGATACTGTGGGGATATCCAGGCAGCATGGAGCTGATCCAGGACTCGCCTCCATCAAACGATTTGAAGACGCCTAACCATGCATCACCAGCCGCAATAGCTCCATCCAGTTTACCCGGAAGTTCACCCTCGGAAACAGGAAAATCCACTGTCCGGTAATCATTGGCACCTGCAAGCAGATGCATTGGATTTCGAGTCGAAACTGCTAAAGACGGTTCGTTCTGCCTCTGAAGATATGGATCTCCAGTCTCCAAGATTAAAGAACTGAGCGGATCAGTAGGATCTGATAGTTGTGGATAAGGAACCATATTCACATTTCGCCCGGCAATAATGTTTGGTACTTTACCTTTGTCTTTGTCTTTCTTTTTTTGGATTTCTACAGGACTTTGTGCCATAGCCACAAACGAAAAAATTACTAAAATTGCTAAGACTAGAGTTTTTTTAGACATGAAACACTCCTTTTTCTAACTGCAAATAAGTATTAAAATTTCCATTAAATTGTGCCTTAAAAAATAAAGCTATCAATAAACTTCACTTTGTGGGTTTTATCTTAAAAGGAATACACGAGTATAAAGGCTATAAGTTGTTGACAACTCTACTTTTCCCGACTTCCTTTTCCACGCAAAGACAAATATCAAAAATTGTATAGGGTGTCAAGACTTTTTCATAAAAGAAAGATTTTTACATTTTCTTTGACCGGTTCTTTGACCGGATTCCCCTTACTCCCTAAGCAATCAATCCTGTGCTTTTGGGCATGAAAAGCAAGATATTGGCTTTGGAAGACAGAGAGGTGCTCTCTTTTAGGTGATAAGAAATTTCCAATAAGGGGTACCCCCAATTACAGCAGCCCGTTCCGTTTTGAAATTTTTCTAGTATAATTTTCCAAAAAAAAAGAGGACCGAGTCTCTTCATCTGACTCGTCTAATTGAATGTCAAATGTTGAGACTCGGGCCCTCTTGTACAACCATACTTTGAGATAGACTAATCCACCTCAATAATAGACTTCTCCTCTAAAGGAGAAATCAGTTGGAATTAAACTTTATGCGGTTAGGTTAAAATTAGTAGCGTCTTCCACCACCGCCGCCACCAAAACCACCACCACCACCACCGGGTCGGCGGTTTTCTGTGCGGGGCCGGGCTTCATTAACTTTGATTGCGCGACCTTTCAAGTCTTTTTCGTTCAATCCAGAAATAGCTGCAGTGCCTTCTTCTTTGTTAGGCATCTCTACGAAACCAAAACCACGTGATCGACCAGAGAATTTGTCTGTGACGATTTTTGCAGTTTCCACTTCACCAAAAGCGGCAAAGGCTTCGCGTAAGTCTTCCTCAGTGAGGTCCCAGGGCAAATTGCCCACATAGATATTCATAGTAACTCCTTAAAATAAATAAACACCAAAAAAGGACACGGGGATTTCAGATTAAATCCGTTTTCCCCCATCCTTTCAACTCATACAAAAAAAACCCGGCAACGACCTACTCTCCCACTTGGCGCCCCAAGCAGTACCATCGGCACTAAAGGGCTTTACTTCCGTGTTCGGAATGGGAACGGGTGTTTCCCCTTTGTTATGGTTGCCGGGAAGTTGTCTTAACATATATTTAGTTAATGTCTTTCATTCGATTTTACCTTGAAGAAACTTTATGGTCAAGCCTCACGGTCTATTAGTACTGGTTAGCTTAATCCATTACTGGACTTACACACCCAGCCTATCAACCTTGTGGTCTACAAGGGACCTTTAGCCCTATTGGGAGGGAAATCTAATCTTGGGACGAGTTTCCCGCTTATATGCTTTCAGCGGTTATCTCAACCAAACGTAGCTACCCA
>CAZLLG010000150.1:7195-9361 GCA_964560275.1 uncultured Eubacteriales bacterium | reverse complement strand
ACCAAGTACAAAAGAAACCCTCTTTTTTTTCAAAGAACCGATTATGGCTCAATATCCTGCTTTTTGTCATCACAGTGTTTTCAACCTTTTTTGTGGGTTTTTCTTGGAGTATAAATTACAAATATGCTGAAGTTTTAGGCGAAACGAATGAATTTCCCATCAGTCTTGATCTGATTCTCGATCCGCAGATCATATTTTTGAGCATTCTTTATGCGGTTGTTCTGCTTGGAATCCTACTTGGTCATGAATTGGGCCATTTCCTCACCTGCCGCTATTATAACATCGATGCTACGCTGCCATTTTTCATCCCCGCTCCAACAATGATTGGGACCATGGGGGCATTTATTAAAATTAGGTCACCAATTACGAGAAAACGGCAGTTGTTCGATATTGGTGTGGCCGGACCTCTGGCAGGATTTATCCTTGCAGTTCCGGCACTCCTTGTTGGCCTTTCACTATCTAAAGTCATTGCTCCACTTCCTAAAGAAGGAGGTTTTATTTTAGGAGAACCCCTGCTTCTGAAAATTTTTAGTGCTTTGCTTTTCAGGGGTACTCCGCCAGATTCAGATATGATTCTTCATCCTATTGCTTTTGCCGGTTGGGTGGGCATTCTTGTGACGGCTCTTAATCTCTTTCCGATCGGACAGCTCGATGGCGGACATGTTTTTTATGCTTTACTTGGGAAAAAATCCCGCAAGTATTCGCGGTATATTCTATTTGTATTTATTTTTATGGGAATTTTCTTTTTTTTTGGGTGGCTTGTTTGGGCCCTTCTCATATCGGTCATGGGACTAAAACATCCAAAGATTCTGGACGAAGATAGCCCTCTTTCTCCAAGAAGAAAGGTTATTGGAGTTGTGGTGATATTGATCTTTATTCTGTCTTTTATTCCCGATCCGATAAAAGGGTATAACCTATTTGATTTTTTCAAATCCTTTTCGTTTTAAATGCCCATAATTATGTGATTTAGCATGAAAAGTTTTGCACAGTTTTTGTGGAAAACATGTGGAAAGGGGGGCCTAATATCACGCCAAAAAACAGTAATATCTTGACAATATGACAGATTGCACAAAATTCGGGCACTGCTGTTAAGTCATAGAAAATAAACAAGATATGAAAACTATTGAAAATAAATAAGTTACAAAGATCGAAAAACGAAAACGACCTGTTTTTTTTGTTCCGGCTCCTCTATAATAGAAAAGAGAGGGATATTTTTTAAAAAATCCAATTTAATTTTATAATAAGATGAGCAAGCCGTTTAAGGAAGTGGAAAGAGATTTTAACCTTCTTAAAAAGGAATTTAAAACAAAAAAAATATCCGAACTGGAATACAAGAATCGTTTAAAAAAATTATGTTTAAAGGATGATGAGGGCAGAAGCTGGACAATAGGAGCCCAGAGCGGACAGTGGTATTATTTTGATGGTCAAAACTGGATCGAATCTTCACCTCCCTCAGTCCAAAAAGGTAAGGCGATTTGTATTTATTGCGGATATGAAAATAACCTTGAAAATGAATCCTGCACTCAATGTGGGGGCCGCTTTGGTGAAGAAGAGGTGACCTGCCCAAAATGCAAAACTCGGCTTGAAAATGAATCCCAGGAATGTCCCTATTGTATCGAAAAGAAGAAACAGTCTTTAAGGATGAACGAGGAAGTTCCTGACCCCTATGAGCACGAAAATGGAAAACTCTATGTCTTTCGCTCGGTGAACCTCCTGTCTTTTCTCCTTTTTTGGGGAGCTTTAGGGCTGGTTCTGGGTATTATTTTTGGAACCCTTATTGGTGTCGCAAAGCAATATGTGGAAACGATCGAATTATTTCCAGAATTTTTAAAAGTTCTCCACGGCAAATTGCTGGGTGGGATTGTTTTCGGATTTTTGGGGGGTGTTTGTGGATTTGTCCTGCTGGCGATTGCTGGATTTGTGCTTGCCGTTCTCATCAATGTGCTTTTGTCTTTTGTAGGAGGAATAAAAATTCGATTAACTCAGTCAATCAACGACGACTGAATTCACAGCCGCAGTAATCCTGTCGGTACAATCTAAGGCGTTTGCTTAATTCAACACTCTTTCTGAAGCCGTCTTTTTTTTTGAAATTGGCTTCATAAAAATTTATGTTGTACCGGCATGCAAACATCAGACCTATTTTATTCATAACATCTGCCTTCTTCC
>CAZLLG010000150.1:0-7171 GCA_964560275.1 uncultured Eubacteriales bacterium | reverse complement strand
AGGGGCTCAGGCTCATGACAGTCGTAAAGGTCTCGATATTTAATTCTTTGGCTTTCTGTGCTGTTTTTTCCAGTCTTAATGCATAGCAGATGTCACATCGTTTCCCTTTTTCGGGTTCATTTTGAAATTTTTTTGTGAAACCAAACCATCTCTCTGAATCATATTTGTCTTCAAAGAGAATCACGCTGAGTGATTTTGCGACATTCCGGGCATCTATGAGCCTAAGATTATATTCTTCTCTGGGGTGGATGTTGGGGTTGTAAAAATATCCGCTCACATCAAAGTTTTTTTTCAAAATATCCAAAACATACAGAGCGTCGGGAGCGCAGCAGATATGGACGAGTATCTTCGGCTTCATTTTCCTGATTTATTCATAAAAACTGCCGGCCCATTCATTTAACTTTAATGATCTCGACTTGATAGAACAATATTTTGTACTATCCATGAACATCACTTTATTCTATGGCCAGTTTATATCAAATGTCGGATTTTTTTACCCAATGGGAGCGAACCGATCTTACCACATCTGCTTCGTTACAGCCCGGGTTAGGTTGGGATGGCTCGCGGTAGACAACCACAGCTTCATAGGCTGATGCCTTGCATCTGCAGCAACCTCGGCCCGTGAATAATCCAGGTTCTTTCATTTTGAATGAGATTTATTCGAGATCTTTGAGCTGTTGTTCGATGTCAGAAATTCTCTTTTTGTTTCTGTCGATCTGAGAATAATTGAGAAGAAGTCCCTTGTGTTCTAATCTCGTATGATCGGCTAAAATTCCAAGATTTTCAAAAAGAGGAACGGTTCGTTTTTCAATTTTTTCTATTTTTTCCTGCACTCTGACCTTATTTCTCTCCCACTCATTGATTTCCTTTTTCAGCTCATCCAGCTCTTTTTTGTTCTCATCCTCAGTTTTTTTTGTCAACTTACTTTTTTCTTGACTTTTTTCATTCAAACTTTTTTCTTCTTCTTCCTCTATAATCAACTGCTCTCTGAGTTCCTTATGAGATAAATCGATGTCTTTGTGGGTGTGTTCCGCGTCCTCAATTTGTTTGATTATTCTTTCGATTGACTTTTGCTGCTCCTCATTGAGCGTGGATATTTTTTTGAGATTCAGGTGTTCTTTCTTTAAAAGATGAATATTTTTCGTGACTTTTTCAGCGTCTTTCTTTTTTTGTGCAGCTAATGACCGCGTTGATTTTGTCTTGACTTTTGCAGAAGAAAGATATTCGTTATGGATTTTCAGTTCTGTTTTTAGGCTTGATACTTTTATTTCACCCTTGACGATTTTTTCATTGAGGCTTTTTTTCAGTTTAGATATTTTTATTTCAGCTTCGACAAGCTCATCTAAGTGCGATGCTTTATTCTCAACGAGTTTTTCTAGAGCCGTGCTGATTTTTTCAGATCCATGAATGTCCAAATGTTCATCCCAAGCTTTTTGTCCCAGTTCCCGAAACAAATCACCTTTCTTCCGTTTGGCCATCTTGAGCCGTGCTTGAAGACGGATCCTGATCAGCTTTTTTTTAGCGCCAAAAAGAAATCGGTTCAGTCTCTGTCTCAAGTCTTTATCTCTCAGGAAAATAAACGCGAGCAGCAAAAGAATTATACAGAGGAGGAACCAGAGGAGCCAGTAGGGGAGACCTTCTTGGGATCCTGGCGGAGGTGACTGAAACTTAAAGAATGAAGAAAGTGAGGATTTCATTTTTTTTCACAAATTGTCCAAATATTCTTCTCCTTTGCAGCTCTTTTGTCAAGAGCAACAGCTTGCGTAAAAAAAAGAATCGGATATTGAGGTTATTTTTTTAAGGTGTGAGTGATCTTGGAATACGGTCTTCTAAAGATTTTTTCATGAAGATCTTGAGAGAGAGGTTTGTTCTGAATTGTCCATTCAATGAGATAGAGGGCTGCCTGCAAATTTTCAAGGAAAATTGGTTGGATATCTTCTTCGGCATTAAAAAATTCTCCGAGTTGTGCGCTGCGGGGTGAAAGCTCTATTGTAAAAGATGGAATTCCATGCGTTCCAAATGACCAGTCGGTTGTATCTCCATTTGTTGTGTAGAGAGCGCCGGCGGCTCTTCCGAATCTGTAGTACCTCCCATTGACTGTTTGCATGCGCTGTGACATTGTGGTGGCAAGCTCATTCAAAAGAGCATCCTGATTTGTTGGCTGAAATGTGTATCCCCAGGGATAGAGAATCACCTGGCCGTAACTGTGATAGCTGATCAAACTCATGAATTTGTGTTGGGCAAAGAGATCTCGAATAGCTGCAGATTCGGGTTCCGAAAAAGATCCCGTGCCACGGTAGACATCTGAACCAGTATT
Organism: uncultured Eubacteriales bacterium; assembly: GCA_964560275.1. Taxonomy (GTDB): domain Bacteria; phylum Acidobacteriota; class Aminicenantia; order Aminicenantales; family Aminicenantaceae; genus JAUWVG01. The sequence goes on along the minus strand of CAZLLG010000150.1, from coordinate 4,854 downwards.
GGGGCTCGAACCGTTGTTATCATATCCCCATTGATATCCATAATTCCTGTTTAGATCGACACCATAGGTTCCGTCCCCATTGTCCCGCCTGTTTTTTCTCCAATAGCGGTAAAAATGGATAGAGTATTCCAGACCATCAGGATTGACTAAAGGAACGATCCATATTTCACTCCGATCAACAAGATTTTTAATGGACACATCCAGATGATAGTTATCGAGAAGGTATTTCCCAATAAGAAAGGACACTTCAACAGAAATCCATTCACGTGCATGATGGCATCCTAAAAATAAAGTTTTGGCCTCATCCTCGTCTACAAGAACATTATCAGAAATTTTTAATGCGTAAATGTTTCTCCTTTCCAGGCTGTCTCCTATGTCATAAACTTTGGCCAGATCCGGGAAGGAATTTTCGAGGCTTAAGAGATCCCTTTCCAGCTCCATATAAGAGTGAAAATCCCCGTTGGCACCTCCTTGAATGGAGGCATTTGTCTGGATGTCTTGAGGAAAGTTTTGAGTTTCAAATATAAACGGGATGGATTGTCCATGAAGCTCTGTCATAACTTCAGAATCTGCGACAATATAAAATCTGCCATCCCTTTCCATAAGTAAATCCAAAAGCAGTTTTTTGATTTTTTCTCTATTTTTGAGGTTGTTTTCTATGCTGATGATTTCAGTTGAATCATAGTTTTGAGCAGCTATCGGAGCGAAAAAAAATGTTTGAATAAAAAATATAAACAGAATTTGTTTTATACAAAGATTCTTTACCCGTTCCTTATTAAAAAAATTCATATTGTCTGCCCGACTGAGTAATTAAAAGTCAAAAAGATTCTATGGAAGCCTAAATCGAAACCTGATCCATACTCTTTGCCCGAGATATAGCCCAAATCCAAATGAACGTTCCTGAAACGGATTCCAGCTCCCAATGTGTAGCAAAAATAATAAGATTTTGGATTTTCCATCGGCTGTGGGTCATAGATGACTCCTAAGCGAATGGGCATTTCCAGGATAGTATTAAAAAGAGGATACTTATTCCTGTATTCGAGCCCCGCATTAAGCCGAATCACATCCTTAAAATCCCTCCGGAGTATTTCACCAAAATAGTTGACCTTATAATTCGACCAGTTTAAAAAAGAGGCATCGGCTGCAATCGTTAAATTCCTGAGAATATTTGACTGCAGTCCTAGTCCGATTAAAAGCGGCTGATGGAAGACACTTGTTTCTGAGCTGTCGATTTGAATGTCGGTGCTGACGGTTGTATCGACAAACCTATACAGGCTTTCGCTGTTTGCCTTTTTATTATATGGGGATCGGAAAACGGCGGCCACAGTCAAATTTTCCGAAATATCAAAAACGATCCCAGCGTTGATTAAAAGTCCGTAAAAATCAAAGGTTTTATCATCCGAAATTGTTTGGCCGGCTTGGGCCCATTGTTCTTCAACGTGTTTTTCGTATGATCCCTGAATTAAATTAAAACCCAAGCCGAAAGCAATTCCATTCGTGAGTTTTTTTGCTACAGAAAAATTATAGTTGAGAAGAGCGCCGGTTTGGTTGAATGTTAAGGAATAATAAAGTTGGCCCCCAAACTCAAAATCCCAGCTGACATCCGGCCGGTTGTATTTTTCCGGGAGTCCGACGGATAGAGAGAAAGCCCAACTCTTTATGGTGAAAGAAAAACCAAAAAAATCACCTGAATACAGCCCAAAGGCACTGTTCTGTGGGGAATAGAAAGCACCGGTGTTGACTATCCCGTACTTATTTAACATGGTTGCCCGGTACGATCCGCTCAATGAAAAAGTAAACCTCGGGAGCTTGGTGAGAAGAGCAGGATTGGAGAGAGAGACAGCGCTGCCATCCGAAAGTGTGAATGAAGTACCACCCCGACTGAGAGATGAGGCTGTTGTGATTCCAAATAAATTCCATGTTTGAAGAGGGGCTTCATCCTCATACTGGCCGAGGACAAGCTGAGATAAAGCCGGGCGGGGAAGGAAAACGAACAGGCCGAAAATGAATATCAGCAATTGACAAAATATCAATTTTTTCATGATCAATTTAATTCTAGCGCTCGTGGCTGTTATTTGCAAATTCAGGGCAATTGTGCTATAGAGTATGGTTTTAAAAAACAGGACTATGAAGAATTCAGGAAGAATAAAAATCACAGGAACGGGATTTTATACTCCCGATAAAGTTTTAACCAATAGTGATCTTGAAAAAATGGTCGATACGTCGGATGAGTGGATCATAACCCGCACTGGGATCAAGGAAAGAAAAATCGCTGCCGAAGACCAGGCCACTTCTGATCTTGGTGTTTTTGCCTGTCGAAGAGCCCTGAAAGACGCCGGATTGAAGGTCAAAGATATCGATTTGATTCTTTTGGCTACATCCACACCGGATACAATTTTTCCATCGACAGCATGTTGGGTTCAAAAGGGTTTGGGAGCTGACCATATTCCCGCCTTTGATCTTTCTGCAGGTTGTACTGGACTGCTCTACGGTATGATCGTTTCTGAAGCTATGATATTGAGCGGGGCTGTTCGCAGGATTCTTCTTGTAGGCGCTGAAATGCTGTCCAGATTTGTCAACTGGGAAGACCGGAATACTTGTGTGCTTTTTGGGGATGCGGCCGCTGCTTTTGTCTTGGAAAAGAGCGAAGATGAATCCGGGATGCTGTCATACTACTGGAAGGCGGATGGAAATCTTGGCGGACTTCTCTCTTTACCTGGAGGGGGATCCAGGAATCCTGCTAATCCAGAAACATTGGAACAGAAGCTGCAGTTTCTCCAAATGAAGGGAAATGAGGTGTTCAAACATGCAGTAAAACGAATGGGCGAAGCTGCGTTGGCCGCACTGGAAAAGGCCGGACTAACAACCGATGATATCGATTACCTCATTCCGCATCAAGCCAATATCCGGATCATCGAAGCCACGGGAAAACGCCTTAAGCTCCCTAAGGAAAAAGTCTTTATAAATATTCAAAAATACGGGAATGTCTCTGTAGCCACAATCCCCATAGGACTTCATGAGCTTAAAGAGCAGGGAAAACTCAAAAAGGGCGATATCATTGTTTTGGATGCGTTTGGTGCAGGATTCACTTGGGCGGCCATCACTTACAGATGGTAGTCAGCTCTTCTCTTGAATAGGACAGAAAAACAGCCTATAATTATTGTGAATTTAACCGAGATGAGATGTGGAGTTTAAGATGAAGAAACTTTTAATACTCTTCGCTTTTTCCTTGATTTTATTTATCCATACAACATCAACTGTGCTTCCTGTCCAAGAGGATCCTCCTGTAGATGCTCCTGATTTTGTTCTGACCGATCTTGAAGGAAACACCATTTCTCTGTCAGATATGGGAGGAGAGGTCGTTTTTCTGAATTTCTGGGCAACCTGGTGTATCCCCTGTAAAAAAGAAATCCCGTTTTTTAACGAAGCCTATCAAACACACAAAGACAAAGGGCTCAATATCATTGGCGTATCAATCGATAGAAGCGAAAAAATCGTCAAGAAGTTTTTGGGAAAACGAGAAATGGTTTATCCTGTGGTTATGGGATCACAGAAATTTCTCAGAGATTATGGGGTAGCACGGGTTGTTCCCGTAACGGTCATTATCGATAAAAAGGGGAAACTGCGCCATAAGGTGATCGGCGATCTGGAAAGGGAAGAAATCGAAAAATATTTTCAAGATTTAAATAACGAAGATAAAGGTTAAAAATGGGTACAGAAAACGTTTCCATATTGGTGGCATTTACTGCGGGATTGATCTCCTTTCTTTCTCCATGTATTCTCCCTATGATTCCTTCCTATCTGGCATTTATAACAGGCATTTCCCTCGAGGAGCTGTCTCAGGATCAAAACTTAAAGAAAGTGCGGAAGTCTGTCATAACCAACTCCCTGCTCTTTGTCCTTGGCTTTTCGATCCTCTTTATTGCCATGGGGGCATCTGCAACATTTATCGGTAAATTTTTGGCCAGAAACATCAGGTGGTTTGAAATTATTGGGGGATCACTGGTTGTCATTCTCGGGCTTCATTTTGCCGGGCTGTTTAAGCTCAAATTTCTAGAACGGGAAAAAAAGATCCATCTCGATAAAAAACCACTTGGAATGTTTGGAACTGTTCTTGTAGGCATGGCTTTTGGAGCCGGCTGGACTCCCTGTGTGGGGCCGATCCTTGGAAGCATTTTAACGATGGCCGCTGCGACACAAAATGTTGCAAAGGGCATTATACTGCTTGTGGCCTATTCAGTGGGATTAGGAATTCCCTTTCTGCTTACTGGATTTCTGATCCATAAATTTTTCGAATATTTCAAAACGATACGCAAGTACTTTAGAGTCATCACTCTAGTGGGCGGTATCCTTCTGGTTATCATTGGACTCTTACTAATAACCGGGTACTTCACGACAATTTCCTCTTTCCTCGGCGCATAAAGACTTTTTTTTTTCTCATTTCTAAGGAGGAATTATGGATTTACCAACCAGACTTGATATCCTTAAAGGGGCACTTCTGCTGGAATACCGAGGGAAGGCCCTCTATGAATCTGCAGCAAAAACAACTGAAATTCCTGAGGTGAAAACCTTATTTTCCTTGCTTGAAGATGAAGAGACCAAGCATATTGAAGCGTTGAGAAAATATGTCTCTTTGGTTCAAAACCAACCTATCCCAAGTGAATACTCAGAAGTTGAGCATTTATCTCCAAAAAAAATCGAACCGATTCTTTCGAAGGACATCGTCGAAAAAGTGCATGGAGCGGGTTATGAAGCGGCAGTCATTTCAGCAGCACTCGATTTCGAAAAAAAGGCAGTAAAGTATTATTCAGAACAGGCCTCTTTAGCCAAAGATGAAGGGGAAAAAACTCTCTA
>CAZLLG010000149.1:0-9507 GCA_964560275.1 uncultured Eubacteriales bacterium | reverse complement strand
ATAAACCTTTCCGCAAATTCGAGATTGGTGATCAAAGGGATGTTAAAATCGATCGCTTTTCTGCGAATCAGATAATCATTCGTGAGCTCTTCTTCTTCAATATTTTTCGGGATATTGATGATAAGATCCAGGATTTTGTTCTCAATGTACGAAAGTGTGTTGGGCTCCCTTTTCTCCAGGGGCCAGTAAAGAACCTCGGAAGGAATCCCGTGGTATTTCATAAAATCAGCCGTCCCCCGAGTAGCAAAAAGTGTGTACCCAAGGTCGTGCAGTCTCTTCGCATTGGGAAGAAATATGGCCTTGCTTTCGAACGGACCGGTGGATAAAAGAATATTTTTATTAGGATAAGAAAATCCCACAGAGAGGAGAGATTTCAGGAAGGCTTCTTCAAAGCTGTCTCCAATACATGCCACTTCTCCTGTGGAGGCCATTTCCACACTCAGGACTGGATCGGCCCCTTTGATCCGGGTGAAGGAAAACTGTGGTGCCTTCACGCCGACATAGTCAAGTTCAAAGCAGGATTTGTCTATCTGAGGAACATCAATCCCCATAATGATTTTTGTGGCCAAATCGATAAAATTCATTTTAAATATTTTGGATACAAACGGAAACGACCGCGAAGCACGAAGGTTGCATTCTATGACTTTAACTTCGTTATCTTTAGCTATGAACTGGATGTTAAAAGGGCCGCAAATTTGAAGTGACTTGGCAATCTGCCGGGCAATTTTCTTCATCCTTCTTGTAGTTTCAAGATACGTTCTCTGAGGAGGCAGGACCATGGTGGCATCCCCGGAATGGACGCCGGCATTTTCGACATGTTCGGAAATGGCATAAACAAACAGCTCACCTTTTTTGGCTACGGCATCGATCTCAATTTCCTTGGCATTCTCGATAAATTTGCTGATGACAACAGGATATTCCGGGCTTATACGGGAGGCCTTGCCAAGATAGAACTCCAATTCCGCATCATTTAATGCGACTGACATGGCCGCACCGCTGAGCACATAACTGGGACGGATGAGGACGGGATAGCCCACTTTTTCGGCAAAAGTTTTGGCCTCTTCCATCCCACTCAGTTCCTCCCACTGAGGCTGGTCAATCCCTAGCTCATCGAGAAGGGCGGAAAACTTGTGCCGGTTCTCTGCGCTGTCGATGCTCAGCGGCGAGGATCCCAATATATTGATCCCGTAATCAAAACATTTCATAGCCAGATTATTGGGAATCTGTCCGCCCATCGAAATGATCAATCCTTTAGGGTTTTCCTTTTCATAAATATCCGCTACCCTTTCAAAGCTCAACTCATCGAAATAAAGCTTATCGCAAATATCATAATCTGTGCTGACAGTTTCCGGATTGTAATTGATCATAATCGTCTTATACCCCTGCTCCCGCAGGGTTAAAACTGCATTGACACAGCACCAGTCGAACTCCACAGATGATCCAATCCTGTAAGATCCCGAACCCAGGACAATCACACTTTTAGAGTCTGAAAAATCGATGTCATCCTCAGTCCCATTGTAGGTAAGATAGAGGTAATTCGTCTTTGCAGGATATTCGGCAGCCAATGTGTCGATCTGTTTGACAAAGGGTTGAATCCCGAATTTTTTCCTCAAGTTTCTGATGTCGAATTTATCCCTGCCGACGGTCAACGAAATCTGCTTATCAGAAAAACCAAGTTGTTTTGCTCTACGGAGAAGGCCTTCAGTCAAACCTTTAAATCCTTGTTTATCTATCTCTTCATTCAAATCCACAATATTTTTTATCTTTGCTAAAAACCATCTATCGATCTGGGTTAAATCATGGATCTTATCGAGGGAGTATTTTTTCAGGGCCTCTGCCACACCAAAAACACGGTTGTCCGTTGGCTCCATCAATGCTTTCTCCAGGTTCTCAAAAGCAATGTCATTGCATACGACGCCATACATCCCAACCTGCAGCATACGGATCGCTTTCTGTAGTGTTTCCTCGAACGTTCGGCCGATGGCCATAACCTCACCCACACTTTTCATCTCCGTGCCAATTTTTTTTGAAGCCCTCTTAAATTTTATGAGATCCCACCGAGGAAGCTTGACCACGACATAATCCAATGCCGGCTCGAAACAGGCCATTGTGCTTTTTGTGATCGAATTTTTCAGGTCGATTAAAGAAAACCCGAGAGCCAGTTTGGCAGCCACAAATGCAAGTGGATACCCTGTGGCTTTTGAGGCTAAGGCACTGCTCCTGGACAATCGAGGATTGACTTCGATAATCCTGTAATCGTCACTTTTTTTGTCCAGGGCAAACTGGATATTGCATTCTCCTACGATCCCAAGGTGACGGATCACTCTAATCGAAATATCACGGAGCTTATGATACTCAAAATTGCTCAGTGTTTGAGAAGGAGCGATGACAATACTTTCTCCCGTATGGATGCCCATCGGATCGAAATTTTCCATATTGCAGACCGTGACACAGTTGTCATACCGGTCACGGACCACTTCATATTCTATTTCCTTCCAGCCCTCCAGGTATTCTTCGACCAGGATCTGGTTGGTGAACGCAAATGCCTTTTTGGTGCGTTTGGCTAACTCTTCTTCATTATTTGAAATGCCGGAACCCAATCCCCCCAGTGCATAGGCCACTCGAGCCATGACAGGATAACCTATCTTCTTCCCTGCCTCGAGTGCCTCTTCTACAGAGGAGACGGCCAAACTCCTCGGCACTTTTGCATCGATCTCGTTGAGCTTTTTGACGAAGTTTTTCCTGTCTTCGCAGTCCATTATGGCCTTGATGGAAGTTCCCAGGACCTTAACGTTATGTTTTTCTAGAATCCCTTTTTGAAAAAGTTCCACTCCGCAGTTAAGAGCGGTCTGCCCGCCGAAACCAAGAAGGATTCCGTCAGGTTTTTCTTTTTCGATAATCTTCTCGACAAAGTCGGCAGTCACAGGGAGAAAGTATATTTTTTCTGCCAAAGAATCAGATGTTTGGATGGTGGCAATGTTGGGATTGACAAGCACGACACTGAGACCCTCTTCTCGGAGGGCCTTTATGGCCTGGCTTCCCGAGTAATCGAACTCCCCAGCCTGACCGATCTTCAATGCACCGCTTCCTAGAATAATGACCTTTTTCATTTGTCCACAATTTTTAAAAAATCATCGAACAAGAACTCGGTATCAACAGGACCGGGAGTATGTTCGGGATGAAATTGGACTGACATACAAGGTTTGGTTTTATGCCGAATCCCTTCGTTTGTCCCATCATTGACGTTTTGAAACCATGGGGTCCAATCCCCTGGGAGAGTCTCTGTCTCTACAGCATACCCATGATTTTGGGATGTGATATAACACCTTTTTGTTCCCACCTCGAGACTCGGTTGATTCTGGCTCCTGTGTCCATATTTCAGTTTGAATGTATTGGCACCTGCAGCCAGGGCTAAAATTTGGTTTCCCAGGCAGATTCCAAGTGTAGGAATATTCGATTCTATACACTTTTTCACATAGTCAATTGTTTCCTGACACATCTTCGGATCCCCCGGCCCATTGGATAAAACAACGGCATCAAACTCATGCTGAAAAAAATCATAATCGCAGGGAACCCTGAGGACACAGCAATCCCTTTGTATAAGGCTTCTGATGATATTGTATTTCACTCCGTAGTCGACAACCACGATTTTATTTCTCCCCTTTGTGTTGTAGAAAACAGGCGAATCGATCGAAACTTCTTTAACAAGGTTGGTTTTGGAGGGATCGTAAAAATCCACATCCTTGTCAAACACTATTTTCCCGAGCATGGTTCCCTTTTCTCTCAGACGTTTTGTCAGTGCTCGAGTGTCGATCCCAAAAAGCGCGGGTATGCTCTGTTCTTTCAGCCATTGAGACAGGCTTTTTTTGGCATTCCAATGACTGGAGTAAAAGGAATAATCGGAAACGATCAAGGCAGACACATGGATCCGGTCCGATTCGAAGTGTTTGGCCATTTGATCCTCGGCCTCATCACCGGGGACGCCATAATTTCCGATCAAAGGATATGTGAATGACAGGATCTGACCTCTGTAACTAGGATCGGTTAAGGACTCATAATAGCCCACCATTCCTGTGTTGAACACGACCTCTCCAGAAATAGATCTTTCAAAGCCAAAAGAATATCCGGGAAAAATGGAACCATCTTCCAGGATTAATTCATATTTCTTAAAAGATTCGATTTTAGGGAACAAGGAGACGGAAGAGGGGGAGAGCTTGCTGTATTCTCGAGATTTTTGTGTCTCTCTCTTCAATTTTAGATAACTTATAGCACAAGACTGGAACCAGGTCAAAAACTATTTAGAAAATTTAGTATTAATTGGGGACAGTCCCCATTTTTATTGAAAAAAAATGGGGACTGTCCCCAATTAATACTGTCCTCAATTATTTTATTGTTTCGATAACCTCACCACATTCAAGCATCATGTCTCCAAAATAAGGATTTCGTATCTTTTCGGAATCGCTAAACCAATACGCCCCAGTGTTGTCAAAAGCCATGGGGCAGAATTGGTAATAGGCCGTAACGTTCGACAAGCCGAAAATCTTCAGACTTTCATAAAAAGTCAGGTTAAATAGCGCAAATTCTTTTCTCTGTTCCTCGATATCAGATACCCGGTTAATGGACTCAATCGTTTTTCTCAAAGTCTTCAGTTGTTTCATCCATTCCATATGTGCATCTCCCTTCAGCAATCCCATATCCACAGCCTTGAATGCATCAATCACATTTTTAGCCGCTGCTCTCACCTCTTCTGCATCTGATGCCACAAAGGCATCCTTCATTACTAAGTAGGAGGTGTATACCCCAGTCAGCTGAACCTTGAAAGCCGGATCCGTTTCTATGGATTCCTTCTGTTTGCTCATGGCTTGCTGTTCTTCAGGTGTCTGAGTTGTACCGCCTGTTCCCATATCCATTTTTGAATGGTCGTGGGGGATTGATCCCGCCCCTCCTTCCGGATTCATCATACTGGGTAATCCTTGCAGTTGTGATGCGGCATCGATTTTAAAAACTCCATTCACAGCAATCTCCTCACCCTCTTCCAAACCTTCAGAAATCATATAAAAGGCGCCTGCTTCAGGTCCCAGCACGACCTCTCGATACAAAAAAGACGGATTTTCGCGATTTTGCACCTTGACGTAAACTACGGCACGTTTCCCTGTCCATAAGATAGATGATTTTGGAACAATAATGTTGTTGTCTGCTTCAGCAATTTTTGATTCAAGTAAACCGGCAGAAAACATTTCCGGCTTCAGGATTAATTTGGGATTAGTTAATTCAACACGTACTTTCGCTACGCGAGTCTGGCTGTTTATATACGGATCGATATAAGACACTTTTGCTGAGAATGTTTTTCCTGGAAGTGCCTGAATCGTAAAATCTATTTTGTCTCCCACCGTGATCCATGGAAGATCGCTTTCATAGGCATCAAAAAGCACCCAAACTTTAGTCAGGTCAACGACTCGAAAGAGTGCCGTCCCTTCTTGAATATAATCCCCAATAGCCACATGCCTCAGCATAACGGTCCCCGTAATAGGAGATAAAATATCGAAATAGACTTGTGGCTCTCCGTTTTCCTCGATGGCTGAAATTTGTTCGTCGGTCAAATCCCAAAGTTTTAATTTTCCTTTAGCAGCGTTATAAAGCGAAGGCCGGGATTCTTTAAATGACAAAGCCTCAATTAATTCCCGCTGTGCCGTCACCAATCCAGGTGAATAGATAGTGGCCAGTTTTTCTCCCCTGGCTACATTTTGGCCTGTAAAATTCACAAATAACTTTTCTATCCGGCCTCCAAATCTGGAGGTCAGTTCTGCTATGTTGCGCTCATCTGCTTGTACTTTCCCATTTAAATAGACTGTTTTATTTGGAACACCTTTGGTCACAATCATTGTTTGAATAGAGGCCAGCTTTGCAGCTGATTCGGTCATCACTAATTCATTGGGATCAAAATCGTCTTCGCTTGAAGTCATAGATGTCAAAGGGATAAGGTCCATTCCACAGATGGGGCATTGACCCGGCGTGTCCATTCTAATTTGTGGGTGCATCGAACAAGTCCAAATTTGATTTTCTGATTCAATATCATGGCTTTCATGTCCACTTATCTCCTGGGTTGTCTTTGTCGTTACTCCTGAAGAGTGAAAGAATATCCAACCAAAAAGCAGGCCGACAATGAATACTCCTATGAGAAGTTTATAGTGTTCTTTTATATTTTGAACTTGTTTATTCATGTTGTTTTTATTTAGTTTCTTCATAATTTTTTTATTTAGTTTTTTCATGATATTTCCTTCATTTCCCCATTAAATAATTTATGAACGCGATGGCTGCTTGTTTACCCGTTCTTGCTTTTTCCAGTTCCAGGTTAAATTTTAGCACTTTGCGTTCCATGCGGAGAACCTCCTCAAAGTTTTTATTGCCCGTGGCATAGTCGGTTTCCAAGATTCTTGCCGATTTTTTAGCGAGATTGAGTTGAGAAGTAAACAGGTCGATTCTCCTGTCGGCATCCAGATATTCTTTCCATGTTTTTTCAAAGAGAGTTTCGAGTTTATTTATTTTATCCGCCTTCTCGTTTTCCTTGGCAGCTGCCAGGTAAACCACTTCCTGCACCATGGCCTTGTATTTGTTTCGGTAAAGAGGAATAGAGATTCCAACATGAGGGAACATAAAAACATCGGTTCCCGTCATATTATTTTCTCCCTTCCCGACAACTGTATAGTCAAGGCCGATCTTAAAACTGGGCTTTCCCATATTGGAAGCAACTTCCTTTCGGTACTGCAGGGCGGCCTGCTGGAAATCCAGGCCAAGAAGCTGATGATTCAAGAGTCTAATTGAATCGAGAGCGTCTTGCTTTGACAGCGGGAAATTATCATTCCACAGCAATTCAGGAATGACTACGGGATTTTTGCTATCCCTATTGAGCAAATTATTAAACATCACTTCCAGCACCACGTGCTGGTCTTTGAGCAAAGCTAAGTGATTTTCGAGTTCACCAATTTCTATTTCAATACGGTATTCATCAACGGCCGAAACCAATCCGGATTCAAATTTTATATTGGATAGTTTACGGAAAGTGTTCAGTATATCAATATTCTCTTTTGTAATTTCAATCGCTTTATAATTGAAATATGTGTTAAAATACGTCGACCTTACCTCATTGAACAGCTTTGATTTGGCCTCTTCAAATACCTCTAATTTTGATTTTGCAGCTTGTATGGCCAAGTTTTCTTTCGCCTTCAATGTGCCAATCCAAGGAAACATTTGTGATGCCGAAATCTTGAAGTGCTGAGGGCCAACTCGGGTTTCGACAGGTTGAATAAAATAACCAAAAGCAACTTGTGGATCTGGAAGGGCTTTTACCTGCGGGACAATTTCAAGGGCCGCCATATATTGATTGAACCGGGCCTTCAGCCCCGTATTATTCTCTGCGGCCATTTTTAGATAGCCATTTAAATCATCCTGTGTTTGTGCCGTCAATGTTGATGCTGTCAACAAAAAAATGATTGCTATTAGATATTTTATGTTTTTCATGTTCATTTCTCATACGTCTTTTAATTTGCGTTTTAAACGTTTCTCCTGCCACATACAGTACAAAACCGGAACCACAAACATGGTCATGACCTGAATGATCATTCCTCCAAAAGAAGGAATGGCCATGGGAACCATTATATCTGAACCTTTTCCAGTTGATGTCAGAACCGGGATCAAAGCTATAATCGTTGTTGCCGCCGTCATCATAGCCGGTCGAACCCTCTGACTTCCTGCTTCGAGTACTGATTTGCGTACAGCCTCTATACTGCCCGGTTTATTCTTCTTAAAAACCTGTTTCAAATAAGTTCCAATAATGACTCCGTCATCTGTGGCAATGCCAAAAAGAGCTATAAATCCTACCCACACGGCAACACTGAGATTAATTGAATGCATCTGGAACATATCCCTAATATTTATATTGGCCACAGAAAAATTCATAAACCAGGATTGTCCATACAGCCAAATCATGATAAAACCCCCTGCAAATGCAACAAATATCCCGGAAAAAACCATTGACGATGTGACGACAGAACGAAACTGAAAAAAGAGGATCAGGAATATGACTAGCAATGAAATCGGCACGACAATCATCAATCGTTTAGTCGCGCGTATCTGATTTTCGTAGTTTCCAGTGAATTTGTAACTCACACCTGCAGGAATATCTAGTTCACCACTATCGATTTTGGACTTCAAATAATCTTGAGCATTATCAACCACATTCACTTCGGCAAAACCTTCCTTTTTGTCAAATATGACATAACCCACAAGGAAAGTATCTTCACTTTTGATGAGCTGCGGACCTCTTGTGTAAGTGATTTCAACGAGTTCGCCAAGTGGAATCTGGATACCGGTTGGGGTCGGTATCAATATATTCTTCAGGTCCTCCGGATTATCCCGGAATTCCCTTGCATATCTGACCCTGATCGGAAAGCGCTCTCTTCCTTCAACAGTTGTGGTGAGTGGCATGCCGCCAATAGCACTGCTCAACACCATCTGCAATTTTCTTATGGTCAATCCGTAGCGCGCCGTGGCATCCCTGTCTATTTTTAATTCTAGATAAGGTTTTCCAACCACCCGGTCTGCAAAGACCGACATGGCTTCAACACCTTGAACGTATTTCAAATGTTCTTCCAGTTCAAATCCAACTTTCTCGATAGTTTCGAGGTCAGGACCAAAGACTTTAATTCCCATCGGGGCACGCATACCTGTTTGCAGCATCACTAAACGTGTCTGTATTGGCTGCAGCTTTGGCGCAGACGTTAATCCTGGAATAGTTGCTCTTTTGATGATCTCATCCCAAATGTCATTTGGCGACATAATTTCATCCCGCCACTGCCTGAAATATTTCCCGTTTTTATCAAGTATCAGATTTTCCTTCTTAATCAGCCGGAATCCATCTTTTTTCGGATTATAGGTACTGCCGTCTTCTAAAATAAAAGAATCTTCTTTATTGACTTTAAAACGCATACGATGCCCTGACTCATTCAGGATATATTCGGATTTATAATTGATGACATTTTCGAACATGGAAGTTGGTGCTGGATCGAGGGCTGAATTCACACGTCCCCATTTTCCGACTACACTTTCCACTTCAGGAATGGAATTGACTTTTTTATCCAGAATGCGAATAACCTCCAGATTCTCGTCAATTCCGGAATGAGGCATAGTTGTAGGCATTAAGAGGAACGAACCTTCATCGAGCGATGGCATGAACTCCTTTCCCACTCCCGGTAAAGCAGCACTGGCCTTTTGATATATGGCCGATTTTTTTATGAATCTGGGCATAAAACCAAACATCTTATCAAATCCCTGCCAAGTCGTAAGGCCAAATAGAATAACTAGAATTGGGATACTCAAAAACTTCAGTTTGTTGTTGAGACACCATTTTAAAATTCTCGGGTAAAATATTACGACTGCAGATAAAGGACCTAAAATAAAAACCACTAACGAAATTATAAAAAGAAAATTAGCAAACTGAGAGTTTTGAGC
>CAZLLG010000148.1:2915-9590 GCA_964560275.1 uncultured Eubacteriales bacterium | reverse complement strand
CTCATTTTTCTTCAGAGAGTCACCAACTGGAAAAAGTAAGCTTTGCTCGGCGCACCCATATTTTCCCTCCCCGATAATATTTTTTCCATTTTATTCGATTTTTTCAAAACTAAATACGGCTGGCAACCCAGAGAGAAAAATCGGTTTCACTGACGGCTCCACTCATCCGATCCCTCTCGTTTCCTTTATGGATTAAAACAAATGTGGGTACTCCCTGAATACCAAAACCCGATGCCAGCTGTTGGTTGTTATCGACATTTATTTTTATTGCAGTAATTTCCCCGGCCCGTCTCGCCGCGAGGTCTTCGACAATTGGGTGCATCATATTGCAGGGTGCACAAGTCGGCGAATAAAAATCGACAAGAACCGGAAGTGAAGCCTCATACAACAGTTTTTGAATCTGCTCAGGAGTCGGTTCGAAAACGGCTCCCGGCTTGGGAAGAGAACTCTTGCAGCGCCCACACACAACCTTTTTTCCCTGATCACTGAGAGGATAATTATTCGTAGCCGCACAGTTTGGGCATGACACCTTAAGGCTTTCGGTCAATTCTTTATCTCCGGATATGATTTTTTCATGAAAATTTGAATATAGCACATGGCTCGAAACATCACAAGAAACCACTCTGCATTTTCTCCATCGGGGCAGTACCGCGCAAGTCCGCACGGAGTATCTTTCTCTACGCGAAGACCCGTCGTTCTAGCCACCGCGCCACCATCGCCTTCGCGTGCTCCGGGATAAGATACCACCGTGCCATCCACCGCAATTGTCATAAAAGCACTTCCCAATTCGAGACTCCAGCAGTTGAGTCGCATAGGGACGTCGTATGTCTCTCACCATACACATTCGTACGTGACGGAGGCAGAAAACGTAACGAGTCACGGGTTCGGCTCAGATGCACGGAGCCTTCCATTCAGCATTGCTTTTTTACGTTCAGAGACTTACAATGCAACAGAGCGAAGACTCACTTTTTTGAGGAACACCATGAACAAGCTTGATGCCATTTTTTTTCCAAAAACAATTGCTATAATCGGGGCTTCACGGAAACCCGGGAGCGTAGGGCATTCACTTCTGGCTAATTTGATTGACAGCCGTTTCCAGGGGATTGTCTATCCCGTCAACCCCAAAGCTAAAGGCATCCTGGGAATCAAATGTTACCCGAATGTCATCGAAATTCCAGATGTCGTGGATTTAGCTGTGATCGTCGTTCCAGTTCAATTTGTCCCGGAAGTTTTGGAAGAATGTGGAAAGAAAGGGATCAAGGGAGTTATCATCATCACAGCTGGATTTAAAGAGATAGGCGGTGATGGCATAGAGGCCGAAAAAAATGTCACTAAGATCTGTAATAAATACGGCATCTCACTGGTTGGACCCAACTGCTTGGGTGTGATGAACACATCTCCTCAATCGTCCATGAATGCTACATTTGGTACACAGATGCCCACAGAAGGAAATATTGCTTTTATGTCACAGAGTGGAGCTCTCTGTGTCGCTGTTTTGGATTATGCTAAGGAGGCCAATGTTGGATTTTCCATGTTTATCAGTATGGGAAATAAGGCCGGCGTTAATGAAAATGAACTTCTGCTCTATCTGAAAGAAGCCAAAAATACCGATGTCATTCTGATGTACCTCGAAGATCTTGTGAATGGCAGAGAGTTTATGTCCATTGCCAGAAAGATCACCAGCCACCCTACAAATCCCAAGCCGATTATCGCCCTTAAGGCCGGACGAACTCTTCTTGGAGCTAAAGCCGCTTCCTCCCACACCGGATCTCTGGCAGGTTCGGACAAAGTCTATGATGCCATTTTCGAGCAGTGCGGGGTGCTTCGGGGAAATTCTCTTGAAGAAGTCTTTGACATCGTAAAAGCCTTTTCCAGTCAACCCAAACCCCAGGGAACCAATGTTGTGATTATCACGAATTCAGGAGGTCCCGGGATCCTGGCAACAGACGCTCTCATCCAGAATGGCCTGGAAATCGCTCCTTTTTCGCCAAATTTAAAAAAGAAGCTCCGGTCAATCCTGCCGCCAACGGCCAATATTAACAATCCTATTGATTTGATCGCAGAGGCTCAACATGAGCTTTATGAAGCCGCGCTCCGTGAAACACTCACTCAAACGGACATTCATTCTGCTCTAATCATCCTCACTCCTACAGCCTTCACAAATGTGGAGAAAATTGCAAAAACCATAGTCGCGGCAGCCAAGACATACAGCAAACCTATTCTCTGCTGCTTTCTTGGAATCTATGATGTGACAGGAGGTATCGATATCCTTGAAGATAACGGGATCCCGACTTACAGATTTCCCGAATCCGCCGCACGAGTTCTCGCGGAAATGACAAAATTTACAGAATGGCTCAGTCGTCCAAAAACCGGGATTAAAAAATATAGGGTCAACAAATCTAAAGCCAAAGAGATCATCGATATTGTCAGAAAGGACGGGAGATCTTTCCTTAATGAACAGGAAGCTTATGATGTGCTCAAAGCCTATAAATTTCCTGTCATCCGCTCACAAATCGCAACCAGTGAAAAAGAAGCCCAGGAAGTGGCTCAAAACATTGGTTTTCCAGTAGTGCTTAAAATTGTCTCTCCCGACATTCTCCATAAATTCGACTTTGGAGGAGTGAAGCTCAACCTTCAGAATCAGGCAGAAGTGAAGACAGCCTATCAAGGCATCCTCAAAAACGTTCGGAAGAAAAAACCAAACGCAGAGATCAAGGGTGTGATTGTAGAAGAAATGGCGGGCAATGGAAAAGAGATCATTCTGGGCATGAACAGAGATCCCCAGTTTGGTCCAACCCTAATGTTCGGACTAGGGGGCATTTATGTTGAGGCTTTAGAGGACGTCACCTTTCGGCTTGCACCCATCAGAGAACTGACAGCCGATCACATGATCAAAAAAACCAAGACTTACAAACTTCTTGAAGGATTTCGTGGGGATCCCATCTATGATACGGAGGCCATCGCTGACTGTCTGAAGAGACTGTCTCAGCTTGTGACGGACTTCGACGATATTCAAGAACTTGATATAAATCCTCTAATTGTTTACGAAAAAGGAAGAGGATGTTCAATTGTCGATGCACGAATCATCCTTTCCTGAGTATAATCATCTAAAATCATTCCATTTATATCCAACAAAGGTCTTTATCCACTCGATTTATGAAAAGGCCGCCCCTTCTTGCGTACTCCTTGAACCTCATCTATAATATGTGTTGTCTATTTTCTTGATTTTTTAAAAAAACGATTGAATTGACAGCAGGATATTCATAGTTATTAAGAGTTTTTTTTATGAGCCTTTTTAAAAAAACAAAAATAAATAAAGCCTGCGTTATCGGATTGGATGGCGTTCCCTACTCTCTAATAAAAGATCTCACCCAAAGGGGTATAATGCCGGCATTTGCTCAACTCATCGAGAAAGGGTCCTTCCTTAGAATGAAGGCCAGTCTGCCTGAAATATCATCCGTAAGCTGGACAGATTTTATGACCGGCACGAATTCCGGAGAACACGGCATTTTTGGTTTTACGGATTTAAAAGAGAACTCCTATGACCTTAAATTCCCCAACTTTTTTGATATGAAAAAAGCCCCATTTTGGGACACCCTTGGCCGGAACAAAAAAAGGAGCATCATCATCAACCAACCCTCCACTTATCCCGCCCGGCCTATCAATGGCGTGCTGATATCCGGCTTTGTTGCCCTGGAATTATCCAAAGCTGTCTTCCCGCAAACTCTCGAAGACACTCTTCAACAAATGGATTACCATATCGATATCGACACCCTAAAATCCCGGGAAGACCAAAATTTTTTATGGGCCGAATTATCAAAAACTCTAGCCGGCCGCGAAAAGGCGTTTGATTATTTTTGGAAGGAAGACTGGGATTTTTTTGAGGTCGTTATTACTGGAACGGACAGACTTCATCATTTTCTTTGGGATGCTTACGCTGAAAAAAACCATGTCTATCACCAGAAATTTCTCGATTATTACAAACAAATAGATCAGTTCTTGGAAAAAGCCATTCATTCGTTCGAAAGTCTGAACGGAAACTTAGATGGTTTATTTCTCCTCTCCGATCATGGATTTACAGGCATAAAACAAGA
The DNA here is from genome assembly GCA_964560275.1 of uncultured Eubacteriales bacterium. GTDB lineage: Bacteria > Acidobacteriota > Aminicenantia > Aminicenantales > Aminicenantaceae > JAUWVG01. Next base: position 5,496 of record CAZLLG010000148.1, on the reverse strand, counting down.
AGTGTATCTCAACGCCTGGTTGGAAAAAGAGGGGTATCTCGTTTTTCAAACCCAAACCCCCGAAAGTCTCAAGGACATCGACCCTTCATCGAGAGCATTTGCTTTGGATCCCAGCCGGATCTACCTTCATGACGAAGACAAATTTCCAAATGGATGTCTCAATGCCAATGACAAGGAGTCATTAAAAATCGAAATCGCAGCAAAATTAGAAAAATTAGAGCACATGGGAGAAAAAGTGATACGCACAGTTTTTGACGCCAAAGATATTTACTCAGGACCTCTGTCTTCAAAGGGCCCTGATTTGATTGTTCTTTCCGAGTATGGATTCGACATGAAGGGTTCGGTCAAAAAGAAAGACATTTTCGGCCGGTCCAATTTACAGGGTATGCACACTTGGGACGATGCCTTTTTTTGGTCCAACGATCAAAAAGATTCTGTCCTCTCTATATCAGATATTGCACCTATTATTTTGTCACAACTTAACTGAATCTAATATGAATAAAAAAATCTTTTTAAAACATAGGACGGGACAACTGAATGGGTTGTCCATTCTCCAATCGTTTCACCAAAAAAGCGGCTTATTCTTTTTGGCTATCCTATGTCTCTCCCTCCCTCTTGAAGCCTATGTCGGACCTGGAGCCGGATTCGCTTTTCTGTCATCGTTTTTCATCCTTTTTCTCACGTTTTTTTTGGCCATTTTTTCTTTTTTGTCCTGGCCGTTTCGAATTTTCTTCCGTTTGATTCGAGGCCAGAAAGCCTATAAAAAAAGCCTTGTTGACAGAGTGGTTGTTGTTGGCCTGGATGGAATGGATCCAAAGCTCACTGAAAAGTTCATGTCTGAAGGAAAGTTACCAAATTTCTCCAATCTGAAAAAAACAGGTTCCTATGCTCCTCTAGAGACGACTACCCCTTCCATTTCGCCCGTTGCATGGTCCTCATTTATGACGGGATGTCATCCGTCCAAACACAATATCTTCGACTTTCTCAGCCGTGATCCCAAAACTTATCTTCCCGAACTTTCTTCAGCTCGGATCGGGAAACCAAAAAGAGTCCTTTCTCTGGGAAAATACAATATTCCCCTGTCCAAACCTGAAATAAAAGGGATGCGCAAAAGTGTTCCTTTCTGGAAAATACTCGGTGAAAACGGCATATTCAGCACAATCCTGCGGATTCCCATCACATTTCCTCCTGAAAAATTTAGAGGTCACCTTCTATCAGGGATGTGCGCCCCGGATATGAAGGGAAGCCAGGGGACGTTTTTTTTCTACACTGAGGACAGTGAAAAAATAAGGAAACGTGAGGGAGGGGAAAACATACCTGTCACAAGAGAGAACAATGTTATTCAAACATACTTATCCGGTCCGGAAAACACGCTGCTCAAAAACACCAAAGAGCTCCGTCTCCCGCTTACAATCACAATCCCTGGAGGAGAAAGCAACCGGGTCCAAATCGATGTCTCCGGTCGAAAGATCGATCTTAAACCAGGTACATTCTCCAATTGGATCAAGCTGACTTTCCGTCCGGGACTGGGAACCAAAGTCAGGGCGATCTGTCGTTTTTATGTGTCTCAAATCCACCCTCATTTTGAGATGTATGTCACACCGCTCAATATCGATCCTGAAAAACCGGCCTTACCCATATCACACCCCTATATCTATTCCGTTTACCTCTCCAAACTTTTAGGGAGTTATGTCACGCTGGGAGAAGCCAACGATACATGGGCCCTTAATGAGAACGTCCTTTCTGAGGAAGCTTTTTTAGAACTGTCCTACGCTAATCACCGTGAATGGGAAGAGATGTTGTTTAATGCCTTAGACAAGACGAAGAAAGGCACTGTGATCAGCTGGTTCGAAACAACAGACAGCCTTCAACATATGTTTTACCGATATCTGGATGAAAAACATCCCGCCCTCAAAACTGGCCAAGCAAAAATGAATGCCATGGTTTTGGAAGACCTATATAAAAAAATGGATGCCCTAATCGGTAAAGTTTTGGCCAAAATGGATAAGAAAGATTGCTTAATCATCATGTCCGACCATGGAATAAAATCATTCCGCCGGGGCATCAACATCAACTCCTGGCTCTACGTAAACGGCTATCTTTCTCTCAAAGAAGGGAAGAAAGAGAGTGAGGAATGGTTCAAATATGTCGATTGGTCAGCAACCAAAGCCTATGGATTAGGACTAGGTGGGATATACATCAATCAAAAGGGACGGGAAAGCCAAGGAATCGTTAATCCCGGAGATGAGACTCAGAAACTTAAGCAAGAAATCATCCAAAAACTGAGTGCACTCAAAGACGAAGAGAACGGTTTGAACACAATTAATAAAGTTTTTGACAGAGATGAACTCCCGCCAGGTCCTTATCAAAATAACTGTCCCGACTTTATTGTGGGATATAGTGAAGGCTACCGCGTTTCATGGAATTCCGTAACAGGAAAGGTTAATTCCTCCCTCATTGAGGACAATACGAAAGCATGGAGTGGGGATCACTGCATCGATCCCCGGATAGTGCCTGGAGTCTTCTTTTCAAATCATAAGATTGCGACATCTTCGCCATCTATCATCGATATTGCACCCAC
>CAZLLG010000148.1:0-2905 GCA_964560275.1 uncultured Eubacteriales bacterium | reverse complement strand
TGGAATTGAGCCGCCCGGATATATAGATGGAACGTCGCTCGTAAAAGGACACAAAAAATGACCAATATCAATAGAAGAGATTTTCTAAAAATGGGCCTAACCGCCGGGTCTCTGATGGCTTTGGGGAAGGGATCTCACCTCATTTCTAATAGATATGGGAAAGCCGACACAGAGAAAAAAATTCTCATCCTGGGACTCGATGGACTGGATCCTCAGCTCATGAACACATTTATGAATCAAGGGAAACTTCCGACTTTTTCCCGCCTCCGCAGTCAGGGAGATTTTCGACCTCTCCGCACCAGCAATCCTCCGCAAAGTCCTGTGGCCTGGTCCAATTTTATCACCGGAATGAATCCCGGAGGCCATGGTATTTTTGATTTTCTCCACCGGAATCCGGAGACCTACTTTCCTGATTTTTCAGCCACAAAATCAGAGGGCTCGAAAAAAGCCATCACGGTTGGCAATACCGTCTTCCCTCTATCAGGAGGAAAAATCATCAACCTTCGCAAGGGGAAGGCGTTCTGGCAAATTCTAGAAGACTACGATATCCCGGCCACTGTCTTCAAGATGCCATCAAACTATCCCCCTGTATCCTCTAAACAGCGGACTCTTTCAGGAATGGGCACTCCGGAGCTTACATTGGGCCACCCCAATCGTTTTCACTATTTTACAACAGAAGGAGCCGAAATCAATCCGGATCTCGGCGGCGGACAAATTCACAATGTCTACGTGATTGGAAACCGGGTGGAAACGGCCTTGCCGGGCCCAGTCAATATGTTTAAAAAAGATCAACCCGAGTCAGAAATCACATTCCATGTGTACATCGATCCTCTTCATCCGGTGGCTAAAATTCAAATCCAAGACCATGTCTTCATCCTCAACCAGGGAGAATGGAGCGATTGGAAAAAGGTCCGCTTTAAAATGATCCCGACGCAGTCTGTCAGCGGGATCTGCAAATTCTATCTCCAACATGTTGGTCGCAATTCCATAAAACTCTATGTTTCTTCGATCAATATCGATCCGGAAGACCCGGCACTTCCAATTTCAACTCCCGACAGCTACGTCAAAAATCTTGGAAAAAAATTCGGATCTTTCCATACCAAGGGTTTCCCTGCAGATACAGCGGCGCTCGATCATGGCATATTTGATGAAAGTGAATTCCTGGCTTTAGAAGATGTCATCCTTCAAGAACGAAAAGAGATGTTCGATTACGAGCTGTCCAGATTCGATTCCGGGCTTCTTTTTTACTATGTCTCCAGTACCGATGAGAGACAGCACATGTTTTGGCGTCTCATAGATAAAGAACACCCCATGTACGATCCCAAACTGGCGGCAGAATACGGAAACACTATTAAAAATATCTATATTGAAGCGGATAAAATCCTGGATACGGCTCTTCAAAAAATAGACAAGGACACTCTCCTTATCGTCATGTCCGACCATGGATTTACTTCTTACCGGCGGTCATTTAACCTCAATACATGGCTCAAGGATAACGGATACCACACACTCATAAATCCCTGGAAACCGGGAAATGAGGGTTTTGATAATACAGACTGGGCCAGAACAAAAGCCTACGCTCTGGGCATCAACGGCCTCTACATCAATCAAAAAGGACGAGAGGCCCAAGGCATCGTCAACAATGGCACAGAAATGGACAACCTTGTTTTTGAGATTGCCCGCAAACTCGAGGAATTCAAAGATCCAAAGACAGGAGAAAAACCTGTTTATAAGGCCTATATATCCAAAGAGATCTATCAGGGCCCCTATTTAAACAATGCCCCGGAACTTGTTATTGGTTATAACCGGGGTTACAGAGCCTCCTGGGCAACACCTTTAGGACAAATTCCGGAAAATATTTTAGAGGATAATGCACAGAAATGGAGTGGAGACCACTGCATGTCGCCCGAGGTTATCCCTGGTGTCCTGTTCACGAATAGGGAAATTGTGTCTGAAACGCCGGCTCTCTATGACCTGACGGCCACAATTCTTCAAGTCTTCGGTATAGAAAAGCCAAAGGACATGATAGGGAATTCAATATTTTAGGAACTAGATATAAGAAGATTTAAGGAGAGATTATGGGAAAGGCTAAAGTAAAAATTGAAAAAGACCTGTTGGATAAAGTTAAAAAGTTTGCGGACCTATCAGGATATTCATCACCAGAAGAATTTATCACACATTGTTTAGAAAAAGAAATTTCAAAACTCGAAGAATCCGACTCCGAAGAAGAAATCAAGAAAAAACTGAAAGGCCTGGGTTATATTTCGTAGGAATGATTTAAAAACATATAGTAATAATAAAATGTGGATTTTTAACACGATTATAGGAACAATATTTAAAATTCTCTTCCTCCCCTTCCGAAACATGAGCCCGTGGATTTCCATGTTTTTAGTCGCTTTTCTTACTGTAGGGCTCGTGCTGGTCATCTACAAGTATACATCGAACCAGGAAGGCATCCAGAAAATCAAAAATAAAATTAAAGCCCATCTCCTCGAACTCCGACTCTTTAAAGACAGCATGAGCGTTTCTCTCAAGGCCCAGGGAAATATCCTCCGTGCAAACTTCAAATACATCGGATACAATTCTAAACCTCTTCTTGTCATGATTATTCCTTTCATTCTCATAGTAATTCAACTCGACTCATGGTTTTCTTACGATTCAATCAACATCAAACAGAACACCGTTCTCCGTGTTAAGCTTGGGGAAGGAATTCCTTTGTTGGACACCAATATCGACATAAAAACAGGCTCCGGAATTGTGCTGGAAACACCCCCACTTCGGATCGAAGAAAGCAATGAAATCAACTGGCGTATCCGTGCGGAAGAGATTGGTGTCCACGAAATCATAATCACAGCCGATGGTCAGGACTACACAAAAAGTATCTCTGTCGGGCAAAAAAGATTGA
>CAZLLG010000147.1:0-9601 GCA_964560275.1 uncultured Eubacteriales bacterium | reverse complement strand
ATCAAAATTGGTGGAGCCGATAGAGCGAATCTTACCTGCTTTTTTTAACTCAAGAAGATGAAAAGCGGCCTCGATATAGCCTGGAACCTCATAATCCCACCAGTGGAACTGGACCAAATCCAGGCGTTCAACACCCAGCCGCTTCAAGGAGCGGTCGATGATGCCCTCGGTGTAAGTTTTAGTCAAGTGAGGAAGGATATCCAGATCCGGTACAAATTTGGTATGAACTTGTACGGAAGGCAGGGAGCCTGACTTTAGATCGGATTTGTATTTCCGGAAAAATTTCCCAAAGAGCTCTTCGACACCTGTATAGATATCGGCACAGTCGAAAGTAGTGATTCCTGCTCTGACAAATGAAGCCAAACTCTGAAGAGCCAATTCTTCAACAACAGGGCCGTGACCTCCGGCCATCTGCCATCCACCCAGAATAATCCGGGAAATGGAATAACCGGGTTGAAGTTCGATTCTGGGGATGATTGTATTCATTTCAAAATAGGAAAGCTCTTCTCAAAAATCTCCGGGAATTCGTCAAGAGGGATGGGCCCGGCGCGCAAAATTGTATCCATAAATTCTATTGTGCGGAATTTATTTCCCTGCCGTTTTTTTTCGGCTTCAAGGAGAGAGGCAAAGTCTTGGAGGCCGAGAAAATAGGTGGTTATCCCCAGGGGTGAGCTCATCAGTCTGCCCCAGAGGCTCTTGGCAAACTGGGGGGCAAGAAGAGAGGTGTTTATGGAAAATTCCAGGACTTTCGCTTGATCCCAGCCATTGCAGTGTGCTTGAACCGAAGTGTAAGCCCTGTTGGCGTTTTCCAGTCTTTTCCTGAGTTGGGCCAACCGGGTTAGCTTATTCCCATTGTCCCAACCTGCATCCAGAGCAACGCTTTCACACAGAGTGGCCCAGCCTTCAGAATAGAGGACAAACGGAAACAAGCGGCGCACCAGATGAGGATTTTCACGGTTAATTTTGTTCTGTATATAGTGGCCGGGAAACAGTTCATGGATGACAATGAACCTGGTGAAATAATTGTTGAAAGACCGCCAGAATTCCTTTCTTTCCTTTTCGGGAAAAGAATCGGGGATGGTCGGAAGGTAAATTGTTGTCCATGGATTTGGATGAAAGGGAGGCGCTGACCTGACCCATCCGATTCTGGCCATAGATCCTGCGCTTTCAGGGGCAAGTACAATGCTCAGACTTCTATTATCCGGTAGAGTGGTAATTCTTTTCTCTCGGATAAAATCTTCGGCCTTTTTGGCCAAATCTTTCCAGAGACTCAAATATTCCTGCTGACTCGAAGGATGACCTAGTTCCATATCTATTAAAGCAAGGTTAATGAGGCCGTTTTGCGTATCGGGAAGACTTTTGTTTGGATAGGCCTCTCGCAGGTAAGTAAAGGCCGCTTTTGTCATAAGCTTCTTGACTGTCTGGATTTCCTCTAAAGCCAGCGTCTCGAGTTTTTCGGGAGTTAAATCTGAATCAGTGGTCAAACTGAGTCTCTTTGCGTATGTTTCTCGGCCCAGAATCGTGCTATCTCTATCGGGTGAACTCGGTTTGACATGGTGTTGAATGTGGGAACCGAGGCTTTCAATCTGGGAAGCGGTATGAAGACATTGAGTCTTGAAGTCAACAAAGTCTTCCGGAGCCAAATTTTCCTTGACCAAGTCTGGGAGCTTAGAGGCGTAAAACCGCGCAGACTCCTCAAGATTTTTCAGACTGACGGAGATGCTTCTTGGAGATCCACTTTCCAGTTGTTGGATTGCCGAAGCGCACATTTTGTTAACACTCTTAAGCCGTTTGAGAATGATTTTTGTCTGTTCTCCGGGCAATAGATGTTCAGAATCCAATATCGAACGGACCGCTTGGGAGATTGATCTGGAGTAAAAGGTTGGAGAATTTTTATGAGGGGCCTCATTCTCCCATCTGTCAATTTCAGATTGCAGCTGGATCCTGAGCAAACGGGCATCGATTCTGTCCTCTAAGTTTAATGTCGATTCCTGCTGGACAATCATATCAAGAGTATTTGTATTAAAGGTCAACCATTCAGAAATACACTCTAGGGAATAGTCTTCATGATTGAAAATTACATCAAGAAAACCCCGGGAACTGGCTCGAGAAGGGTAAAACTTTTTCCAGGATTCTATGTAGTTATTGCACAGCTTATTGATGCCGGAATCATCTGCAGCATCCAGCCCACACGACACACACAAAAAAAACAAAAGGCTTAAAAGCCCAAACCATCTTGTTTTCATCCCAGCCCTCCCTCAATTCAAATCCTTGCCTTTTATTCGACGAGGAGACACGCGTACTCGGGATAAATCTATCACGGCCAAAACAGCCAAATCAAGCAGAAATCTTTTTGCATCAATATCCTCAAAATCAGACCAATCATGAAAAATCGTCCTGAATTAAAAAGACGTTTACTGAGTCTTAAAATTGACCCGATATTTCAAACTGTGATATCTTCGACCCAAACTCTGGAACTAAAAGGAGGACACAATGAAACGAAAAGTTTTTTGTTACGCTTTGTTGTTTTCTATATTTCTTTTATCCTATGTTCCTCGTCTTGAAGCGCAAAAAATTCCTGCGCCCGAACAATTTTACGGATTTCAGATGGGGGCAGACGGGAAATTGGCACATTGGAGCAAGATTGTCGAGTATTTTAATCTTCTCTCCAGCCGATCTGACCGAGTGATAGTTCAAAATCTTGGGGAGAGCACTTTAGGTAATCCATTTCTCCTGGCCATATTTTCCTCTCCTGACAATTTAAAAAATCTTGAAAAATATCGTCAGATCAATAAAAAAATTGCAGATCCGAGAGGATTATCCGAACAAGAGATTGATGATCTGGTAAAAAAGGGAAAGTATGTGTGCGCTATTTCGCATTCGCTGCATGCGAGCGAAGTGGGCGCTACACAAGGGGTTTCGGAATTGGCCCATGAACTGGTGACCAGTAACGATCTAACTATCAAAATGATGCTTGAGAATACAATTTTTCTCATGATACCGTGCTTTAACCCTGATGGCCAGATCATGGTGACTGAATGGTTCCACAAATACAAAGACACAGAATACAACAACTCTCGTCTTCCTTATCTTTACCATGTTTACACCGGTCATGATAACAACAGAGATGGATTCCAGTTGACGCAAAAAGAGACCCAGCTTTTTGCAAAGGTAATCTATCGTGACTGGATTCCACAGGCCTACGTCGACCACCATCAGATGGGCGGTTCCGGAGCAAGGTTTTACATTCCGCCCTATGTCGATCCCATTCATCCCAATGTCGACCCAATCATTTGGCGTGAACATCAACTTTATGGAGCCCACATGGCCGTGGCCTTGGACCGGGCAGGGAAAAGTGGCATCGAGTCGGGCTCTAATTACGCAGGGTGGGTGCAGTCATTGTTTAACAACACGACTAATTATCACAATATTGCGGGCATGCTGACTGAATCGGCAAGCGTGGGTTGGGCCAATCCAGTGTATGTCATGCCTGATCAGCTGGGCGGTTCACGGGGACGACCCGGATATTTTCCGCAAAACAGCATGCCTCGTCTGTGGCCGGGAGGATGGTGGCGCCTGCGCGATATTGTCGAACAACAGCTCATCGCCTCTAAAGCTGTTCTGGAACTTGGCGCACGCTATCGAGAAGCCATGCTAAGAAATATGATCGCTAAAGCTCAAGGCAATATTGAACGCGGTAAAACTGAGCCTCCCTATGCGTATATCATTCCCAAAGAGCAACACGATTTTCCAACGGCTTATCGACTTGTGAAAATATTTCAAGAAAACGGAGTCGAGGTGAATATTCTGAATGAACCCTATCAGGTTGGTTCACATGTGTTTGCGCCGGGCAGTTATGTATTTTCCTGTGCACAGCCAAAAAGAGTTTTTGTCAAGTCGTTTTTGGAACAGGTGAATTATCCTGATAATCCTTGGACCAGAAATCCCAGCGATATGTCGCCCATGCGGCCGTATGATCTTGCCGAATTTTCAATGAGTGAACAAATGGGAGTCGATGCCATCCCCATTCTCGTACCATTGAGGGATATCGAAATGACCATGGTGAAAGATAAGATGACAGCACCAAGGGGCACTGTGATCGGAAACGGAGACGCTTACATTTTTGGACACAACTCGACGGAATCATTCAGGGCTGTAAATAAAAGTCTGAAAAACGGCTACGAGGTGATGTGGATTAAGGAAGGTTTTACGCAAAATAACATCACCTATCCTCCTGGAGAAATGATCATCAGAGGAGGATCAGATCTCACAGCGTTTGTACGTTCTTTAGCCGATGAACTGGGATTAGATTTTGTGAGTGCTCCAGACAGGATCTCTGGCGGCCTGTATAAGCTCAAATCCTTACGTATGGGAATGTACAAACGATTTGCAGGGGGAAACATGGACGAAGGCTGGACAAACTGGCTGCTGCAGGATTTTGAGTTTCCTTTTAAGTCACTGTTCAATAAAGATGTCAAAGATTTAAAACTCGCCGACAATTATGACGTGATCATAATTCCCTCTGACGGCACGAGCCGGATTGTCGACGGCCAGAGCGGTGATAGTATACCGCCGGAATTCCGCGGTGGAATTGGACAGGAAGGAGTGAACAACATCAAGGAATTCGTGAGAAAAGGCGGCACACTTATCACTCTCAATGGCGCGTGGGATTTCGCGCAGACTACGTTTAATCTTCCACTTCGAAACACAGTCGAAGAAGTGTCGAGGACAGAGTTTTATTGTCCTGGTTCAACGTTGAATATTTCAGTGGAAACGGCTCACCCTCTCGGTTATGGTATGGCGTTGAATGCCTATGCGGTCTTCCGCAGCAGTCCTTCGCTGCGAGTATCGGCGGGGTCGTTTCAAGATAAAATCACTGTGGCTGCCAGATACCACGAAGAAAATATTTTGCAGAGTGGGTGGCTGATTGGTGAGACTTTCCTATCAAACAGGCCGGCTGTTCTTGAGTTTAAGATTGAAAAAGGTAAAGTTATCGTGCTGGCTTTTCCAGCGCAGCACCGCGCCCAGACACATGGCACATTCAAATTCCTGTTCAATGCCATTTATTACGGACCTGCTGAGGAAGTGACTAACTAAAAACGCAAAAATCAAAAGATCCAGGCTGCCACTCATTGCTTGACAGGTTCTTAGATTACACCTTAGTATAGGAATAATTCTATAAGGAGTGGAACATGACAAAATCACACAGACTTTTCATTTTTTTGGTTCTTTTTTTAGCTTTTACAATAGGTGACAGTGCCTTCGGTGTGCAGGAGACCGCATCGGAAGGGAAAAAGGTCCTGACGCTGGAGGACTACCCCGAATGGAAAAGAATTCAATCCACCTCTATTTCCCCGGACGGAAATTGGGTCACTTTCGCCTACAGACCAAACGATGGCGAAACAATTCTTCATGTCAAAAGCCTGACATCTGACAAAATTTTTGAAATACCCGGAGCCAAGCAGCCGGCATTTTCAAAAGACAGCCGCTGGGCAGCCTATCTCATCGATCTTCCCAAAGAAAAGGCCGAAGCTTTGAGGAAGGAAAAGAAACCTGTATTAAGCAAAGCCGAACTTCTTAACCTCGAGACGGAAGATAAATTTGCCATCGAGGGAGCCGCATCATTTTCTTTTACGGAAAACTCAAAATATTATGTAGTGAAAAAGGTCAAGACCAACAGAGAAGCCAAACATGCCGGAACAGACCTGATCCTGAAGGACTTGGCTTCAGGTTCAGTGGTCAATATGGGCAATGTCGCTGAATTCGACTTCAACAAGAGCGGAACGCATCTGGCTTTTACAGTGGATGCGGATAAAAAGGCGGGAAATGGTGTTCAGCTTCGTCAACTGGCGGAAGGCACGATCAGGGTACTGGATTCAGGGGAGGCCAATTACTCTCAGTTGACATGGAATGAGGCTGGAACATCTCTGTCCGTTTTAAAAGGAATGGAAAATGAGGACTTTGTCCGTAAAGAAAATGAATTGTTTATCTATATGGGGATAGGTAGCATGGACTTTGCTTATAAATCTTATAATCCCACCGAGGACGAGAGTTTCCCTGAAGGATTTGTGATTTGCGAATTGGGAAATTTGTCTTGGAGCAAAGATGGCACCAAACTCTTCCTTGGAATAAAAGAACAGGAAAAAAAGGAAAAACCCAGTAAGGACAAATTCGCCAATGTCGATGTCTGGCACTGGAAGGATGAGCAGATCCAATCGGTCCAGATGCGCCGAGCTTCGAGGGACCGGAATTTTACATTCAATTCAGTCTATCATCTTAAAAGTGGAAAGTTTGTGAGGTTAGCCGACGAGGCCATGCGTTCTGTGGCCACTCCGGGTGACGGGAACTGGGGATTAGGACGTAACGATAAGCCCTATATCCTTCAGCTGGATTTAAGCAGAGGCAAATCCGATTACTACAGAGTCAACACAGCGACAGGAGAAAAATTCCTTATTGAAAAAAAGATCGGCCGGTCGCTCGGACAATCACCGGATGGCGGGCACTTTTTGTATCTCAAAGACAAGGAACTCTGGGTGTGCAACCTGGAAACCGGAAAGAAAACTCATCTGGCAGCCGGGAAACCGGGATTTTTTGTCAACGAGGATGATGACCACCAGTATGACGAGAAGCCGGGTTACCGTCCTGCAGGCTGGACCAAGGATGGAAAAGCCGTCATAATTTCCCATAAATATGATCTCTATCTGCTCACGCTGGACGGAAAAAGAACTGAGAACATTACCAAAGGAGTCGGCGAGAAAGAGGAGATTCGTTTCAGATACATCAGGCTCGATCCAGAAGAACGGTTTATAGACATATCAAAGCCTCTTCTGCTTAGCGCCTATGGGGAATGGACCAAAAAGGCTGGATTTTACAGCCTCAAGATTGGCCAAGCTCCAAAAGTACTGGTTTTTGACGACAAGAGCTTTGGGCGTCCTCAAAAAGCTAAAAACGCCGACAAATTGATGTTTACACGACAGACGTTTGTGGAATTTCCAGACTACTATGTCAGTGGGATGGACTTGGGAAAATTGACCAAGATTACAGACGCCAATCCCCAACAGGCCGAATATTTATGGGGACACCGCATCCTCATCGATTATGAGAGCACATTGGGGAAAAAACTCCAGGCAACGCTGGCCCTTCCTGCGGGATATGAAGAAGGAAAACGTTATCCCATGCTAGTCTATTTCTACGAGAAGATGTCTCAACGCCACCACCAGTATTCCATGCCGGTCTATGACGATAGGCCCCATATGTCTACGTACGCAAGCAATGGTTACCTTGTGCTCATGCCCGATATCGTCTATGCCAACGGGACACCGGGATCGAATGCAATGGAATGTGTCATCCCAGCCGTTAAAAAGACCATCGAACTGGGCTACGCCGATGTCGACCGCATAGGCCTGCAGGGACACAGTTGGGGCGGATATGAATCATCCTTTGCAGTAACCCAGACAGATATTTTTGCCTGTGTGGTCACGGGCGCGCCGCTTACAAATATGATAAGCATGTACAATATCCTCTACAAGAGTTCAGGCAACACCAACCAACCGCTGATCCAATTCGGTCAGGGAAGGATGGGTGCCACGCCATGGAGCGATCTGGATCTCTACATCAGCCAGTCCCCTGTACACCATGCGGACAAAATCAAGGTCCCCTTTCTCATTCTTCATGGGACAGAAGATGGGGCGGTCGATTGGAACCAGGGGCTCGAGTTCTACACGGCGGCACGACGAATGGGTAAAGAGGTTATCCTGCTCTCCTATCCGGGCGAACCTCATCATCTCAGCAAACTGGAAAACCAGAAAGATTTCCAGACACGGATGAAACAGTTTTTCGATCACCACTTGATGGATAAACCCGCCCCCGACTGGATGGTCAACGGCATCCCCTTTCTGAAGAAAAAAGACAGTAATTAAACGAACCTATATTAAGGGGACATCATACTTCATTCAGTTGAATTAAGGTTGATGTCCTTCTAATTAATTCATTTCCTTTTTCTCTTTTTCCGGAAAGAGAGAGATCTGGACATAGTTGTCCAAATTAAAATATTCCTGAGCAGCCTTCTGAATCACTTCTGGACTCAGGAGCTTGATCGGTTCATCCCACAGAAGGAGGAGATTTTTGGGATCTTCTCCGAGACGGTACTTGTAGGCCAGTTGTGTAAGAAGCCAGTTGTTCTGCTTAAGACCTGTTTCCGTACTGCGGTAAAGTGCCTCTCGGGCGTCGTTCACTTCATCCTCGGAGACATTGGTCTTCAATTTTTCGATTTCCAGGAATATGGCTTTTGTAAGTTCTTCAACTCTTTGAGGATCTGAGCCAAAACTTATCGATATGCGGTACTCCGGATCCGGTACTTTCACATAGCTTGGACTGGCCCCAATGCTGTAGGTGCCTCCTAATTCTTCACGAAGGACCTCACGAAGCCTTGTTTGAAGCACCATCCCCATTGCCCGAATTACAACACGGTGCATGCTGTCATATTGGAAAGGCCCAGTAAACACAATGCTTGTCTGGCTCTTAGGCTCGATGCCCTTGTGCACAGACTTTTTGATTACTCCCTTTGGGAAATCGATGCCCACATCCCGCCAAGATTCTTCCCGGCCCTTTGTGGGCAGCGCGCCAAGATATTGCTCCACTAGGGGTTTTATGGTTTCCAAATCAATATTCCCAATAAAGATAAACGTGAAATCGCCGGCGTCTGCAAAACGATCTTTGTAAAAAGCATAGGATTTTTCCAGGTCCATCTCTTCGATAGTCTCGAGCGTCCTTGGTCTTGTACGGATATGATTTTGCGAAAGCGTGGATCGAAGCATGTCCTGAAATGCGGTCATGGGATTGGCATCACGGTTTTTTAAAACAGTTTTCATTTGGTTGACCATAACTTTAAAAATATCGGCATCGGCACGTGGAGCAGTAAAAGTGAGATAGATGAGCTGGAACATTGTTTCCAGGTCTTTTGGGGAAGCACTTCCCGAAAGGCTCTCCTCGAGTTCAGTTATATACGGTCTGACTCTTACGACTTTGCCGGAAAGTTTTTTCTGAAGGTCGATGGCCGTGAAATTTCTCAGCCCGCCCATAGAGATGATTTGAGCGGCCATGCTAGCAGGGATGTAATCCTCATCTTTGGCAAGAGATGTTCCACCGGGGCTGAGAGCCCTAAACAGGATTTCATCGTCTTTGTAGTCGGTGGGCTTGAGAACAACACGAACTCCATTGGACAGCTCCCATTCAGTTATCCCCATCTTTTCAAGTCTTTTTGTGCTGACAATTTTTCCAGGCTGGGGAATTTCTTCCAAGAGAGGCTCATCGGATACAGTGTCCACATAGGGTTTTATCTCTCTATCGGCGACAGAGGCGAGAACATCGAGAAGTTCTTCCTCTGTGGGTATTTGAAGTCCCTCTTTCTCTGGCGCACTCACTAAAATCACCCGGTTGTGGTCGGTTATCCACTCCTTTCCAAGGCGGTTGATCTCCTCCAGCGTTATTTCTGGAACAAAACGTTTGTACAGTTCAAATTCATATTCAATTCCTGGTATGGGTTCTCCCTGCAGGAAGTTTCGAATATATTCAGAGACATAGGTAGTGGATCGGCCTTTTT
>CAZLLG010000146.1:0-9611 GCA_964560275.1 uncultured Eubacteriales bacterium | reverse complement strand
GAATAAAATCTTCGATGTCCGGGTGGTCAACTCTGAGGATGCCCATGTTGGCTCCACGGCGTGTGCCGCCCTGTTTGACTGCTTCTGTTGCCGCGTCAATGACACGCAGAAAAGAGACCGGTCCGGATGCTATGCCCTGAGTCCTTTTCACAAAACTTCCCTTGGGACGAAGAAGACTGAAATCAAATCCTGTCCCTCCTCCCTCTTTGTGGACAAGGGCTGTATTCTTGACTGTGTCAAAAATCGAATCCATAGAATCTGCGATTGGCAAAACAAAACATGCGCTCAAACACATGTTTCGTCCTGCGCCAGTGAGAGTTGGGCTGTTGGGGAGAAAATCCCGGGCCATCATCACATCAAAGAAGCGTTTTTTCCATAACTTCCTGTCTTTTTCAGATTGTTCAGCGGATGCGATATGTTCAGCGACTCTATTGAGCAAGTCTGAGGGGGCATTTTCGAGGAAATTCCCATCCTTATCTACTTTAAAATACCTAGCTTTGAGTATTCTTAAGGCATTTTCAGAAAAACCTTCTTCTGCTTTCATTTTCACTCTCCTGTGATTGACAGCTCTTAATGTGGTGTTGAAACGAATATATACCCCTATATGATGTAAGTCAAGTAATATTATGTATTTTGTAGGAAATAGCAGAAATAGAAGAGTTTTAGAACGAAATTGTATATTGTATTCCCTTGGATGAATCCAATTGGACCGCTCCGTCGATCTGTCGGACAAAGTCCTTCAATAAACGAAAGCCAAACGCTTTTTTATTGAATAAATCCATGCCTGTAGGGAGCCCGATCCCGTCATCTTTAATAACCAATCGAGTAGTGCCGTCTTTTTTTTGTTTCATCAGAATTAAAATTTCACCTTCTCGTCCTTCAGGGAAGGCATGATTCAGCGAGTTTGAGACCAGTTCCTGGATGATGAGGCCGCAGGGGATGGCGCGATGAATATTCAGATAGACGTCCTCCACTTCTCTTTTGAGGCGGATATTGGTGATTCCTTTTGTGTATTGAGAAAAAAGTTTCATCGTCTGCCATTTGACGAAGTCTGAGAAATCTATCCGTGAATAGTTCTTGTATTGATAAATTTTTTCATAGATCTTGGCAAAGGCCTCGAGCCGTGCGTTCACGTTATTTAGCGACAGGGATGCGCCCTTATCCCGAATTTTTCTTTTATGATATTTGAGCATGAGAGTGAAAGCCTGAATATTTCTTTTAACTTGATTTTGTATTTCATGAAGCAGCATATCTTTTTCTTCAAGAGTTGCTAAAATGAGGTCTTCGGCCATTTTTCTCTGCGAGATCTCTCTGACGACACTGAGGATGGTCTTCTGCCCTTTATAGTCGATGATACGGGCACTGACCTCTACAGGCAGGATGCTTCCGTCCTTTCGCCGGTCTCCGGATTCAAAAATGGCCACACCATCTTTTTCTAAATTTCTTGTGCGTCCTGCGATTTTTTCTGCAAATTCAGGCGCAACAAGTTCGCCAAGCGATATCTTGAGCATCTCATCTTTGGTATACCCCAACCGGGTGTACATGTTTTTGTTAACATCGAAAATATTCCCTTCCGTATCATGGATGATAATGCCGTCATTGGCATTTTCGAATATCGTCCGGTACCTCTTTTCGGATTCGATGAGTTTAGCCTCATTGTCGATGAGAGCTTGGGTGACATGTTCTCTTGTGAGTTTGAATATCTCCAGATCGTAGATCTTCTTACGGAGATTTGCGAGTTCTTCGATAAGTTGGTCTTTAGTTTTATCTTTATCTTTCATAGCTTTTAGTGCCTATAGCTCACTAATCTTAGCTCCCGCTTTTAATTGTTTTTCATCGATTGTATAGAGAGCATCCAGAAGAGCCACCTGAAAGCTTCCTGGTGCCTTCGCTTTGGATGCGGCATGTTCACCTGCAAGCCCGAAGAAAGCCAGCGCTGTGGATGTGGCTTCAACAGGATCCTTATCCACAGCAAGGAAAGCACCGATAAGAGCGGTCGCCGTGCAGCCCGTTCCTGTTGTGTAGCCCATGAGTTCGTGTCCGTTGGAAATCCTGTGGATACGTTCTCCATCTGTGACAAGATCCACGGCTCCTGTGATAGCCAGCGTGGTCTCCAATTCTTGGGCCAGTTCGATGGCGGCATCTGAGGCGTCATCGACAGAGTGGAGAGAATCGACACCTTTGGTCTTGGAACCTTCGTGGGCCAGAGAGAGGACTTCGGAGGCATTTCCCCGAACGACAGTAATGGAAAGTTCGTCGATTAACTTTTTAGCCGAATCTGTGCGCAGCCTTGTCGCTCCTGAACCGACAGGGTCCAGTATGATGGGGATATGGGCCGTGTTGGCCTTTTTTCCGGCTTTGAGCATCGAGTTTATCCAGTTGGGGGTAAGAGTTCCAATGTTGAGCACAAGCGCGCCTGCAAATGAGACCATCTCTTCGACTTCCTCTTGAGCATGAGCCATAACCGGAGAAGCACCGCATGCAAGAAGGGCGTTGGCAGTATTATTCATGACCACAAAATTTGTGATGTTATGAATCAGAGGTTTTTTACTTCTCAGGTTTTTCAAGTTTTCAGCTGCCTTAGCAGCGAGATATTGATTCTTCAATTTTCCCCTCCGTGTATTGTCTGTTTTTTGTTTTTTTCGTGTTTTGCGTGTTTAGAAAAATGATCCCAGCCTTTTGGTGTGAAACGCTGCAGGGATCCATCAGGGAGTTTCCAATGGAAGACGTCTGCTGCATCTGTCACTGTTCCGATAGTTGACACAGGAACATCACTGATGTTCTCTATTGTTTCTTTAATTTTATCTATATTTTCGGGAGCACATGTGATCACCAGTTCATAATCATCGCTGTCCCGGGTGCAAAGTTCATAGGGATCTTTTTTATTTTGAACAGCGCTGTCCCGGAGAGTTCGGCTGATAGGGAGATTTTTCCGGTTGAGATCTGCCCCGACGCCACTGTCCGAACAGATATGGGCCAGATCGGCGAGAAGCCCGTCGCTTGTGTCGATCATGGCTGTAGCACAGCCTGAAGAAGCAACCGCATGCCCTTCCCGTGCCCTATGATTTGGAGTCACATAGGCTTGGATAAGAGGGTGATTGTACGGGATGTGCTCTCGTGTCGTGTGGATGAGAAGATCGAGTCCGGCCGCCGCTTCTCCCGGGTAGCCTGTGAGGAATATCGTGTCACCGGCCTTGGCGGTGGAACGGCGGACAGCATGCCCCCTTTTAATCTCTCCGATTAAGGTGATGTCTACAAATATAGAGGATTCCACTTCTGTGATATTTCCGCCGATAATAGCCGCGTTCATTGGGTTGAGTTCGGCCACAAATCCCTTGTACATATCTTCGATATCGCCGACAAACATGTCGGCACGTAATCCCAAAGACACAAGAGCATAGAGTGGTGTGCCTCCCATGGCTCCAATGTCACTGATATTGACTGCCATGGCCCGCCGGCCGATATCATAATAATTCATATATTCTGATAAAAAATGCCGTCCATCGACGACACTGTCGCAGGTGATTAAAAGTTCGAATCCCTCTTTGGGTTGGACAGCAGCGGCGTCATCTCCAATCCCTAATACAGTTCCTTTTGATTCAAGACCTTCCTGTTTGAGAAGATTGTCGATTCTGTGGATGAGACCGAATTCTCCGATATCTGAAAGAGTTTCTCTCATGTCGAACCTTCGAAACTAATTCCTCTGCAGTGCTTTAAAGAGTTTTTGTGTGGCCACTTCTGGATCCTGCGCGCAGCAAACGGCCGAGATCACGGCAATTCCTGCGGCTCCTGCCTCTAAAACATCCCGGGTGTTTTCAGGAGTGATTCCTCCAATAGCGATTATGTAGACCGGAACCGTTTTGACAACTTCCTTAAGCAGTACAATCCCGGACACAGGCCCTGCATCCTCCTTTGAAGACGTGGGGAATACCGGGCCGAAACCCACGTAATCCGCGCCCTCTTTATGACATTTTATGGCCTCCTCCAGTACAGCCGCCGATCCTCCTATAATCTTATCTTCTCCGAGAAGTTTCCGGGCTACAGGGATGGGAAAATCATCTTGACCTAGATGCACACCGTCGGCTTCAGAAGCGATAGCAACATCGAGACGGTCATTGACGATAAACATAACTCCGGCCTCCGCACAAATATGCTTCATCTCTCGTGCTGTGATGATCATGTCTTGTGTGGAGCCGGCTTTCTGGCGGAACTGAATGGAGTCAGCTCCTCCCCGGATGGCCAGTTCGGCCAGCTTTAAGTGAGAAAAATGGGACTGGAGATCTGTGTCCGTGATCACGTGGAGTTTCCCGATTGGTTTGGTCATTTTAGAGCGGAAAAAAGTGTAGCACAGGGTCAAATTGTTGTCAAAATTTGATAATGACCGGCTCCATATAATATGGGGCATATCACCCAATTTCGAGTTAAATACCCCATTTATTATGAGGAAATATTTTATCTTTTTAAAAGATATTTGGGCAACATATTTAATTTCTTCCATTTAGCTATGTTATCTAATAGGATAATATTATGGCATAAATATTGCTGCTAAAAAAAAAGTTATAAAAGGAGTATTCGTATGAAAGGTCTATTTCAATTCATAACAGTTACTCGATCTATAATATTTTTTGGCTTTATTCTAGTTTTATTATTGAGTTCTGGAATGTCTCATACAGGGCAGGAGGAGTATGAGTCCATAGGCGAGGATTCCTGCTTGGAATGCCATGAGACAGGCCAAGGTGACAAGGTCATTGCCGATGAATTATCTCAGTCCATCCATGCCGGATTCGGGTGTTTGGATTGTCATGCCGAAAAAAACACGATACCTCATAAGGAATCCGATATCAGAGTGGGACTTGACGGATGCTCGGACTGCCATGAGGGCGCCGCCGAGGAATACAAAGCTCATGGACGTTTGGGTATAAAAGAGGATGAGGACCTGCCGACCTGTACAGCCTGTCATGGTGACCATGACATTCTTCCCTCAACAGAGGTGGCCTCCAAGACCCATCCAGGAGCACTTCCTGTAACCTGCGGAGTGTGTCACTCGGATATCGATTTGATTGAAAAGCACCAGATTAGGGAGAATCATCCCATAAATATCTATGACAGCTCTATCCACGGCCGGTCTGTCCAGGGAGGGCTCATGGAGGCCGCGACCTGCAATGACTGTCATTCGGCCAACGGATCGGCGCATGAAATTTATTCTCAGGGCAATCCCAATTCTTCCATCAATCACTTCAATATCCCGGATACATGCGGGAAGTGCCATGAGGCAGAGACAAAGGAATACTGGGACGGCATACACGGACAGCTGGCCAAGCGGGGGGATACGGAAACTCCTGTTTGCACGCACTGCCATGGGGAGCACGGCATTATCTCTCCGAGCAATCCTGCCTCTCCAGTTTCGCGTTCCCAGGTAGCCGAGGCCACGTGTAGCCCCTGTCATGAATCCATCACTCTAACAGAAAAATATGGAGTTGACATCGGCCGGAGGCCGACTTTTATCGACAACTACCACGGCCTCAAAAGCCAATCCGGAGACCTCTTTGTGGCCAACTGTGCATCCTGCCACGGAGTGCATCTGATCCTTCCCAGCCCGGATCCCAATTCTTCTGTCAATCCGGCCAATTTGGCTGAAACTTGTGGTGTGTGCCATCCCGGTATTTCTGTAGAGCTGGCCGCGACGCCGATTCATGAAGTTTTTATAGAGGAGCAGGAGAGCAAAGCCGCAAAAATCATCAAAATTGTTTATATCATAGCGATTATTTTAATTATCGGGCTCATGGCGGCCCACTGGCTCATTGACCTAATCAGACAGATAGTTCTTGTGACTAAAAAACCTCAGGTCAGAAGAATGATGCGGAACGAAGTCTGGCAGCACACGCTGCTCATGGTGAGCTTTATTGTGCTGGCGATAACGGGATTCTGTCTGCGCTACGGCGACTCCTGGTATGCCAAACTTTTATTCGGTTGGGACCATGGATTTGAAATTCGCGGCGTCATCCACAGGGTCGCAGCCGTGGTTCTTATTTTCGCCTCAGTCTGGCACATGATTTTTCTTATGACAAAAAGAGGCCGGACGTTTCTCAAAGATATGTTACCGAATTTCTCGGATGCCAAACATTTTTTCCAGCGTTTTATGTATAATCTTGGTTTATCCAAGACAACACCCCAGTTCAAACGGTTCAGCTATGTCGAAAAGGCGGAATACTGGGCTCTGATTTGGGGGAATATTGTGATGATCATCACCGGGCTTCTCCTCTGGTTCGACAACTTTTTTGTAAAGCTTCTACCGGACGGATTTCTTGAAATTGCCTTGGTCTTCCACTTTTATGAAGCCATTCTGGCAAGCCTGGCCATTTTGATCTGGCATCTGTATTCGACGGTTTTCAATCCCCATGTCTATCCCATGAATCCCTCTTGGCTTACAGGGAAAATGCCCCGAGACATGTTTATCTATGAGCACCCGGATGCAGAGATCGAAGAAGTAGAAAAGAAATAATCATTAAAATTCGGACCGAGTATGAGCCATCAGTCCATTGAATAATCTAGGCGTTTTATCTGATTGATTCACGGGCCGAGGTTGCTTCAGATGCGAGGCGTTGGTCAAGGAAGCTGTGGTACTTCACCGCGACTTGGCCGCAACGAAGCAGATGGAGTGAGATCGGCTCGCCCCCTTGGGGTAAAAACAGCCGACATTTAATTTATTCTATCCTACGAATAAAGAGATGTTTAGGATACAGTTAAGATTAGGAAATCAAGTCGATATCATTAGAGAACAATGATTGGGTCGGCTGATTTTATGAATCATTCAGATTATTTGTAGCCGAAGAGCATGCTGTAAATGATCAGGATGATGAGCGTTATTCCCATGGCCAAAAAAGAATAGCCGAATATCTTGACCAGCAGCATTTTCTTTGGGGATATATCTTTCAATTTCGCGAGTTTTTTCAGCTTTCCGGATTCTTTCAGGTACTTATATTCTTCGGGTCGATCGATCTTGTATTCATCAAGAGGGACAACACCGGTGAAAATAACCGGATCGAGGGGGAACGCTTCCGGCCTGAGGTGAGTGTTAAAAAAATGGACGGAGAAGATAAATCCGACAGCCAGGAGAGCCTCGTCGCTGTGGATGATCATGGCCACGTTGATGACCACGCCGGGCAGCAGTTTGGTGAACATTTCCGGAAACCACATGATGAGCCCCGAAAGTCCGATGATACCCACCCCCCAGAAAACGGCCATGTAGTCGAATTTTTCCCAGTATGTCCAGCGTCCGTAGTCGGGCCTGGGGCCCTTTCCGAAGTACCACTTGATGGAACCGATCAAGTCCTGGAGGTCTTTTTTATTGAACCACAGCGATCTCTTTCCGAAAACCATTTGCCTCACAGTCCTTTTTGTCCTCTTTTTCTTGGAGAACAGGGTGTAGAGGTGTGTGATAAAGTATCCGAAAGTGATGGCCGCGCCGATTCTGTGAATGACTCCTGCGACTTGAACTCCTCCGATCAAACTGGAAAGTGTTTGTGCCCAGGGCATGTGGGCAAATTTTAGCATCATCCCGGTTATGGCCAATCCCATAAAGCTGGTGATGACAAAGAGGTGCATGATCCTTTCCAGCAGATTGAAGCGCTCGATATAGTACCTCTTGTGTTTGACTTCGTGTTTTCTCTTTTCTTTAAGATGTCTGTAGGAACGCGGCATCCAGACCAAGGTGTGAATTCCCCAGAAGCTGAACACGCCGATGAGGAGAAAGGTCATGGCCCAGAAGGTAAAGTGGAGGATAGGGTATTTGTCCTTATCGTGATGTGTGGCGTGAGTGAGATATCCCGTAAACCGGCGGTTGGCATCAGGGTGGCACTCCTGGCATGTTTCCACAACCCTGTTAAAGCCCACATGGGAGTCCGGATCATCGACCTTTCTGATATCGTGTGCTCCGTGGCAGTCCGAACACCGGGCAGATTTGAGATATCCTAACGTGTATGCCTTCCCGTGAAGGGTTTCCATGTATGTTTCTGAAAGTTCTTCATGACATGTGCCGCACTGGTGTGTGATCTCTGTCATAAACTGATCCTGGTCGATCTGTGAAATTTTATGTGCGGAATGGCAGTCTTCACAATTCGGGAGTTTGACATTTCCTGTTGTGACTGTGGGACTATGTACGCTATCCTCGAACTCGGAATATATCCCCTTATGACATGTCGAACATGTGGCCGGCAGATTATTAGAATGAACCGATGATCGTTCATCCTCGTGGTCGAGCATAAAATGTGTGCTGTGGCAGTCCGTACAGATGGCGCTGGGCAAAAGGCCTTTTTTGATCAGACCCTGTCCGTGCACGCTGCTGGAGTAGTCGAATTCCACATTGCCCGCCGGGGTTTCCTTGATTCCTGTTTGTTCGAGCCTGGCATGGCAGTCTCCGCACAGCTTGGGGATATTGGACCTGTAGGTCTCATCTCTCTCATCCAGGTGGGAAAGAACATCATGCTGGCCGTGGCAGTCCGTACAGTAAGGTGCATCGGGAGTTTTCTGTGTAAAGGCTTCCCCATGCCCACTGGCAAAGTAATCTTCGGCGATCTGAGCATGGCAGTTGGAGCAGTCCACTCTCTGGACTGTTTCACAGGGACGCTGTAGATGCGGAGTGATATCGGCATGACATTTTACGCAGGGGATATTTTTGTGGGAAGAATTTTGTATGGTTTCTTTTTGTACGGTTAAGGAAGCTGGTTGGCCGTCCACGGTTTTTGTTATATCAGGCCGTTCGTGGCATTTGAGGCATTCCTTGTCAGATGTTCCAATGACTAAGTTTGTCCGGCTGATGGTGTGAGGCTGATGGCAGTCCGTACATCCCGGGATGGCGCCTGGTTCCTGCTCCCAAAGCTCGCCTTTTATGATTTTTGTGTGCACTTCTTCGATTCTGGCGTGACATTTCATACACGTTTCGGCGATATTAGCAGCCGATACTGTTGACCGTGTATAGGTGTGGGGAAGTACGAGGTGATTTCCGTGACAGTCATTGCATGTGGCTGTGACGATTAAGCCCTGCTGGAACAGCCCTGTTCCATGAATACTCTGTGAATAATTGGTCAGGATGTCTCGTTCTGAGATGTTATAGACTCTGGCGACAGGGGCTCCTTCCCGGTGGCAACTCCCGCACAGCACAGGAATATTCATTTTATACGTGCGGGACTCCGCATTGTTGGGAGGCAAAATATAATGATTCCCGTGGCATTCAGCGCAGGTAGGGGCATAGGGTGCATTTCTCTGTAAAGCCCTTCCATGTATACCTTCCATAAACCTTTCTTCAGCGACGTCGTGGCAGATTCCGCAGCTGACTTTTTCGAGCTGTTCTTCATGCGGGAAGTCTTCGACTTCGGCATCCATATGGCAGCTGACACAGTCCATGTCTTGATGTGTGGAGGTGGAAAACTTCTGGAAATCCACAAACATGGAGACAGTACGGCCTGCAATGATTCCTGTCAGATCAGGATCGGAGTGGCAGGCTTGGCAGTCTTCATTGGATTGGCCGTAGATCGAAGATAGGGACATCATCAATCCTAAAGAAAGGAAAAGAAGAAATTTGATATGTTTTTTTCTGTTATTCAAGTTTCCCT
>CAZLLG010000145.1:0-9703 GCA_964560275.1 uncultured Eubacteriales bacterium | reverse complement strand
ATTTAAAAAATGCTGCTCTCAGCAGCCTGACCAATGCGGGCGACAATCAGGAAAAACTGTATGATTTTTCATTCTCGGGTGAAAATATTATTCAAAGAGGACCCCAGGAAGGCGACCTTGGAATTCTTGTGTGTGTAGATGAGGAAGTCGAAGAGCTCGCCTTTCCAGATTCGCCGTCGCGGCAGTTTCTTTGCCTCTTTAAAGACAAGAATGCCCGAATCACGCTTGTTTATGTTGGAGAAAAACCGCGTGAAGACATCGAATCTTTGCTGCTTCATATTCCCTTGGAAAAGAATAAGGACGTCGTCCTTTATTTTAGAAATAGCCTTGAAGGCGATCCCTTGAATTTAACACGCGAAATACTCCTTAAAATCCTTCTGAATGGCCACTCCACCGGAGTTATGGCCGGTTTGGGCAAAGTTGTGGGAAACACCATGACCAATGTCAAACCCAGCAACCTCAAACTCATCGGGCGGGCGACACATTTGATCTATAACCATGTCAGTGACCATGTGCCCATCACTTACGCTGAAGCCAACGCTGTGCTGTTCGAAGCCATAGATTTCCTGGCCAGAAGAGGAGGGCAAACAGGTGAAGTGGAACTCTCCATTATACGGATTCTGGAATCAGTTCGAAAAAAACATGACGTCAACTGGGACAGAGCCCTCCATGTCGCAGAAACAGAGGGCCTCGAGAATTATTTAAAAACATACAAACCGACACATCACCGCTGATTTGTGGAAGCATTTCCTCTCCATGAATTATTTTATGATTTGTGAATCTTTACTTGAGTTTGTATACTCATTAGGATTGAGGTAGACCATTGGGTTTTACATTTATCGATTATTTGGTCCTTCTCCTGTATTTTGGTGGGGTCGCTATTTTCGGCATTATTCTATCAGGCCGACAGAAAACCACCTCAGATTATTTCCTGGGAGGTCATAAGATTCCATGGTGGGCAGTGCTTTTTTCGGTAGTGGCCACAGAGACAAGCACATTGACTTTTATCAGCATTCCGGCCGTGGCCTACGGAGGGAACTTGACCTTCCTGCAGATCACATTCGGATACATTGCCGGCCGAACGGTTGTCAGCTTCCTGTTCCTCCCTAAATACAACCAAGGAAAACTTTCTACAGCCTACCAGTTCCTCGACCACCGGTTCGGCAGCAAGATGCGCAGCATCACCAGCACGACCTTTATGGTCACAAGGCTGCTGGCCGATGGGGTGCGTCTCTTTGCTTCGGCCATCCCCATAGCCATTATCTTCAGGCTGGCAGGAGCCCGGATTTCTGACCTGAATATCTATCTGATTTCGATCCTGATGATTTCCACAGTGACAGTCATTTATACTTTTTTGGGAGGAATTAAGGCCGTAGTATGGATGGATGTCATCCAGATGGGAGTGTACATCGGAGGAGCTCTGCTTGCTGTTTGGATTTTGCTCTCCCGCCTGTCCCCGGATTCGGCTGGAACGGCCAATATGGTCCAGGAAGCAGGGAAACTCAAGTTTATCGATTTCGGATGGGGGATGAACTTAAGGAATTTTTTCGCTCAGCCTTACACATTGTTCACAGCTCTCTTTGGAGGTGCTGTTTTCTCCGTAGCCTCACACGGCACCGACCAGCTCATTGTCCAAAGGCTTCTCGCTACAAAAAATCTCCGATCCAGCCAAAAAGCTCTTATTGGAAGCGGACTCGTGGTATTCCTGCAGTTTGCTCTTTTTATGTTCATCGGACTACTGCTCTTTGGATTTTACAGCGGGCAGACACCTGGTCAGCTTGGACTGGCCACTGCGGATGAAATATTTGCCAAATTCATTGTCGAAGAGATACCGGCCGGTCTATCCGGTCTGATCATTGCGGCAATTCTGGCTGCAGCCATGAGCACTCTGTCTTCATCTATCAATTCTCTGGCCTCATCGACGACATTGGATATTTATAAACCCTATTGGGGAAAAACCAATTCGCCGGAAAAAGATCTGAAAATATCCCGGATGATCACCATTTTTTGGGGTTTTGTGATTACAGGATCCGCTTTTTTCTTCGCCGCTCTTCAACTGAATTCCACGGGAGAACGCCCGGCAATAGTGGAATTGGGCTTGAGTATCGCATCCTACACTTATGGGGGACTGTTGGGAGTATTTCTATTGGGCGTCCTCTCTCGAAAAATCAGGCAGACAGATGCACTTTTCGGCTTTTTTTCAGGGCTGACGGCACTCCTTTTTTTGGTGAAAGGACCGATTCAAAACCTTCTTCCGGGCCAAGGAGTAAACTTAGCCTGGCCGCTGTATACGGTCGTAGGAGCCGCAATCGTAATCCTTGTCGGCAATCTCTTCTCCTGGATGCGGAATCCCTGATTTATTCTCAATCCTTTTCGTTTTGTCTTCTAACAAAGTTTTTTTAAAAAAAGTAAACTATTTATACAAGAATCCAGTATATATAAGTAACGAGGTCGAATTTATGAAAGATTTGAATCTACTCAGCCGATGGGAAGAGGTTTACCTTCTCTCCATTTTAGAACTCGAGGATAACGCTTACGGCGTCTCCATAAAAAAAACAGTTTCAGAAAAAACTGGAAAGGAGCTGTCTTACGGAGGATTGTATTTTTCGCTTGGACAACTCGTTAAGAAAGGGTATGTCATCAAGAAAACGGGAGAACCCACGCACAAAAGAGGTGGACGGCGGAAGTACTATTACTCTCTGACTGAAGAAGGGACAAAAGCTCTCCAGGCCGTCTATGAACACCAAAAATCGTTGTGGAAAGGAAAAACCGCACCGATCTCGGACTAATGAAAACTTTATCAAGACCGAAAAACACGGCCCCTCCAAAAATCGCATCCTGGCTGTTCCGTCACCTTTCTGATCCGGAAGACACTTTTTCTCTTACTGGCGACACTGAAGAGGAATTTAGAGACAGGCTATGGGAAAAAGGCCATTCCAATGCCGCGAACTGGTATCGGAGGCAGCTGTTGAGATCCCTTCCTTCATTCTGTAAATCTTATTTTTATTGGAGTGCAATAATGATAACCAACTATTTAAAAATCGCTTTGAGGATGATTAAAAAACATCGTATTTATTCTTTTATCAACATCACAGGATTGGCCGTTGGCATTGCCTGCTGCATTTTGATTCTTCTCTGGGTCCAAGATGAACTCAGCTATGATAAATTTCATGAGAATTATAATTCGATCCATCGAGCCGTCGTCAATATAAAAGATGATTGGTGGGCAGCCAGCCCCTGGGCACTCGCACCTATACTCAAAAAAGATTTTCCGGAGATCGAGTCTGCAACAAGGTATAGGCAAAGAACCTTGTTAGTTGGGTATGAAGACAAGAGTTATAGCGAAGAGATCGCTTTTGTCGATCCTGAATTTTTTGAGATTTTCACTTGCACTTTTGTCAAAGGCAGTGCACAAAACGTATTCCCAACAGTCAACTCTGCCATTATTACAGAAAACGCCGCAAAAAAATATTTCGGCAATGACGATCCCATGGGAAAGATCATTAAATTTAACAATCAGGCTGATCTCACCATAACAGGTGTAATCAAAGAAATTCCGGAAAACTCCCACATGAATTTTCATGTCATGATACCTGTGCTTATTTTTGGGGAAGAAATCAATACCGCCTGGTCACTGGGATCCAGTTCCTATTATCTTCTCAACGAAAACGTCGACATGGACTCCTTCCGCCAAAAAATTTCCGGGGTTATCATGAAATATGACAAGCGAACAGATCAAACCGTTCGCCTGGATCTCCAGCCCCTCTCAAGGATACATCTCTATTCCCTGACCGGTGGAAGAAATATTGTCTACATCTACATTTTTTCAATCATAGCCATTTTTGTCTTGATTATCGCATGTATCAATTTTATGAACCTTTCGACAGCCCGGGGCAGCACACGCGCAAAAGAGGTTGGAATGCGTAAAGTTGTCGGTGCCAGACGTTCACATGTGATCAAGCAGTTCTATGGAGAATCGCTTTTACTGACCGTTGTCTCTTTATTCTTCGCCTTGGGGCTTGTCGCTCTGTTTCTTCCGGTATTCAACAGGATGGCTCAAAAAAGTCTGACTTTAAATCTGGATGGCAACCTGCCCTTCCTGTTTGGCCTTGGTGCGCTCACACTGTTGACAGGGATCATCTCTGGGAGTTATCCTGCTCTTTTCCTCTCGTCCTTTCATCCAGTAAAAGTGATAAAGGGCGGTCCTTTCTCAGGATCGGCAAAAAGCGCGCTCAGGAAAGTTCTGGTTGTGACACAGTTCACGATCGCCATCGTCCTCATCATCGGGACTCTGGTCGTCAACCGCCAGCTCCAATTCATTCAAAACAGGGATCTTGGATTTAACCGGCAGCAGGTTCTTTCCATCAATATCAGCCAGCCTGTGCGCGAATCCCTCGAATCTCTTAAAAATGAACTTCTCAAACACGCCAATGTCCTTCAGGTCACTGCCGCCACAAGCCGGCCGAACAGAGTGGGCAATATCAATCCGGTCTATTGGGAGGGGCGAGGGCCTGAACAGTATGAGACATTCAAATTTATTGCTACCGACTTTGACTATATAAAGACATTTGAAATGGAGATTGTTGCTGGCAGAGATTTCTCGCGGGAATTTGAGACAGACAGGCAAAACTACATCATCAATGAAAAAACCGCTTCTCGTATGGAATTTGAAAATCCAGTGGGCAAATTATTTTCTATTTGGGAATATGAAGGTCAAGTCATCGGTGTCGTAAAAGACTTTCATATGGATTCTCTTCACAATGAAATCGAGCCTGTTGTGATCACTCTCTCGGATAACTGGGCACCTTCTGTCCTTTTCATAAAGGTAAATCCCATAAATATTCAAAAGACTATCGAAAACCTGGAAAAAACATGGAAGACAATTGTTCCCAGCTTTCCATTCGAATTCCTCTTTCTGGATGAATCATTCCAATCTCAGTACCAGACAGATCGTCAGACAGAATCGATATTTAGATCTTTTGCTGTCCTCGCCATCTTTATCTCTTGCCTGGGAATTTTTGGATTATCCGCCTTTCTCACAGAACAAAGGACAAAAGAAATTGGTGTCAGGAAAATCCTCGGCGCCTCCATTCCCGATATCCTGGCTCTGATCTCCAAGGAATTTATGATTTTACTGACAATCGCCAACGTGATTGCCTGGCCGGCAGCTTTCTATCTGTCAGACAAATTGTTAAAGCGCTATGCATATAGGACAGATATCAGCATATGGCTATTCGTCATGGCAGGACTATTGGCCTACATCATCGCTTCCATAACGGTCAGCGTCCAAGCATTCAAGGCTGCCCGGACAAATCCCGCAAAAGCACTCCGGTACGAATAATAGAGGGATTTTTTACCAACTAGAGAACCGGACCTTAAAATCTTTTGACTCTTTTGTGATTTTCTTATATCTTATCTTACTTAAAATAGTTGGATTATCGACACGATATTATCCGCCTAAAATACATAAAATTATCATAAGGATGTAATAATGAACAAAGCAAAAATAACTTGGACCAACACGGACGAAGCGCCGGCATTGGCAACAAAAGCGTTTCTTCCCATCCTGAAAGCCTTCACAGAGGGATCAGATATCGAAATTGATATAGCAGATATTTCTCTGGCAGCCCGGATCATAGCCAATTTCCCGGACAATCTCCGTGAAGACCAAAAAATTCCTGATTGGCTGACAATTCTTGGTGAAATGGCCCTGACACCTGAGGCTAATATCATCAAACTCCCCAACATCAGTGCATCGATTCCTCAACTCCAGGCTGCCATCAAAGAACTGCGTGAGAAAGGTTTTGATATCCCTGAATATCCTGAAGAGCCCAAAAATGTTGCGGAGAAAGCACTCCAAGCGAGGTTTTCCGTCGTTTTGGGTTCAGCCGTTAATCCGGTTTTACGTGAGGGCAATTCCGACCGCCGGCCGGCAAAATCCGTCAAGAAATTTGCCCAGAAGCATCCTCACAAAATGATGAGAGACTGGCCTGAGTCCGGCTCCAAGGCTCAAGTCGTTCACATGATGGAAAAAGACTTCTATGGGAGTGAAAAGTCCACCACAATAGAAAAAGCCTGCGATGTAAAGATCGAGTTCAAGGATCGCGATGGAAATACCACAACCCTGAAGGACAATCTGCATCTTATTGAGGGTGAAGTCATTGATACCGCTGTGATGAATGTGGCAGCCCTGAGAAAATTCTATGCGGAGGGGATAGAGGAGGCTAAAAAAGACGGAGTACTCTTATCACTGCACCTCAAAGCAACCATGATGAAGATCTCCGATCCCATCATGTTTGGCCATTGTGTTTCGGTTTACTATAAAGACGCTTTTGAAAAGCATGCGGATACTCTCAAACAGATCGGCGCCAATGTGAACAACGGCCTGGCCGATGTCCTGGAAAAACTGAACAAACTTCAGGCCGATCAAAAGGCCGAGATCGAGGCAGATATCAAAGCCGTCTATGATAATCAACCGGACCTGGCCATGGTCGATTCGAGATACGGCATCACAAACCTGCATGTTCCCAACAACATCATCATAGATGCCTCCATGCCAAATGTCGTTAGAGACGGCGGAAAGATGTGGAACAACGACGACGAACTTCAGGACTGTATCGCCATGATCCCGGATCGAAGTTATGCCACGATGTACAAAGAAATCCTGGAAAATGCAAAAAGACTCGGACAATTCGATCCATCTTCAATGGGGAACCTCTCAAATGTGGGATTGATGGCGAAAAAAGCGGAAGAGTACGGTTCTCATGACAAGACATTTGAAGCAATAAGTGAGGGATCGATTAGGGTTGTCAATGAGATAGGTACAGTTCTTTTGGAACAGTCTGTGGAGACGGGTGATATATTCAGGATGTGTCAGGCAAAAGATATAGCGATCCGGGATTGGGTCAAACTGGCCGTAAAACGAGCCCGCGCAACCGATGCCCCAGCGATATTCTGGTTGGATGAAAACAGGGGGCACGATGCCGAGATCATCAAGAAAGTGAATTTGTATCTACCCGAGTTTGATACATCCGGCCTTAATATCCAGATCTTGAGGCCGCAGGATGCCATGAAATTCACTCTGGAAAGAATTCGCAGGGGTGAAGACACGATCTCTGCAACGGGCAATGTGCTCAGAGATTATCTCACGGACCTTTTTCCGATCCTCGAGCTCGGGACCAGCGCAAGGATGCTGTCCATTGTTCCTCTCCTTGAAGGCGGCGGACTTTTTGAGACAGGTGCGGGAGGTTCTGCTCCAAAACATGTCCAGCAGCTTTTAAAAGAGGGACATACAAGGTGGGATTCCCTGGGAGAGTATTGCGCTCTTGTCCCCGCCCTGGAATTAATCTTCGAGAATACCAAGAACGATAAAGCGGCTGTCTTGGCGGAAACACTCGATATCGCCATCGCCAAGTATCTGGAAAATGGCCGGCTTCCCTCTCGTAAGGTCAACGAGATCGATAATCGGGGTAGCACATTTTATCTGGCTTTGTATTGGGCCCAGGCGCTGGCGGCTCAGGATAAGGATGAAGCGATAAAGGAACGGTTTGTGCCTGTGGCCAAATCTCTGGAAGAGAACGAAGCAACGATCGCCCAAGAATTACTGGCTGCCCAGGGAGTCTCTGTTGATATCGGCGGCTACTATATTCCCGATGAGGAACTGGCCACTAGGGTGATGCGCCCCAGTGCAACCTTTAACGCCATCATCGATTTAATGTAGGATTCGAAGGTTCTAGCCAACCTGGATAATCAAAAAACCGGATCTATTAAGGCTGAAATTCTAGTAAAAATGAGGATTTTCAGCTCTTCCTTGGACAATTTTTCAATTTCTTCAGCTGAAACGGATTTTCCGAACCGTATGGAAATTGGCCTTGGCCGGATCACCCATGAGCCCTTGTTCTTGAGTTCGAAAAGCCCAGAATGACCAATAGGGATGATAGGGACTTTGGCTTGTTTAGCTAGATGAAAGGGAAGCCTTTTAAAGGGACGGAGCCGGCCATCGAGCGTCCGGTGTCCCTCAGGAAGAATAGCGATTGATGTCCCTTTCTTGAGGACGTGTTCTGTTCTTTTTATGCTTCGGATGGACGCATGGATATTTTTTCTGTCAATAGCGATATTGCCCAACCTGCGGATTGCCCAACCATAGACAGGCCATTTAAACTGACGCAAAGCCTCGACTGCCCGAACAAAAGTGGGAATGTAGGCGGCCAGAAGCGGAACATCAAAAAGGCTGACATGGTTGGCCATAAAGAGGTAGGTCTGATTTGGGACCACATTCTCCTCTCCCTCAACACTCACCTTGACAAAAATGATCTTAAAGAGCAGCTTAAAGCTTTTTTTTATAAAGGGATCAATTGTCTCAGGCTTGAGAAAAAAAGTCAGGAAAATTGTGATAAAACAAAGACAGACGAAATAAAGACCTCCCACGATCCAGACATAAAGCGAGACAAGATATTTCATTTCCAGAAAACGGGAACTTCTTGATGAAGACAGTCTACTGAGACCGGAGTGATGCCGACAAGTTCCCCATCAGGAGCTAAAACTTTGGGTGTTTCTGTTTCGATCTTGATATTTTTTGCCTTAAACTGCTCCACTTCCTCAAATTGGAGATGTTCACCCGTAAAAATTTTTGGGAAGCACTTGATCAATCTTCGGCGTGTGATCTTTCCTAAAAGTGTTACATCCAATAATCCATCGTCAATTTCCGCATTTGGAGCCATTAAAAAATTGGCCGTGTACCGTGTGTTGGAAATCTCGACAAAAATGTTCTCTCTTTCTAAAGTTTTTCCATCGGCTTTCAGTGTTAATTTGTAGGCCTTGAGAAAGGCAGTCTGGTAGAGAACCCCATATGTGTATGCAATATTGCCAAAGATTTTCAGTTTGTGAGCCGTCTTTCCGACATCGGCGACA
Source organism: uncultured Eubacteriales bacterium (assembly GCA_964560275.1). Lineage (GTDB taxonomy): Bacteria > Acidobacteriota > Aminicenantia > Aminicenantales > Aminicenantaceae > JAUWVG01. The sequence goes on along the minus strand of CAZLLG010000145.1, from coordinate 793 downwards.
AATCCAAGGCCCAAAATGTTGAGAAAGTAATAATCCTGTCCGTGTGTCCGGAAAACACCGACATCGACATGCCTAGGTTTTTTCATAGCGATGATGTCAACGGCTTCCTCCCAACGGGATGAATGGAGTTCGAGATCTCTGGCAAATGCATTTCCGGTGCCAACCGGAAGAATTCCCAGGGGGATCGTTTTTTTTGCTGGATTCTGGTAGTAGCCATTGATCACTTCAAAAAGAGTGCCGTCTCCACCTGCAGCCACGACACCATCATACAAAGAAAAATCCGATTCACGAACAATGTCCACGGCATGTTCGGGATAGTCGGTCATCCTCAGGTCAAAGGATATGTTCTTCTCATTCAATTTGGCTTCCACATCAGGAAGAATTTTTTTGGCCCGCTTGTGGCCGGCCATATTGTTGTAAACGAGTAATACTTTCATAGTGCCCTTTAGCCAATCATTGAAGATTTATCGCAGTTTCAAAACTTTAGTTTTGTAGCACTTGTGACACCAAGGCTTCCCCTGTTCATAAACAGGGGATTCTTTAAGAATTCGATTACAGCCAGTGCAGGAAGCGGATATCTTCCCAGCTGCTCTGCTTCTCTCAATTTGTGATTTTTCAGAAACCTCTTTCTTCTTTTTGATGTTTTCATCGACCCATTTCTTTGCCTTTTTATAGATCGTTCCCCCAAAGAAGATGGCGATAAGTTCCAATAAAAGATCCATTATTTTGTTTCCTGATAATACTGACCCTATCTCTATCAAAATATCGAGGTGTTTTCAATCGGAAAATGAAC
>CAZLLG010000144.1:0-9730 GCA_964560275.1 uncultured Eubacteriales bacterium | reverse complement strand
ATAGAATAAAAGCCTACACGGTTGCCGTGGATATCCCCTCGGGATTGTCTTCAGATACATTTGAACCTATAGGTCCATGTGTCAGGGCCGATTTGACAGTGACTTTGGCGGCGCCAAAAGTGGCTCACATCTTTCCTCCGTCCGAAAATTATGTGGGGGAGCTTGTAGTGGCAGATATCAGCATCCCTCCTTTTCTATTTGAAGCGGAAAGATTAAAACTGGAATTTGTTGAGGAGGCCTCTATTACACCCTTTTTCTCTAAGCGCAGGAAAGATACGCACAAGGGGACATATGGACATCTTTTTGTGCTTTCGGGATCGCGTGGAAAAACGGGCGCTGCCGTTATGGCCGGGAAGGCGGCGCTGAAAATGGGTGCTGGACTGGTGACTGTCGGAACACCCAAAAGTTGTCTGTCTTTGGTGGCCAGGTCTATGGTTGAATTGATGACAGAACCTCTGCCTGAAACATCAGAAAAAACCTTTTCTGAAGAAGGCCTGGATATATCTCTAAGTCTTCTGGAAGGGAAGGATGCGTTCCTTATCGGTCCAGGGATATCTACGCATAATTCTACCACCAGGTTTGTTAAAGCACTTCTGCCTCGTGTCCGCGTTCCTGTTATTTTGGATGCGGATGCATTAAATATTCTCTCTCCTCATCCGGAAATTTTAAAAACATTAAAAATCCCTGTGGTCCTCACTCCTCATCCTGGGGAATTTGCGCGCCTTCTTGACTGTTCCACAGAAGAGGTTTTTAAGAATAAACTGGAACTTGTCTCTCGATTTTCTCAAGACTATGGTGTGTATCTTGTCCTGAAGGGGTACAGAACTTTAACAGCGACTCCTGATGGGAATATTTTCATCAATCCCACAGGCAATCCCGGGATGGCCACAGCCGGGTCCGGGGATGTGCTCAGCGGGATGCTGGCGGCCATGATCATCCAGGAGAAGGACATACTGCCGGCCGTTCTCTCTGCTGTCTACGTCCATGGCTTGAGCGGCGATATTGCCGCCCATAGACTGGGGGAAAAATCTTTAACAGCTAGAGATATCATCCGTTATATCTCTTCTGCCGTAAAGGCTATTAGCCGTTGACACGTTTCATAGTCAACAATATGGTCAAAGACATTATTACTTCTTCTGAAAAAGAGACGTTCGCCCTGGCCGAACAGATTGGACAGAATTTAAAAGGAACGGAAGTGATTTTGTTGTCCGGTGCGCTTGGTGCAGGTAAAACTATTTTTGCAAAAGGGATTGCAGCTGGATTGGATATCGATGATGTTAACCAAGTCTGCAGCCCTTCATATACTTTAATCAATATTTACTCAGCCAAATTTCCTCTTTATCATATCGATCTCTACCGCCTTGAAAATGAAACCGAAATTGATAATCTGGGATGGGAGGACTTCCTGGATCAAGGTGTCATTGTAGTGGAATGGGCGGAAAAACTCACCTATGAATTAGAGGCCATCCGGATAGACATCGAGATCCTTGGGGATCAAAAAAGGAAAATCCGCATCTCTCCATATCCATGTCCGTGATCCTTCAAGAGTTCTCCCTGAACTAGTAAGTTGAAGTAAAACCGCGTGACGTATCCCTCAAGGGGCGGTACCGCGCAAGTTCGCGCGGAGTATCTTCCCCTACGCGAGGACCCGCCCACCTCACCACCATTCGCTTCGGGATAAGATACATCCACGCCATCCACCCCTTTTGTCCTACTAATACGGATTTTTCCATCATGCCTTCCTAGTTTCCAGGACTCTTCAAGAATTACAGAAATGCATACTGTTTTGTTGTAATAATTCGGCTTATCAGGTATATAAGTTTAAGATAAAGTCCCATTGGAGGAGCGTTGAGATGAACACATTCACGGATTTATTTCAATTTATCTGGGATAATGATTATTTGAGGTTTGCACTGATCGCCTTTTTATCATTTATTGCAGCATTCTTGATCAAACTGATTGTTGCAAGAATCCTGAAACCATTGGCACTTAAAACGAAAAATAAAATCGATGATCTCGTCGTTAAAAGTATTTCCTCAATTATTTTCTATTATGTCTTATTTTTAGGTTTCAAGATCGGTCTTCAACACTTCGAATTTCAAACCCCCATTTTAATTAATGTAATCGACACGGCTATTATACTTGTCATTCTACTTTTTATCCTGAGGATTATCGATAATTTTGCCGAACAATGGCTCAAAGAGTGGAAGGTCAAGACCAGGACTACGGCTGATGAAAGGCTGATCCCTCTGTTTCAGAAAATTTTAAAAGCCCTTGCCGTCATTTTTGCGGTCTTTTTTATCCTGACATCCTGGAATGTCAATATCACACCGCTGCTGACAGGAGCAGGGATTGCAGGAATCGCTATCGGTCTGGCTGTTAAAGATCCTGTTGCAAATATATTGGGCGGCATTCAGCTTGTCCTGGATAAGACTTTCAAAGTTGAAGATAAAATCGAGCTTGAATCAGGAGAAATGGGAACTATTCTCGATATCGGCTTGAGGAGCACTAAGATAAGAACCTATGATAATGAAACGATTTACGTCCCAAATGGGTATCTGGCCAATGCAAAGATTAAGAACTTTACTCAGCCGGATGTCTCAATCCGAGTCAATGTCAATTTTGGAGTCGAGTACGGTTCTGAAACCGAACATGTCAGGAATGTGGTTCTCTCTGCTATAAAACAAATCGATTCTGTCCTCATTGAGCCGATGCCCAAAGTTCAATTCCTCAATATGAATGATTTTTCTCTTGATTTTGTGGCCAGAGCCTGGGTGAAAAAATATACGGATGCTTATGAGACACAGCTTATAATGAGAGATGCGATATACAAGGCCCTCGGGCAGGCCAATATAGGAATTCCTTTCCCCACTCATACGGTCTATACAAAAACAACGGATTGACTTAGCCCTTAAATTATTTTTTAATGGTGTCAATTTAGACTAGAGAGGCACAAGCATGCTCAACCGCGCTAAAGACATTATTTGTGAGGTCAAAGATTTCCCCAAACCGGGAATTGGTTTTAAGGACATTACTCCACTGGTGGAAGATGCGGCCTGCTTCCGATTTGTGATAGATCGGTTAGCCGAATGGGCGAAAAGCAAAGGAGTTGATGTTGTTGCTGGAATTGAATCGCGAGGATTTCTTTTTTCGGCACCAGTTTCATACCTGCTGGATCTAGGTTCAGTTTTGATCAGAAAAAGAGGAAAACTGCCGAGAAAGACAGTTTCTGTAAGAGCCCCGAACGAATATGCCGTGGAATACTTTGAAATGCATGAGGACAGTGTCCACAAGGATCAAAAGGTGATCATCATCGATGATCTGATCGCAACAGGATCTTCAACCATCAGTGCCATTGATTTGGTGAAAACATTAGGAGGGGAGGTTGTGGGATTTGCAGCTGTTGTAGAACTGTGCTTTCTCGGGGGGAGAGGCAATATCAATAAAACTCATCCTGAAGTGGATATTCTGTCTTTGATTCAATTTGAAGAATAGGAGCGATTTGGGTGAACTTTCTCGACCGCATTTTTAAACTCAAAGATAATCAAACATCGGTCCGAACTGAATTAATTGGCGGAGTGACGACTTTTATGACCATGTCGTACATCATTTTTCTCCAGCCTGCAATTCTTTCATCGACAGGAATGGATCCAGGGGCGGTTATGGTGGCCACTTGTATTTCTGCTGCACTGGCGACGGTCCTAATGGGTTTTTTTGCGAAATATCCTATTGCTCTGGCTCCAGGGATGGGGCTTAATGTCTTTTTTGCCGTCACTGTTTGTGGAACTATGGGTTATTCATGGCAGACCGCGCTCGGTGCGGTTTTTATTTCAGGAATACTTTTTCTTGTCCTCTCAGCTTTTAAGGTGTGGGGCCGCCTTGTCGAATCGATCCCTGACTCTTTAAAACACGCCATTGCAGTCGGAATAGGATTATTCATAGCTCTTATTGGCCTGGAATATGGAGGGATTGTTATCGATGATCCGGTTGCCTATGTGGGGATCGGAGACCTGACCAGCAAACCCGTCCTGCTTGTATTGCTGGGTGTGCTTGTGACTTCACTTCTCATGGCGCTTAAAGTCCGCGGGTCCATTCTTCTTGGGCTTGTCTTTACTGCCATGGTGGGGATTCCTTTGGGAATCGTCAAATACCAAGGAATCGTTTCTGCTCCACCAAGTCTTCTGCCCACTTTTTTTAAACTCGATATCTTCGGTGCATTGAAAATGGGTTTGATCACGGTGATATTTATTCTTTTTTTGATCGATCTTTTTGACACGATGGGAACATTAATTGGTGTCAGTGGGCAGGCGGGATTTCTCAAAGACAGAAAACTTCCAAGAGCGAATCAGGCCATGTTTTCGGATGCTGTTGGAACGGTGAGTGGGGCACTTCTAGGAACATCCACAGTGACCAGTTATATCGAGAGCGCCACGGGTATCGCCCAAGGCGCGAGGACAGGATTAGCCAATGTGTTTACGGCGGGTCTCTTTTTGGTCGCCCTGTTCTTCAGCCCGTTGGCAAGAATGATTGGAGGGGAGTATGTGTTTAATGGGGCTGTTCTCCGTCCGGTCATTGCTCCGGCATTGATCTTGGTGGGGTATTTGATGATGAAGTGTGTCAAATGGATCAATTGGGATGAAATGACCGAAGGCATTCCTGCTTTCATATGTATCATCATCATGCCTCTCACGCTGAGTATCACAGAAGGTATATCTTTTGGATTCATCTCCTATTCTTTCCTGAACATTGTCTCTGGAAAAGGGAAGCAGGTGCACTGGCTCATCTACATGTTCTCCATTCTGTTTATTATCCGATATATAGTGAAATAGCTTCCCGGGATCGAAGTATTGCTGAGGAGTAAAGGTATTGACCAAATGTCTTAAATTCTGTTCTCTCGTCTTCCTCTTATTATTTTTTGAGACTCAAACAGCGATGAACTCGATGCCTGAGATGGATTACGGCCCCGCCGAGGCCAGGTGGGTGAGAAAGACCATTGAGAAATTGAGTTTGGAAGAAAAAGTCGGTCAAATGCTCTGTTTAGGTTTTTATGGTGACTATATAAACCAAACATCTGAAACCTGGACAAAGTACAAACATTGGGTTGAGGACCTAAAGGTTGGTGGATTGGCAATCTACAGAGGAGATGTCTATGAAACAGCTCATATGATGAATTCCCTGCAGGCATCCTCGGATATTCCCCTCCTGATCGCTGCGAATCTCGAAAAAGGGCTCGGCAATCAGATGGAGGGTGCCACACTTTTTCCTCCTGTCATGTCTATCGGAGCCACTGGATCAGAAGAACTGAGCTATCAGATGGGGAAAATTACAGCTTTGGAAGCAAGAGCCGTAGGGATTCACATGGCCTATTTTCCTGTTGTGGATGTCAATATCAATCCTGATAATCCGATCATCAACACTCGTTCATTTGGTGAAAATCCAAAAGATGTGGGCCGCTTGGCGGCAGCCTATATCAAAGGGTGTCAAGAATATGGTCTCATCGCCACGGCCAAACATTTTCCTGGACACGGCGACACGGAACAGGATTCTCACAATGCTTTGGCCACAGTCCAAGCGGATATGAACCGTATGACAACAGTGGAACTTTATCCATTTCAAATGGCCATTGATGTCGAAGTCCATGCGGTGATGTCTGCTCATATTTCTATTCCAGTTCTCGATCCGACTCCCAATCTCCCTGCCACACTTTCAAAGCCCATAATGACGGATTATTTAAGAGGGAAAATGGGTTTTAGGGGCTTGATTGTCTCAGATTCCATGGGCATGGGCGGAATCACAACTCTCTATCCCCAGGACAAGGCTGCTGTTTTGGCCGTCAACGCGGGAGTGGACATTATTTTATTGACACCTGAACCTGAGATTGTTTTATTTTCTCTTGTCGAGGCAGTTAAAAGCGGCCAGATTTCTGAGGCGCGGATCGATGATTCTGTCAAGAGAATACTTCAAGCAAAAGCTAGAATGGGTCTTCACAAAGAGCGATATGTGGATGTCAGTATACTGGATAAGATCGTAGCGACAGAAACACATCTTCATTGGGCCGATTTGATGCTGGAACAATCCATGACTCTGGTAAAAAACACGAGCCAAATTCTTCCAGTGAGCGCTGAAAAAAAACTTGCCGTATTTTCCTTAAGCAGTGATCCTGGCGACTACTATGCAGGAAGACCTTTTATCAGAGAGTTTAAACAGAGAAATCCGAAAGCCTTAGAGTTTTACGCAGAAGCTTCGACAGGAAATGAATATTTTGAGATAGCTTTACAAAAAGCTGGGAATATGGATGTTTTAGTGATCGCACTTTTTTCCAGTCTGAGATCAGGAAAAGGGAGTATTGGCTTGAATATAAGACAAGTTGACTTCATCCACAGACTCGTTGCAAAAAAAATCCCAGTTTTGGTCATTTCATTCGGAAGTCCCTATTACTTAAGGCACTTTCCGGATGTCAATGCCTACCTCTGTGCCTACAGACCGTCTCCTCAGGCTCAAAAAATGGCTGTGAAAGCCATCTTTGGAGAAATCGATATCCAAGGACAATTGCCTGTTTCAATCCCAGAGTGCTATCCTCTTGGACACGGCATCCAACTTTCTAAAGTGCCGGATAAGCAATAATTCAGATTGCCCTTAATTCCTGGCTCCCTTCCGTTGACACACCTAAATTTTTTTTTTATGTTATATACACAGTGATTCTCCTTGATTGAAATTTAAAGTCATAAAATTCTGTCTTTGAGGAGGACGTCATGTCAGATTTTTTCCAGAATGGAGTAATCACGACGTTCCATAGACTAGGCCATCAGGACATTAAAAGGCTGGAGGGGGACCTCAAACAGTTTTCAAAAATACGGCCCATTGCGTTGGTTTTGCCTTCTCTCTTCAGGGAATATTCCAGTGGTGCACTGCCGGATATTTTAGCGGTTTTAAAAAAAGTCAAATATCTGAATGAAATTGTCCTCTGTTTGGATCAGGCCAATAAAGCTCAGTTTTTAAAGGTTAAAAACTATTTTGCCGATGTAAAAAAACTGTCCATAATCTGGAATGACGGGCCCAGGTTGAAAGAACTTTATTCACTTCTCGAAGACAATAACTTAAGTCCTGGAAAAGAGGGAAAGGGGCGTGCTGTCTGGATGTCTCTCGGATATGTCCTTGCCGGTAGAGAAAGCAGGGTTATTGCAGTCCACGACTGCGATATTGTCAACTACAAGCCGGAACTTCTCGCTCGACTCTGTTATCCAGTGGCTTCTCCCAACACAGAGATTGAATTCTGCAAGGGATATTACAGCCGTGCCACAGATCGTTTATATGGACGGGCTACACGGTTATTCTTTACACCGTTCGTTCGGGCGCTTCAAAAGATATTGGGATACCTCCCTTTTCTTGTCTATATCGACAGTTTCCGTTATGCCTTGGCGGGTGAGATAGCCATGCGCCGTGATATGGCCATGGCTATGCGCATTCCCAATGATTGGGGACTGGAAGTAGGGACACTTGCTGAAGTTTACAGGAATATGGCTTTAAACAGAGTATGTCAGGTAGATATTGCCGATACTTATGAACACAAACATCAAGAACTTGTTCCCAGTGATCTGGAAACAGGTATTTTGAAGATGATTTTGGATATCTCCAAATCCATCTTTAGAAATTTAGCCCTTGAAGGGGTGGAGTTTTCTGTAGGATTTTTTAAAACACTGAGCAATATCTATCTTAAAGTCGCTCAAGAAACGGTCATCCGATATGAAAATGATGCCGCTATCAATGGATTGGAATTTGACCGGAACAGCGAATTTTTGTGTGTGGAAGAATTTGCGCAGGGAATCGAGAAAGCAGGAGAAATCTTTTGGCAGAATCCCTCTGAAACCGTCCTGATCCCCAATTGGCATAGGATAACAGCTGCCCTCCCAGAATTTTTAGATCGGTTGAACGATGCTGTTAAAAACGATAATAAATAAAAATGACTCGATTTTAGCGTTTTGTCGTATATACTAATGAGAGTTTTCGAAGATTTGAACTAGGTTGACTTTCCAGGAGTGAATAAATGATTATTCCGAAGAAAATTCTGGTGCTTTTTCTAGTTGTTGTGATAGGCGGATCTCTGTACTATTTTCTGGTTATGAAGCAGGGAAATCTTTCTTCTGAGAAAGAAACAGATGAAAACATTTCAGAGGAAGTTGTGGAAACGACTGGAACTCCACTGCCCGTTAAAGTGGAACCTGTGAAGCGTGGGGAGCTTGTCATTGGGCTGAGATCTCCGGGAGAAGCAAGGACCGATCAAATGGCTGTTCTCAAGACTGAAGTCAGCGGGAAAGTGGAAGTGATGCATGTCCGTGAAGGCCAGTTTGTGGAGAAAGGCCAACTGCTGGTCGAGCTGGACGATAGAGAGTTCCGTTTGGAAGTCGAAAGGGCGGAGGCCTCTCGGTTGAAAATTCTTTCTGAACTAATGCTCGATAATCAGTTTGCTGAAAAAAACACGATAGGAGATGCCTCATTTATTAAAATAATTGAAGATGAAAAAAAGATGTACGAAAAAGTCAGTCAGCAATATCAAGAGGGCCTCGTTTCTGAAGAAGAGTTTGAGCGGGCATTTAAAAAATTCGAGACCGTGATGATCGAATCCGGTCAAAAAAAAGACGATATAATGGCAGCCACCAAGGGGCTGACACAACAGGAAATAAGCGTCAAGAAAGCCAGGTTAAATTTAGAAAAAACCAGAATTACTGCTCCGTTTTCCGGAATTATCACGGATATTAAAGTTTCAGAACAGCAGCAAGTGACGGCATCATATGAACTTTTTACGGTTGTCAATACAGGCCGTGTGAGCGTTCATGCTCGAGTTCTGGAGAGCGAAATCGGGAAGATGCGGATTGGACGGGAAGTCAATTTATTCTTTAGTGCTTTTCCAGATGAGGTGATCAAAGGCAAAGTAAAAGTGGTCAGTCCTATCGTCAACAGCGAGGATAAAACATGCAGAGTCAGTGTTTCTATCGCTCAATCAGGTATTGAAATTAAACCTGGAATGCATGCTGAAGTGGAAATCGAGGCCGAAATATATGAAAATAGGCTTCTCGTCCCACAGGAAGCGATAGTGGTGAGGAGTGGGAAAAAGATGGTTTTTGTTGTTGAAGAGGATATGGCAATAAGACGCGATATCGAAACCGGACAGGAAAACGAATATTTTGCCGAGGTCCTTGAAAACACTGAAAGCGATTTTGGTTTACGAGAAGGAGATGTTGTTATCGTAGAGGGGCATTACACCCTAGCTCAAAACGCTCGAGTGAGAATTTTAGAAGACTAAAGACTAGAAACTTTAAACTAGAAACTAGAACTTGAACTAGGAATGAAGAGTAACTATTTGTACTCTTCAGCAAGTCTGCCTGCGACCATATACTCCTTTTTGGACATTTCTTGAATCCATACGCGAATGGTTGGAAGTGGAGAACCAATGGATTCATGAACGGCTTCTGTGATGGCTGCAAGGAGAGCTTTTTTTTGTTCCTCCGTCCGTCCCTCAAGCATGTGGATTTCAATTAGCGGCATGCTACGCTCCTAGTGTAATTAATTCATGTTCATTTTAGCATGAAAAATCAAAATATTTTTAAACTTTTTTTGTTTTTCGAGAAAAAAATTGTTGTGACTATGAAGACTGAACTTCTACTAAAGAACGGCTTTTATTTTAATTTAAATATAACAGTGACAGTAAAAATAACTCCTCTTGGACGACCGT
>CAZLLG010000143.1:0-9736 GCA_964560275.1 uncultured Eubacteriales bacterium | reverse complement strand
GCTTCTGTTCCCAAATATGCTAAGGTCCCCTGTATAGGCGTGGTCTGAATCCTCAAACTCCTCCCCATTTCCATAGTCTAGAAAAGCGCCTTGGACCGCCTTAATCTCATCTTGATTGATGGTCTTAAGAGTCGAATGAAATTTTCTCCGTTTAATGGTGCGCTCATGAATCAAAGCCAAGAAAACAAAAATAAATAGAAAAAAGAGAAACGCGTAGAGATACAATGGAGCGGAAGACAGAACAACTTTGAAAAGAAAAAAGACACCGCCGATTATAAAAAACAACTTCATGAGAGACAAGAATAATTCAATTTTTTTTATGTCCCTGAGCTGCAGATCGATGGCCTTGATTTTTTCACGAAATAGGGCTTCAGGTTTCCTTTGACTCATGTTTAATATCTCACACCATTTGTATTCTTTTTGCAATAAATTCTTGAAAGCCATCCCAACTATGATAAAATTTGTCCAAAAAACTCATAAAGAAAAGGAGATGCAATGAAGATTTTGAGTCATAGAAAAAATTGGAGATTTTTGTTTTTTTCGTTTATGGGAATTTCCTTAATCACTTGTTCCCTTTCGGCGGAAATAAGACTGCCTGCTATTCTGGGTAACAATATGGTCATTCAGCAAGACCAGCCCATAAACATTTGGGGCCAGGCGGAACCTGAAGAACAAATAACAGTTCAATTGAGTGGAGAAACGACCAAGGTCACAGCGGATGAAAATGGACTTTGGGAGGTGACCCTTAAACCTCGAGAATCAACCGGGTTATCCCTTCAAATGGATATTTCGGGAACAGAAAGCCAAAACATTACACTCGAAAATATTGTTGTAGGCGAAGTCTGGATTTGTTCAGGTCAATCCAATATGCAGTGGTCGATGCGCCAAACACACAGCCCGGTTCCAGAAATCCAGAAGGCCGATTACCCAAAGATCCGTCTGTTTTATGTCCCTCGAAAGACCTCGACTTTACCTCAGAATGATGTCAATGCCGAGTGGGAAATCTGCAGCCCCGAGACTATTGGACCTTTTTCAGCTGTGGCCTATTACTTTGGACGAGAAATCCACAGGGAAATGGATGTACCCGTAGGGCTCATTAATTCCAACTGGGGAGGGACGAGGATCGAGCCGTGGACTCCAGGTTTAGAGAAAGAGTCAATAGATGGAGAGTACATAAGCAGTATAAAGGAGGAGCTTCCCAAGCTCAAAGAATGGATCAGAAAAGTAAACCAAGCTCTAGAGAACAACACCTACATCCATCCTTTACCCCCGCTTCCCATTCATCCGCATCAAAATAACCGGACTCCGACTGTCCTCTACAACGCCATGATTCATCCATTGATACGATTTTCGATCCGTGGAGCTATCTGGTATCAGGGAGAAGCCAACCGGAACGACGGTCTCGAATACACGTCTAAAATGGAAGCCTTAATCGAAGGATGGAGATCGGCCTGGCAGCTAGGAGATTTTCCCTTTTATTATGTGCAGCTGGCTCCTTTTAATTATCCCTACATTTATATCAAAGACAAGAGTGATATCCTTGATTTTTACCGTCTCCCCTTAATTTGGGAAGCTCAGCAAAATGCCCTAAAAATTCCAAATACAGGGATGGCTGTTGTTACCGATATCGCGAATCTTTATGATATCCATCCCCGAAATAAAAAAGATGTGGGGTATCGACTCGCTCTCTGGGCTTTAGCAAAGACCTATGGAAAAACAGGTCTTGTCTTCTCAGGCCCCTTGTATAAATCTATGTCCATTGAGAACAATAAAATCAGAATTTCTTTCGATCACACGGGAAGCGGCCTCATTTCTCTTGACAGCAGGCCCCTTGCCTGGTTCGAAGTTGCCGGAGAGGATAAAGTTTATCGCAAAGCTAAAGCCGAGATCGATGGACATACAGTTTTGGTTTGGAATGATCGTATCGATCACCCCATAACTGTGCGCTTCGGATGGCATGAGCTGGCAGCACCCAACCTCGGAAATAAGGAAGGACTTCCGGCCTCTCCCTTCCGTACCCACCGATAAAAAAAGGGAGGCTCTGGCGAGCCTCCCTTTATCCTGGGAAAGGGATTCAAGGAGGGATTGAATCCAAGATGGACAGCTAGATCATATGCATCATTTATGCCATATTTAATAAAACCCTCCCCAGTTGATAAACAAAATTATTGTTAACGCGTGTCTTGTTTTTTAACAAGGATTGAAACCCTTCTTCAATGAAACGGCTCTAATTATTTGCTATTAAACAAAATACAAAATATTTTCCGAGAGTATCTAAATCTTACAAAAAAGGAATAATTTTTGGACATCGCCTTTATTCTCTATTCACCTATCTTTCTGAAATTTTGTGATAAAGTGCACCAGGTCATAGGGGCCAATGTTGAGGGCATTTACTTTCTGATGGAAAGTTTGGCCCAATATTCAGCTCTTATGGTGACAAAAATGAATACAACCAACAGATTATAAATGATTACATAAAAATGAAAATCGACGAGTACCTTCGGGGCCGAACCAGGGAGACAAAAGAGGAAGTTCCGATGCTTCTCAGCAATCGCCTTTCAGAATCCTCCATTTACGACCTCCTCTGAATTTCTTGAGTCCTTAAAAGACGCCACTCCTGAACATCTAAAATATATCATTACAGACTGGTTCGAAACGATCACATTATCAAACAACAAAGCTATAAGCGCGACGTACAAGAAACTTGGGTCGGGATATATTAGGGGTTGAAAAGTCCATCCCTATAAATGATTTCATCACATTTGGAGTTTTTGGAGTTAATGGAGAGGAGCTTTATCTCAAAAAACATAAAATCCATTCCGGTGCACATGAAATGGCGTTTGTTGTGGACGGGATTCCGGCTCAAGTGGGAATTGATCCTTACTATTATCTTATAGATAAAAATCCAAACGATAATCTCATTTCCATAAAATAAAAGTTTAGCGCCTGGGCTGATTTTTTGGAATACTAAGCCTCCATCCCTCCATCATAACTGAATGTCTATTCGAACTTTTTCAAGTATTTTTGAGAACCAGAGAAAACAGTTTTTTGTAGAGACAAAGTCCAGAAAAAAGTCTATAATACAGCTTTAATTTTACTTGAACTATGGGATAAAAAACTTATGAAAAGCTTAAATTCAAAGACGATATTCACCATTCTATTGGCACTTTTGCTTATGAGTCCATTAAATTTCGCTCAATCTGAGGAAAACTCAAACCGCATAACCATAAAATTGTATCAGAACCTGGATAAACTTCCTCTCAACAGCCAGCTCAAAATCGCTGTTAAGGTTAAAATCGAAAACGGGTGGCACATCAACTCCGATAGGCCGAATGACGAATTCCTCATTCCCACATCTTTTGATCTTTTATCTGAAAGGAATTTTGAAATCGCAAAAATAAAGTATCCAGATCCGCTCATATTAGACATGTCTTTTTCAGATGAACCAGCATCAGTTTTTGAAGGAGAATTTTTTATAGGAGCGATTATAGCAGTGCCTGAAGACTTAGAATTGGGTAAACACCAGATCCCCGTAGAATTGTATTATCAAGCCTGCAATGACCAGACCTGTGAGCCGCCCCAAGCGGTCAAATCCTCACTTGAAATATTTGTGGTGAGCAGCAACACCCCGGTTAAAGAAATCAACAAGGATATATTTGCTAAGTTAAAACTTCAATAGCAGCCCCCCTTGTTTCAAAAAGGCCATCAGAGGGGGCGGTCCTGGAAGTGACATCTCTCAGGAGGGATAGATCAGAAGCGCCCCCCGTCCTTTAATATAGGACATCTGATGGACCAAATTCTCCGATAATCCGATTGATCTCCTCGATAACTAGGTCTCTGCGCAGCAAAACCGCATCTATTTCCTTATCGGTCAAATAATAACCTGATATTTCCTTTATCAATTCAACATCGAGAGCTATTATCTTTTCAATAAATGAGACTGGAAGCTGCCTCATCATCATGTTTCCATAGCGGTGATTTTCAGAAAAGATTAGATCTGAGGTGTATTCTTTCGAAGTTCGAAAAGACCGGGAGTGATCGATAAGTAAAATCCTTCCATCTTTTGTAATAAGATAATTCCCCAGATGGCGGTCTTCATTTGCGATCAAATTATCAAAAGCCCTCTGCAAGAACATCGAGCGATTCCAGGATGATGTCTCATCCTGGGGAAAGTCATAATTTTTTGCATTCATTTCGTCCAAGCCCGGTTTTGCTTGAATCCACAGTTGAATGGATCCTCTTTTCTGCAAATGTTTTCTTTCGACAGTTGGAGGGATCATGTTCAATCCAAGATATTTATCCAGCCGGTAGGCAGCAATCTCCCATCTCCAGTTTTCTGCGAATCCTTTATGCATTCCCTCAATAGGTTTCCAGATCGCCTTTTGTGTGATGCCGTCTTTCTCAAGAAGCAGCACAAAAGGTTGAGTGATGCCCCTCTTCTGGCTCAGCTGCCGGCTGCGCAATATCTTAGCTGTGCTGAGATATTCTTCCCAATATTCTCTCTTTGCAATTTCATCGGGAGTGAATTGTGCGATACCCGGCCGGCACAATAAGGCAGTGGCGAATAACACGAGCAAAAGTGTGTATCTCTTCATTGTCTTTCTCATATATATAGACGTAAAAAGCCCGACGAAAGTTGGCTTTTTTGTCTTATTTTTTCACATCTATCCATATAGGTCTTTTTTACAGATTTTCACGGTGAAAAAGTCTTTATTTCAGGGAAAAAGATACAAGGTTCCACTCCATATTCAAGAATTCAGTGTTACTGATCTTGATAAGTTTTGTATAATATATAGACTTTTTCATTCTTCTGAATCCACTTTACTGATAATAAAGCAAATTCCATGCCAAAGTGTGTGATTAAGAAAGAATGAGGAAAGAAAAATTCAAGAAGAAAAAAAGGGCTGTGCTATTTCGTCAGTATCCCACTATCGCCGACCATCCAGTCCCCATTGACATACACATACAAGATCGTTCGCTGAATGTCCTTCTTCTCTTTGTTTTTGTACTTCAAATCAACAATCTTCCACTCTCCCAGGCCTTTGTACATCATTTTAACCTGAGCTTCAGTGGGACCGGCAAAATTTTTCCCTTTGAACTTACGGAGAACAGCTTTATCGCTCCCGTAGTTTTTGATCTGGATAGGGAGGAGACCTTTCTCAGCAGAATCATTTTTGATAAATTCTTCGACATAGTCATCTGGAATATAAAACTCGTCAATAGTCACCCATTCGTAATCAGAGACGACTGTTTTGCCTTCATCTGATGGATTTTTCTTACATGAAAAAAAGCTTGATAAACAGACTGCACAGATAAAACTAAAGATTAAAATACGTTTGAATTGTTTCATGGATGCCCCCGCAGATCTTTCATACACTTGTATAATATTTTCAGCCCGACAAAATGTCAAACTTAAATCGATTCCCATCTCAAAAGCAGAGAGAAAATCTAAAAATAATTCCGGTTGAGATAAAAAAAATCTATCCGGAAATTTCAGGGAGGCAGAACGACATCCGGATTTCCGATGGACAACTCGGACAGGAAATAAGAACAGCCAGTTCCGTACATTTTATCCCCTGATCAAAAGAATATTCCAGACTCATTCCTTCTGTGCAAGTGGGGCAGGACTCTGGAAGAACTATTATGAATTTTAAGGCCTCCCCTGCTTTTTGCGGACAGGGCAAAGTCTCTTCTCTAATTTCAAATTTTGCAATGTCCAAATCCCGCAGTTCTAACAGGAGTCCCTCAAAAAAAAAACGTAAATCTTGAGATCTTTTTTTTGCCAGCTTTTTCCCCGCCGTGGTCCTCATATTTTTTGACAGATTTGAGGCGTAGGTCATTTCTTTGCTTAAATTCTTCGTTAACGCTGTATATAGGTTCAAGCCCTTTTTGGTCGATTTTATAAAAAAATTAGCCACTCCTAAGTATCCAGTTTTGGACAAAAAATCGGCATCGTGGATAATGTCAGCAATGGAATTGTTCTTTATATCCTCGTCATACAGGGCTAAAAGACAGGAAACGATAAGATCGATTTCTGACTTGCTAAGACCAAACGAAGTTAAAATTTCTGAGGCGATCCGGGCGGATGTTTTTTCTTCAGGGACCTTATTATGTCGATATTTCCCTCCATCGAATTTGCCGATATCATGAAAAAGAGCCGCCACTACAGGGATTAGGGGATCTTTTTTTTCTAAACGACAAATTTTTTGGACCAGAGTCGCCACAAAAACGGTATGTTCCCAGAGAAAGCTGTCCTGCTCTTTCTTTGTCCCCTTTTCATAGTCTTTTTCGTCCCTATTGATTTTGTTTTGAACGGAATCCAAAAGTCCGGGATAGATTGGCTCAATCAGCTTCGTTAAGTTCTTATATCCTTCCATTTTCTATTCGTTTTTACAAATCAATTATCATTAGCTAAAGAAAGAAGTCAAGACAGCAACACCTTACAGAATAATATATTTTTTGCGGCACGAGAGTTAAAAATGAATAGTATGGTGCAATCCCTTTTCTTCCGCAGCGAATGGCGGCGGGTGGGAGGGTCTTGGCAAGGAAGGAAGAGGGATGAGCCAAATTCATTCCTTTTGAACAGAGTTCTTCGACTTGTCTTTTAGAATTTCGGGAATTATGATGAGGAAGATATGATAGATATAGCAGAAAATAGGGCACATTCCTATACCCTGATAATGCTCGCCGGCGGAGACAGCCGGAGGATGAATGAGGACAAAGCCCTGCTCCCCGTAGGCAAAGGCACCCTCATTGAATATGTCTTAAATCAGCTTGAAGAGCATTTCGGAGAGACCCTCGTCAGCGTTTCTGAATCCGATAAATTCAAATTTCTGAATCAGAAACTGGTCGTAGACGAAATACAGGGATTTGGCCCTTTGATGGGAATAAAAAGTGCATTAGCTGTCTCTCAAAACGAAAAAAACTTCGTGATCGGCTGCGACATCCCAAAGATTCCGTCGAAAATTTTAAACAAGATCTTATTTAAAGGACAAAATTTTGACATAGTAGTTCCTGTTTCCCCCAGCGGACGAAAGGAGCCGCTGTTTGCGGTCTATTCGAAATCCATCCTCCCTCAAATGGAAGGGCTTATTAAAAATAACATTCATTCCCTCCTCCCCCTCTTTGATATGTGCAGAACAGATTATGTCAAATTGGACATAAATTCCCTGCTTAAAAATTTGAACACAAAAGAAGACTACGAGGTTTTTCTCCGTCAGATGTGAAAGGTCAGCTTTTCATTATTATATCTCCGCCATCTAGACAGCGGGACAGGCTTTCCATAAGTCCAGAAGTCAGAAGCGCCACACCCACGTAGAAAGATGTCTGCGCGTTATCTTTGACTTGGGATAGGAAGGAATCGAGCCATGAGCTCAGAAAATCGGAGAGGAATTCCCTGAGTTTGGTCTGATATTCTACAAACTTCTTTATATCGTTTTTCTCGGCAGCTTGAACTGCCTTTTCACTCAAGTAAGCCAGGCAGTACAATTCAAAACCGATGTGATCATCCGGCTCTCTTATTTTTGGATTGACGGAAAGACCTATCTTTTTATAAAACCGCCTCACATCAAAAAAAGGTAAATCATACAAAAGAAAATCTTCACTCAAGTAGACCGAAGCATAGGGGGGAGCCAGAATTTTTTCCAATCCGATAAAAAGCCGTGTGTAATCTTGCTGTAAAGATTTAATGTTTTTTGGCTGGTATTCTTCGCAAAAGTTCTGCAGGATTTTTAAACCTTTCGATATAGATTTTTGATTTTCAGCAACCGGCCATTTAAAAAATAGCCTATTTTTCTTAATCTCATCAATAAATTTTCCACTGGGAATCTCGAGGTATACCTGACTTAAAAAACGGAAACATAAACCAAAAGCCCCATAAAGGAGTGTCGAGGATTTAGGATCTCCTTTGATTTCAGTTTTTTGAGTCATTTTGAAAGCCGAGATCAAATCCCCGATCGAGAATAGACCGCAAAGAACAGGAAGCGACCCAGAACCTCCGCAAGAAAGAGCACTATAAAAACAAAATAGACATAGCCATGGCTTATCTGTTTTTTTGTGCGAAATGACATGAAAGGCATCCATCCTCTCCCAAGAATAATTGTGCCGCATAAAGACAACAGAGTCCGGACTAATCCCACAACGGAATTATTGTGGGGAAAAAGTAAAGTCACCACTAGAACGATGAATATCACAAGAACAAGAGATAGATTTTGAACTCGCTGGAGAGTTTCCTGGTTCCAATGAGTGCGGATTTCGGGTAAAAAAGGGCTTTTAGATTTATCGAGATAGAGGGTCCAACATGCAGCCGTCAACTGGCTTCCCAACAAAAAACAAACAAGAAGAAATATTGACGGTGTAGCAAAATGATTCCATACCGGGACAGTGGGTAGCATGTACAGCCGAAACATGGCCACAACAACTAAAAGACCTGACAATCCTCCTAAAAGAAACAAAATTTGTTGAAATTTTTGTCCACGAGCTTTTTGCCACTCCAGAATTGTGCCTGCAGCCAAAAGAAAGATAAATATCAGCAAAAACAAAATCTCCCAGCTGAGCCAGGATGATTCCAGATTATTTATAATATTAAGAGCACGCCAGGGTTTACCTACGTGAAAAAAGGAAATGGCCACGGCCAAAACCGAAAGAACCAAAACCAAAGACCGCGATAAAAGGCGTAGAAGACGGAGTCCTTCTGAACTAAATCTCCGGGATAGGGCCAAACAGGCAAACTCCGAAATTATAAAATAGCCAACACCCATCTGAATCAAGAGACTAAAACAGATAAGCGGCCATGGATTTACGCTTATCATTTGACTTCCTCAGAATTGGATATTCGCACTTTTTCTATCTCTGCCCTTTTTGAATCTCTATGAGGTTTGATAATGACTGCCGGTCCGGTTAAGGAGGGAGCAGGAAGAGGACTAACTTGGTTTGAGCCAACATATTTTTGACGCAGTTCAGACAAATCGCCAAAATCTAGCGCACGCATCGGGCAGGCCGAAACACATGCCGGAACTTCCCCTTGATCTAAAAGATCAAAACAAAAATGACATTTGGACATGGTGCCGGATGTCTTATCATATTGGGGCGAACTGTAAGGACACCCCCATTCGCAATACCGACAGCCGAGACACTTTTTTCGGTTGATAACAACTATACCATCTGCGCGCTTGGAAATTGCTTTCGAGGGACAGGACTTCTTGCATATAGGATCTTCACAGTGATTGCAGGCAATAGAGAGATTATAAACAAAAACTCCAGGGCGCCACAGATTATCCTTTTTTTCCCATTCTCCACCGGAAATTTCATAAACACGGCGCCACAGACGCCCCACCTCGAGGTCGTGTTTGTCCTTACACGCCATCTGGCAGGCCTTACAGCCTGAACAGACATTCGAGTCGAAATAGAAGGCATACTGCTGCACCATCAGACTATCTCCCTCTCTTTTCGACTTGAACCATAATTGTGTGCTGGGCATTGCCAAAGGCCAATGGGGTCCAGCGTTCAGATGTCAGCACATTGACCGAACCTCTCCGGTCTATCCCTTCCCCGTCCGGGCTCCACCACCCTCCCTGCGGGATGGCGACGACTCCCGGTAGAATTCGTTTTGTCAGCCTGCAGGGAATAACCATTGTTCCTCTGTCATTAAATACCTTGACGTGGTCTCCGTTTTTTATTCCCCTTGTATCGGCATCAAAAGGATTGATGAATACTCTCTGAGGAAAAGCTTCCCGGA
>CAZLLG010000142.1:0-9740 GCA_964560275.1 uncultured Eubacteriales bacterium | reverse complement strand
CGGTAGGCGCTGATCAAAAGCCCTAAAGAATGAAGAGAGAAAGAGAGACCAATCCAAATAAGCGAAGCACCTTTTATGGATTCTCCAATATCGCCTATGGGTGTTTTTTTTGCCAGAATAAAAACGATGATGGATAAACTGAAGATGAATTTTAGAACGAAAATAAAAATATTTTTTCGTTTTGGCATGCGCCAAGCCCAAGATCTATTCTTTTTTATTCTTCTTGAAAAAATAGTCTTTTGTAATTTTTCCCAGCATACCGCTTAATATGAGTAGGGATATAAGATTGGGAAAGGCCATAAATGCGTTTGACATGTCACCGAGATTCCAGATGATATTGAGATGCACACCCTGAATGTTGGCTCCCACAAAAAGCAGGGATATAAAGGCAATACGAAAGGGATAGATGATTTTAACGCCAAAGATATATTCCAAACATTTTTCGCCGTAATAACACCATCCGAGAAGTGTGGAGTAACCGAAGAGAAAAGAGCTTATGGCGATGATGTATCCTCCAAACGGGATCACGGAATCAAAGGCAGCTGCTGTAAGGGCTGTGGAGGTGAGTGCTTCGGATGCGCCGAATGCTGCGGTTTTGAGATACATGCCGGTGATCACAATTGTCAGAGTTGTCAGAGTATTGACGAGGATGGTATCGATAAATGTCCCTGTCATGGCAATAAGTCCGTTTTTGGAAGGATCAGTCGATTTGGATGCAGACTGAGCAATGGCAGCTGAGCCCAGCCCTGATTCGTTTGAGAGCATCCCCCGTCTCACTCCTAAGACCATCGTCTGTCTGACAGAGGTCCCCACCATGGCTCCACCGAGGGCTTTGGCGGAAAAGGCGGCTTTGAAGATGACACCTAAAGCATGAGGAAGATTGGCGATGTTGGCAAAGATAATGACGAAGGCTCCTACAAAGTAGAAGATGATCATTGCGGGAACCAATCGTTCGGATACCGCGCCGATGCGTTTAATCCCTCCGAGAATGACGGCGCCAACCATCACGGTGATGACTAATCCGGTTATCCAGAACGGCACGTTGAATTGGTCGTTGAACGCCAATGCCATAGAGTTGGACTGGGCCATATTTCCTGTGCCGAAGAGACATGTAAAAGCGCCGCAGATGGCGAAAAACATGGCTAAGAATTTAGCGACTGTTTCGTTCTTGATGCCGTGTCGGGCATAGTACATGGGGCCACCGGACATTTCGCCTAGCTTGTTTTTAATCCGGAATTTGACGCCTAAAAATCCCTCGGCATACTTGGTTGCCATTCCAAAAAAACCGGCAATCCACATCCAAACCGGAGCTCCCGGCCCGCCGACAGCAATTGCGGTGGCCACCCCTGCAAGATTGCCATTCCCGACTGTGGCCGCCAAAGCCGTCATGAGTGCGGCGTAAGGAGAGATGTCTCCCTCCGCTTTATCTGATTTGTCTTTATGCAAAGCCCCTTGAAGAACCATCTTTAAGGAGAGGATAAGCCTCCGGACCTGAATCCATTGACAGAAAAAGGTCAGAAGTATACCTGTTCCCAAAAGGAGGAGGACCATCACCGGAAACCAGACAAAATCGCTCGATTTTTTTATGAAAACATGGATTTTAT
The DNA here is from genome assembly GCA_964560275.1 of uncultured Eubacteriales bacterium. Classification (GTDB taxonomy): domain Bacteria; phylum Acidobacteriota; class Aminicenantia; order Aminicenantales; family Aminicenantaceae; genus JAUWVG01. The sequence goes on along the minus strand of CAZLLG010000142.1, from coordinate 8,136 downwards.
CTAAAAGAGAAAGAGATATGGGATAATCGCGCACTAAAATCTGACTATCCGTAAAAATCTCGATGTCGTCTTGAAAGGGAGTCAGATTAAAAAGGTCCATCTTGATTTCGTATTTGCCTGGCTTGATTCCTGTGAAAGAATAATAACCTTCAGGATCGATGTCTGTTTTGAGATAGTTGTCCTCTCCCACAGTTCTTAGCAGGATGGATCCTAGAATATAGGGATCTCCTCTAGGAAGACGAGATATCTTCCCTTTGATTTCAGCGGCATTGAGTGATTGGAAACCGATCAGAAACACAGAGACAAAGATATAAATGAATACTGTAATTTTTTTCTTCATGTGTGTCTTATCCTATGATGATTTTTATAAGAATGAAAAGAATGGCAATGGGTGATAGAAATTTAACCGAAAACATCCAGATATTGCGGATTGTAAACTTTGAGTTGCCTGATTTTATTTCTTCGATGGCCTTTTTCACACCCCACACCCAGCCCACAAAAAGACATATGAGGAGGGCGCCAAAAGCCAACGAAATATTGCCAAAGATAAGATCGACTTTGGCCCAGAATGTAATTTTTGTGAAAAACTTTACTCCTCCCCATGAAAGAGCGGAAGGAACTCCTAAAGCTGCGGCGCACAAGCCCATCAAGACGGCGGCTTTGACGCGAGGCCACTTCCGCTCGTCGACAAAATAGGCAACAGGCACTTCGAGGAGAGATATGGTTGAGGTGATAGCGGCGACTAAAAGCAGAAGAAAGAAGAGCATTCCAAATATTTGCCCGCCCGGGATTTTTGAGAAGATTAAAGGGAAGACTTTGAAGACCAGGCTTGGTCCCGAATCCGGGGAAATGCCGGGGATGGCAAAGAGAGTGGGGAATATGATCAGACCTGCCAAAAGTGCGATGAGCGTATCCGAGAATGAAACCCATCCTGCAGAGGAGACCAGGTTGTCTTTTTTGTTGATGTAGCTTCCATACGTGATCATGGTCCCCATCCCGAGACTGAGTGAAAAAAAAGCCTGTCCTAGGGCAAAAAAGACGATCTTAAAGTTAAGTTTAGAGAAATCCGGACTAAGATAGAATTTGATTCCCTCACCAGCTCCAGGGAGGGTTAAGGCTCTTATAGCGAGAAATATAATCAAAACGAACAGGATGGGCATCAGGACTTTGGTGTATCTTTCGATTCCCCCTTTAACTCCTTTGGAAATAATGTACGTCGTGATGAACAGGACGACCGCAAAAAAGAACAGTACCAGGATGGGATTGGAAGAAAATTCATTAAAAGTTTTTTCGGTCATCTGGCTGGTCACTGATCCGCGAAACGCTCCGGAAATCATTTTGATAAAATATCCTGCGAGCATGCCCGCCAGAACGGCGTAATAGGATAGGATAGCGATCCCAGTGACCATCCCCAAATAACCAATAGATTTCCATGGAGATCGCGGTTTAATAGAATCAATGGCGCCGACGGGATTTTTCTGAGCACGGCGTCCTATAACGAGTTCTGCCAGCATGACAGTGAATCCAATAAGAGCAACTGCAATAATATAGACAAAAACAAATACAGCCCCACCGTTTTCACCGACCACCATCGGAAAACGCCAGATGTTGCCCAGCCCAATGGCGGATCCGGTTGCAGCAAAAATAAATGCAATTTTGGAGCCCCAGTTGCCTCTTTGACTCAAATTCTGGTTCTCCATATTTTTCTCCTTAATCGAGTCCAGCTCCTATTCTCGAATCTTTTTCCATTTCTGTGTTCTCGTGTTCAGTATTTATTACCATAAACCTTGGAGATTGTAAAAGAGTTCTTGGTGAGGTTGCATATTTGGAGACGTCCTATTAAAATCATAGCTTATATAACCATGGGAGAATATTTATGCCAGCCATTGAAATAAAATCGGATGTCTACTGGATCGGTATCAATGACCGAACCACAGACTTGTTTGAAGGTTTGTGGCCCATCGCTCAAGCAGGAGTCTCGTATAACTCTTACTTTATCGACGATGAAAAAAAGGCGGTTATCGATCTGACGAAAGCCATCAAAGGGGATGAGTATATCGCTCAAATCGATGAGCTTACCGATATCACAAAGATAGATTATATCATCGTCAATCACATGGAGCCCGACCATTCCGGTTTGATGAGAACACTCCTGCGCATCGCTCCTGATGTGACGATTATTGGTTCTGAAAAAACCCGGGAAATGCTGGAAACTTTTTATGCCATTACGGACAATGTCAAAGTGGTCAAAGATGGTGACACCCTATCTCTTGGCCGAAGGACTCTGAAATTTTTATCGACACCATTCGTCCACTGGCCAGAGACCATCATGACTTACGATATGGATCAACACATGTTGTTCTCCTGTGATGCGTTTGGTGGATATGGAGCTTTAAGGGGAGGTATCTTTGACGACGAATGCCGGGATTTTGAGTTCTATAAAAAGGAGGCGTTACGATATTATGTCAACATCGTCGCAAATTTCAGTGCGCGAGTTCTCTCTTCTATCGATAAACTGAAAGATTTATCAGTGGACATCATAGCCCCGTCGCATGGATTGATTTGGAGGAAAGAACCGGCGCTTATCATTGACCTTTACAAAAAATGGGCCGAGTATGCTTCGAAAAAAACAGAGCCCGGAGTCACTCTCATCTATGGATCGATGTATGGAAATACCGAAGTCGTGATGAACGCTGTGGCCCAAGGGATCTCTCAAACAGGAATTCCTTTTGAGATTTTTGATGCCGCTCGTACTCATTCCAGTTATATTCTCCCATCACTGTGGACAAAACATGGTGTGATGATAGGCGCCCCCACTTATGAAGTCTCTCTTTTCCCCCCAGTTTCGGATGTGTTGAAAATGGCTGCTCATAAGCATATCAAAAATAAAAAGGCCGCATATTTTGGGAGCTATGGGTGGAGCGGTGGAGCTCTGCGGGGATTAAAAAGCATTGTCGAACCCCTAAAATGGGAGCTGATGGATATATTGGAATTTGTGGGCTGTCCATCTGATGGAGACATCAAAAAGGCCGAGGCATTTGGACGAAATTTTGCGGAACAGATTAAAAAAGATTCTGTTTAATTATATCGGTGCTCTTCCATCATATTTAAGATGCCTTGAGTGCTGCAGAGATCAGGGCATTCCAAACAGGGGAATAAGGGGGAGCATAGGCAAAGTCGAACCAGGCCATGTCGGAAACCTTCATCCTGGAATAAATAGCCACTGCAGCGGGATCGATAAATTGAGACACGCTGTCCGGACATATAGCAGAGGCACCAATAATGTTCTGAAAAGCCTTTGTCTTCCATTTTATCGATCACGGCTTCTTGAATGGAGGGAGGCTAGCCAGCTGCGGGAGTTTCAAGGATATCAAAAAGATGGACCTCTAACTCAAGTTTGTGCATGGCTTCCGTAAGCTCCAGGCCGATTGTCCCGGCTCCAATGATAGCTGCCGTCCTGAGTTGTTTCTGTTTAATATAAGCAAGGATTTGGTAAAGATCCTCAATGTCATGGACATTAAAATGCCCTCTGCGGCCTTATCGATAAAAGGGGGGCTGATGGGTTGGGCTCCGGTGGCAATCAGGAGCTTGCCGTATTCTTCTTGATAGGACATCCCGGTGTCCAGATTTGCCTGTGTTAATTTATATCCTGCCAAGATACCATTAAGGAGGGCAGAGTAAGGTCTTGACCAGATTTCCTTAAAAGGACCGGTCACAACTACCGCTCTGTCCTCTGGTTTTCCTGGGATGGCCGATAGGATATAGCCTTATTATGCCTAAACACGCAAATGCTGCCAGGGAAGAAACTTAATCAAGGAGGAGTATATGCTTAAAATGGATTCTGAAGAATCAAACGGGGGGAGAACCGTCGTCGGGATTGATCGTTGCATTTGGACGCTCCCGTTTAATTTGGGAAGCTGAAGACAGCCCGGCGGCGTCTGCTCCAATAATAAAATAATCAAACAGCGTATCCTCCATGTCGAACGCAGGGAGTTTTATACCTCCATTATTTTATAATAAAAATTGGTTTTGGCAAGACAAGGAGATTGTGATAACATAGCGGATACACTTTTAGAGGAGAATCAAATGGGGAATAACTGGAAGGCCGTGCTTGCCAAATGTTTTGAAGACAACCAAATTCTGGTATCCAGTATCCATGACACGCGCGAGAAATTTGATAATTTTTGTGAATTTATAGCCGAACCCGGCTTTAAACAGTTAAAAGAAGAGCTGGATATTTACAAAGTTACGGCGAAGATACAGTGCATCAAGGGGCATTCTATCTCTTTCCAGACTAACTTCGTGAAGTCTAGCATCAATCAATTTCAGGTTACAGTTTATCTGCCAAAAAATTCCATCAAACTTGAATTAAAGTCCAAATTGGGTGGGAGAAAAACAAAAAAGGGAATAGTGGAAGTGAATGAAAGTCCCTTTATGAAGGGAATTGCTCCTTCCGCCCTGATGGATATCTCTCAAGAGGACTTCATTCATGAAGTGATTCGACTCTATAGAAATTTCCTTTTCACATCCACCGTAAGTCCCGAATAAATTTTTTTTATAGTGGATCTACCGCCAAACAAACTTGTGTTTCACTCTCTTATCCAAGCGGGTGATTCCTGAGGCCGTGGCTGCCGCTATGGCAGCATTGAATTCGTCAATAGAAATCCTTCTTCCGATGGGAGATTCATGGGTGACGTTTCCACGAGGATAGTATTGGTCCATGATATTAACATAGGTATCAGGTGAGATTTTTTTTGCCAGAAAAATCATGGCTTCTTCAGTTCCGGCTAGCCCTTCCGGAAGAACGAGATGTCTGACAAGCAGTCCTTGGAAAGCGAACCCGTTCGCATCGATGGACAGATCTCCGACCTGACGGAACATCTCTTTAATGGCTTTTTGCACAACCTCAGGATAATCGGCCGCTTTAGAGAATCGTGTTGCAGTTTCGGCATCTGTGAATTTGTAATCCGGCATGTAAATATCAATAACTCCGTCTAGGAGCTTTAGCGTTTCAACAGAATCGTATCCTCCGGTGTTGTAGACTAGCGGGATCGAGAGCCCCTGTTTGATCGCCAAAAATACAGCCTTTAGGATTTGAGGAACAAAATGAGTGGGGCTGACAAAATTGATATTATGGCAACCCTGAGTTTGGAGTTCGAGCATAATTTTAGCAAATTGATCGAAGGACAACTCGACACCTCTGCCCTCGTGGCTTATGTCGAAATTTTGACAGAAAGAACAACCCAGATTGCAGTGAGTGAGAAAAATTGTGCCAGAACCGCACTGGCCCACTAGGGGCTGTTCTTCGCCAAAATGTGAGGAAAATGAAGAGACTTTTGGCAGAAGCCCGGAAGAACATGTCCCTTTTTCTCCTCTTATGCGATTGACGCCGCAGTGTCTTGGGCAGATAGAACAGCGTTCCAGTTTTTGGAAGGCCAGATCGATTTTTTCCTCAAAGTCCCCCTTTTCATACGTCTTTAAATAAGCAGGTCTAATTTCTTCGAGAGCCATGACATTCACAATTATAACAATATATGGCCTTGCATTTAAGGAGGTCTATATATATATATTTGGGGATGACCCCAAATCCAGAAAATAAGTTTTGTACAGTACCGCAGCTGGATAAGATTCCCTTCTTGTTCCATGGATTCGGTACGAGCAATTTTTTTGAACACGATATTTTAGACAAACCAGAATGGAAAAAATTCGCTTTGGTCTCCCTCAAACAAATCCATTCCGATATCGTTCATTTTATCGATGTTCCTCCCCTCGAACAGTTGAGTGGAGATGCTTTGATCACAGACCTCCCCTACGTATTCCTTTCTATCAGGACGGCAGACTGCCTTCCTGTTTTTATCGTTTCCCCAAATCCTAAGGCTGTGGCCGTCCTTCACAGCGGTTGGAGGGGAACACACAAGGATCTGGTCCAAAAAGTTGTTGAGACCATGGTCCTTAAACTCGGCATCAAGCCAGATGCTCTTCTTGCGGCCCTCGGGCCATCTGTCGAGCAGAAGTGTTATGAGGTTGGGGCGGAGGTCAAGGATGGTTTTCTGCACATGGAGGACTTGTCTCGCTTTTTCGAGCCTCGCCTTAATCGGAAGAAAAAGTATTTTTTTGATTTGAAAGGGATGAACCGTTTTCAACTCTTAGGTGCGGGCATTGAGGACAAAAACATCTATTCCGTCGATCAATGTACAAGGTGTGATAAAAAATATTTTTCCTTTCGTAGGGATACGGATGAGACAGGTCGGATGATCAATTTTATCGGAATGTCCTTTTGATTTTGTAATATTCATAAAAGATTCCGTTTTCTTAGTTTTATTTGCTTTTTCGTTTTTTTTTTTTTATCCTTAGAAAAAATCGATTTCTCTCTTGGTGGAAAGGACAATGAATAAAACTTACTCAGAAATCACTATTCCGGAACTGTCTCTATTTAAAAAAGGAAAGGTGCGGGATGTGTATGAGATGGAGAACAGCCTTCTTTTTGTCGCCTCTGACCGGGTTTCGGCTTTTGACTGGGTTCTTCCTTCTCTCATTCCGGATAAGGGGAAAATACTGACACAGCTTTCAGTCTTTTGGTTTAATTTCACTTCAGAATTATGTCCCAACCATATTTTAGCCTCAGAATTTGATGAATTTCCACCTGTTCTTCAAAAGTACAGAGATATACTGGAAAAACGGTCTTTGTTGGTCAGAAAAACAGACGTGCTTCCTGTTGAATGTGTGGTCCGGGGGTACCTGGAAGGTTCAGGATGGAAAGACTATCTTTCTTCTGGCGAGACAAGTGGAGTAAAACTCCCCTCAGGATTACAACAGGCCGACAAGTTAGATAATATTATTTTTACTCCAGCCACAAAAGCAGATGAGGGGCATGATATCAATATTTCGTTTGAGGAGATGCAGGACATTGTTGGTGTGGATCTTGCAAATAATGTGAAGGAATTGAGTGTTGCCCTCTACAGGAGAGCGTCCGAATACGCGTTCTCCAAGGGGATCATCATTGCTGATACTAAATTCGAATTCGGGATACAAGATGGACAGGTTGTGCTCATCGATGAAATATTCACCCCGGATTCTTCTCGCTTCTGGCCTGTGGAAAGCTATTCTCCAGGAAAGTCTCAACCCAGCCTAGATAAACAATTTGTTCGTGATTACTTGGAAGGATTGAGCTGGGATAAGAATTCTCCACCGCCGGAACTGCCTGCCGAGATAATCGCACGCACTGCAGAAATATATCTCGACATATTCAGACGTCTCACTGGATTAAATGAACTCTGATGGGTGATCGGATCGATCTCCATATCCATTCAGACAGAAGCAGTGATGGAGATATTTCACCCGAACGCATTGTGAATTTGGCAAAGAGAGCCAATCTTCGGGCGATTTCAATTTCGGATCATGATACGGTTGACGCGTATCCTGAGACGATCCAGTACGGTGAAGAAAATGGCGTTGAGATAATCCCGAGCATAGAATTGACAACTCTCTTTGAGGAACGAGAGTTCCATATCCTTTGTCCATTTATCGATTGGCAAAGTGAGATTTTGAGGGATCTTGTTCAGGAGGTAGCCAAACGACGTCGGCTTGAGGCCAGAGAGAGAGTGGAAAAACTGCAAAACCTGGGATTTGATATCAGTTGGGAAGAGGTTCTTGGTGCTTCAGATCCATTTCCCCCGCTGGGTGTCACAATCGCCCAATTGATCTTGAACAAAGCCGAAAAAAACAGAACACCTGGTTTTTCTCAATACTTGGAAGGTGAAAATAAGAAGTTTGCGCCTTATCATTTTTATAAGGATTATTTTATGGAGGGGAAACCCGCCTCTGTCCCCAAACGGAATGTCGAACTATTGGATGTGCTTGATAAAATCCTTTCTGCAGGAGGTGTTCCTGTTGTTGCTCATCCAGGCGCCTATTTTCAGTGCACAAAAAAAGAGGACCTGATCCGACTAAAAGACAGAGGACTTAAAGGGCTCGAGATCTATTCGTCCTACCATGATGTTGGGCAAAAGTCCTTGTACAAATCTATTGCGGAGGAATTGGACCTTGTTCCCACTGCAGGATCTGATTTCCATGGCTCTATCAAACCTCACATTCAATTCGGAGAACTCGATGAGGGGGGATACTGGATGGTCGAAG
>CAZLLG010000141.1:0-9764 GCA_964560275.1 uncultured Eubacteriales bacterium | reverse complement strand
ACCAAGGAAGACATCACCATCATTAAAAGTCCTGTTGGCATGCCAGGGAGGGCTATTTATAACAAGTTCCTTAAGGACGTAGATATTAAGGGGAAGCTCAAGATCAAGTGCCCCTACCGGTGCCTGACACTCTGTAAGGTGATTTCGGCAAAATACTGCATTGCCAAGGCTCTTCTCAACTCGTATTTTGGGGATGTGGACCACGGGCTCATTTTTTGCGGACAGAATGCCTATCGTCTTAAGGAGATTGTCAAAGTAAAAGATCTTATTTCTGGACTTCTCACCGAACTGCAAACTGCGTGAAAACTGCTGACGCTGTCAGCTAATAATAAAACCAGATAGTCCTGTAATCCCGTATGTTTTCACCCCGTGCCGCCATCTCTTCTAGGTAATCGTAGATAGGAACATCAACATAATTATACGGAGGAATTGGAGCGATGTTTTTTTCCCAGGGATGAAATTCATAGACTCGGGAGCCATTGGGCAGAATCATGACTAAACGGTGATCCTGCCAGGAACGCAGATGGTTTTTTCCCAGTTTTGGCACATTAAAAACCGGTTCATCCGTCCGGTCGAGTCCGGGAAGCAACCGGGCTTCCTCTTTCCGCTCCTGCAAAATTCTTGCTATTGGGACCATGTACTGCTGTGTCTCTTCTTTTCCCTTCATGTTGAATGTGTAGTAGGGATCAACGCCGATGGATTTCAGATCCCAGCGGAGCTTTGCGAGTTCAAAACGCCTGGAATTTTCCATTGTGAAGACAACCTGGTTATAGACGCTGATCCCAGCCTTACGAATCTTTTGGACGGCCTCCAGACTCTCCGGTGTGATTTCGTAGGGATGTTCGAAATGCGTGACAACCGCAATTTCTCGTCGTGGAGGATCGTGGTATTTGGCGGCAATTCTGATAAGGTTTTCGGTCCAGCGCATAGGGAGGACGACAGGTGTCCTTGTTCCGAGACGGATGCGGTAGATGTGCTTTTTCTGAGCCAGATTGTCTAAGATTCGCTCCAGCTGTCTGTCATTCATCACCACAGGATCGCCGCCGGTGATGAGAATGTCTCCTATACTCTTGTGACTGTCAAACCAGGTCAGAGCGCTGTTGAGCTGTTCATTGGACGCAGAGGCTTTGGGATCCAATACACGCTCGATTTCCCAATTGCGTTGGCAGTAGATGCAGATCTGCGAACATGTGTTAAAGGGTTTTAAGATCGAAATAAAGGGGTAGCGGCGGGTGATCAAATCCTGTGGGGAGGTGTCATGTTCGCCCATAAAGTCAAAAAAGGTGTCGCGTTCCTCTCGGTGTTCGGACATCGAGTCTACGTATTTTTTTGGAGGGATCACCTGTGCGCGGACGGCGCGATCATAGCCGATGGAGAGATTCGAATCCATCAAGCTGAGATAGTAGGGCGTGATCCCAAAAGGAATTTTATTGAGATTGGCTTTTTCGATGGCTTTTTTTTGATTTTTGGTTAGTTCTATCAGATCAAGAAGCGGTTTGGAATTGCTGATCACATATTTGAGATGCCATTTATAATCGTCCCAATCAGCCTCATTTCCTCCAAAATATTGGAGTATTTTTGTTCTATTTTCTTTTCGCCAAAAGATCACTTCGTCTTCGAGTCCGGAGGGGTATTTTTTAAAATATTTTTTTACAGTCGAACCCAATCCATCCAGGATGTTTGTTCTTGCCTGAGCTGCTGCGTGTCCTTCAAGCTTTAAAAAGTCTGGTATGTGTTTTTTAACCTCGCCGTTTTCAAGATAAATATTGGATTGGCCGATGACACTGCGGAACAAATTGATAAATTCCATCAAAAAGCCAACAGATACTTCTGTTTGGATGTCTTCTCTTTTGTTTTGAGCCAGCTTCCACAAGATATCTAGGGCGGACACTTCGGTACGGTATTCATTGACCGGCCCGATTATACTTTTGAAGGCTCGAATTCCTTCCCTAACGGTCGCCTTTTCCAAAATATGAAGATCATTGTCCACAGCAAATATTTCTCGTTCAGCTTTTTCCAGGTAGGAAAAGAATCCATCCCTTGCAACCTCTAAGTCAGCCGCGCTTTTAAGGATTGCATGGAGCTCCGGATTGGCATCCCAGAGTCTTTCGACATAAGCGTCATAATCCACTTCAAATTTAGGTTTAAAAAAAGAAATTTCATCGGTAAAGACATCATCGATGATTTTAGTGCTGAACCGCTTTAATTCTTTCATTTTTTTAACCTCTTGACCTGTCTCGATCAAAGGAGATTTGTTAGTGCTTGCCAGTTTTATCAGATATGAATTTTCCGATTTGAACATCCAGTCCTTTGATGTGATTTACAAGCCAGTTAAGCAAAAAGACATTTATGGAAGTTGCCAAGGCCTTGGTCGGGCCTTCGTCCTGATAGTCTTCGAGTATGAAATTTAATGTGTTCTGAAATTCCCGGTGCTGCTTTTTTTGTGTTTCTAATCCCGGATAATTATGTTCAATCATAAGCTTTTCCTCTTCACGGAAGTGAAAGCCCGTGTAATCGATCATAAAATCTATGGTCTTCAACATTTTGTTTTGTTCGAGTCCCATCTGAAAAGCATCCGAGAGATCTTTTAATTTCTGGATGAGCATTTTATGCTGTTCATCGATATGATCCACCCCTATTTTTAAACTGTCATCCCATTCAATTTTAGGCATTACTTCTTCCTCCAGTATTAATTAATAAGCTTGAAAGATAAATTAGCACACAGGAGAATAGGGGTCAATCAACAGCTGTGATTTAGACTAGACGGGGATCCACTTTGCCCGGTCCACCACAGTCCGGAGTGTAACATGAAACATTCCGGAATTCGCATTTTTGTTTGCATGATGGGCATGCATTGGGTGGGACGGTGGCAGTGATGAGAAATCCACAGTTGCCGCATTTCCAGAATGTCAATCCACAATCTGGGCATATATCCCCTGTGAATTTGTTGTCGGCGGTAAAACCGCAGTGTGCACACTCATATTTGTTCTGTTTCTTTTCCATTATAGTCTCTCCTTAAAGGATGTCTCTATTGTCTCCTATCGAATGTAAATCCACTCAGCTTAAAAACGGCTGCATAAAGACCAATCGAGTTCTCTGCGTCCCGATTCGGAGGGGAAATGCTAAGCGTCTTATTCTTTTCAAGACTATACGTGATGTTCAGATTGCTGCCCAGCAGTTCGATCTTTGATTTGTCTGAAACGGAATTTACCTTCACCGAAGTGAGAAGAATTTCTTCTTCCGGCCATCCCATTACAATGACATAGAAAAATTGGCTGTCCTTGCTCTGAGTAAATCGAATGTCCTTAGATGTGTAGTTCAGCCGGCCCACAAATTCCCCGCCCTTTTCTAGACGAGTTGGTCCCTGCCCAAAAACTTTCCAAGGCCGTGTGGCATAGATGGCTTCTCCATTTATGTCCAACCATTTTCCCAACTCAAAAAGAACTTGCTTTTGGTTGTCGGGAATTGTGCCGTCGACTTTCGGGGAGACATTCAGCAGAAGGACACCGTTCTTGCTCACGATATCGATAAACGTGTGTAGAACAGTTTGGATGGACTTAATTTCGAGGCCTTCTGTGTAGCACCAGCTGCCCCAACTGATTGTGTCATCCGTCAGCCATGTGTAATCTGTCAGCCGGTCAAGTCGGCCCTTTTCAAAATCTTGGACACCCACGTTTCTGGGAAGATCTTCTTGTTTGTAGGTGATGACAACGTCTTTGTTCCATTTGTCAGCGCTGTTTAAGTAATAAGAGAGAAACTCCTGTCGTGTTTCTTCCGGGATATCCCCGAGCACAAAATCAAACCAGATAATGTCAGGACGATATCCATCGATGACCTCGAATAACTTGCCTTTCCAAAGTTCGAGGAATTTTTCTCTCGGAATATTTCCGTAGAGAAAACGGAGCTCAGGATCGTTGGATGCAGTGGGCCAACCTTCTACATGGGGATAGTAGCCGGTGGGAAAACTTTTGATGGGATGTTGGTTATTGAATGCATGGTGGAATGATGTGAAAAAACGCATGCCATTGCTGCGAACGGCCTTTTCCATCTCACCGACGATGTCTCGCTTCGGCCCTCTATCTCTGGCATTCCACGGATTAATTTGGCTGGCCCACATAGAAAATCCATCATGATGTTCGGCCACCGGCCCCGCAAAACGAGCGCCGGCTTTTTTAAACAACTGCGCCCATTCTTCGGGATTGAAGTTTTCGGCTTTAAAGAGAGGTACAAAATCTTGATAGCCAAATTCGGCCGGATCCCCATAAGTTTCCATATGGTATCTATTGACCCGGCTTTCTTTCCGGAACATGTTGCGCGGATACCATTCACTGCCAAATGCCGGTACAGAATAGACACCCCAGTGAAAGTAGATGCCCAGCTTTGCATCCATAAACCATTCAGGGGCTTCATTGTGAGCGAAGAGTGATTCCCAATTTGGGCCGTATCTTGATTTTTGGCACCCTGAAAAGACCATACACAGTAAAATAAAAGCAATGGAAATTTTAACTCTCATAGTTCAGAATTCCTCAATATTATTGGCATTATCCTGATAAGCTAAAAAAAATGTATTGAACTTAAACATATCACAACGAGAATTAAACGGGCAAATATTTTCTTCGCTCAGACAGCAACAACTCTTATAAATTGACCGCCGGTTTAGCCTGTGGTATGTTTTTTCCATGAAAAAACTATATTGGATTTTACTAATTTTAATTATTTTTTGTTCTTCGTGCACAAAATCTGAAGCTGACCTCGTTCTCACAAATGGTCAAATTTTTACATTGGAAAAAGAATTTCCTTGGGCCTCAGCCATTGTGATCATGGGAAATAAAATCGAAGCTGTCCTAGCGGAAAATAAAGGGATTAAAAAATATATCGGGACCTCAACACGTGTTATCGACTTGGACGGACAAATGGCTTTACCAGGTTTTATCGATGCCCATGTCCATTTTGCCGGATTTGCTGCCCAGCAGTTTGATGTTCAACTCATGAATGTAGAAAATGATGAGGGCCTTATCAAGGAACTCCGTCGGGTTGTCGACAATGTCGGGCCAGGTGAGTGGATCACCGGAGGAGATTGGAGTGGCGCAATCCAGTGGATGGCTGGTAAAGGTGAGATCGATACAGGAACAACAGCCAAACGATGGGAGCCTCAGAGAAAAACCATAGATCCTATAACGTCTAATAATCCGTCCCTCCTCAACAGCTATGATGGAAAACTCTTCCTGGCCAATACGGCGGCCTTACGTGCAGCCAAGCTTGAAAACGCTCGATTAAAGGGAATGAAACTTGATCAAGAGGGAAAACCTACTGGATTGCTGTATAAAGGATCTCCAGCCATCGACAAAATTCGGTCCGTGGTCAAGCCGAAATCTGAAGAACGCATTCTTGACGAATACCGTTTTGCATTAAAGCTTATGGCTGAAATGGGGATTGTAGAAATTCATGATATGTTCCGCAGTTTCAAAGAAGTCGAACGGTTTGTAAAACTTCAGGAAGAGGGGGAGCTGACCTGCCGTGTCTGGATGAGACCGTGGCTGGACCTTCAAGAAGCTATGTTTGAAAAAGGGTACACAATGGGTTCACATCCTCGAACAAATAACCGGGATTATTTCCTGCGCTTTGGTTCGTTCAAGAGTGCAAACGATGGTTTCTTAGGTTCTAGAGGAGCCATGCTTTTTGAACCTTACAACGATCGCCCAGACTATAGGGGGCATTACCAGGAGTATAACAGCGATTCAGATACGTTTGGAAGCCTGGTCGGCAATCCAAATGTCTTCTATAATTACTGCAAAAAGGCCGTCGAACATGGATTTAGTGTAGATTCTCATGCGATTGGTGACAGAGGTGTTTCCGAGGTGGTGGACGTGCTGGAACGGATTCACGTTGACTTGAATGCAGACATGAGCATGTTTCGGATCATCCATGCCGAGATCGTCCAACCAAGAGAATTTGATAGGATCAAGGCTCTTAATCTTATTGTTGAAACAAATCCCAGCCAGGTTGCCGATGATATGCGCTGGCTTTTCGAGAGGTTGGGACCGCAGAGGGAACAGCTGGCCTTTCCTTTCCGGACATTTCTCGACAAAGGCATTTTGATGAATTTTGGATCTGATATTCCTGGAAATGCAGGAGCCATATTTTTTTGTCATCCCAAATATGTGCTGAACGCGGCCGTGAACCGGACCAATAATGAGGGTGATCCCCAGGGCGGATGGATTCCCCACCAAAAAATCACGATGGAAGATGCCATCCGGTGTTTTTCCCTCAATGGCGCTTACGGTTGTATGAGAGAGGACAGTGTCCGCGGTTCAATCAGGGCTGGAAAACTGGCTGACATCACAGTTATTGACCGCAATATTGTAAAAAACGATCCCACAGATGTCCTCAATATGAAAGTAATGAAAACAATCGTCGATGGCCGTGTTGTTTTTGAAAGATAGGTAAAAAAAGCAGGCGTATCCGGATCTCGTTAAACCCATCCCCATTCTTTATATTTTTTTACACCAATATCGAGCGCCTTTTTCACTTCATCGAGGATGGCCTTTTCTGTACTCTTTATATAAAAACAGGTTTTGCCCTTAAGAAGAGCCAGGAATTGCGGGCTCAGTTGATCTTTCACGTTCCACGGGTCATTTATGTCTGGTTCAGCATAGGCCAGCATGTAGTAAAATCCCACGTAATTTTTTTGGATGATGATGCCCGCGAAATACATTTCGTCTTTTGGCCGTCCGGCAATGACGACCTTTTTATATGACGTGAGTTCATAACTTTTTTTCTTTTTTAGAGCTGCTGAAGGCTCTTTGACAGAAAACGGGGGGGAGTATTTTTCCAAAATTTTTTTTAGCTCTTCAAAGATTGTTTCGAGTTCATCTTTTGTCGGCATGGTTGTTCTCCTATAAATCAATTTTTGGGATAATCCCTGTGTTGCCCTTATTTAACAGAGGCAGTAATTGTTCGACGATATCTTTATGGTCTTCGGCAATATTTATTGTTTCATAAGGATCGGATTGGTGATCAAACAGCGCAAATGTCCAGGATTTGTCGTCTTCATACTGGGCAACAAGTCGGTATCGGTTTGTCCGCATAGAGATACGGTTATTCTGATAACTGTAAACAGCCTGTTTTCCACCTGTCTGAGGCTCATCGAGAATTTTGATAAGACTCTCTCCTTCAAGGCCGGAGGGAGGATTAATTCCAACAAGACTGCAGAGGGTCGGATAGATATCGATCGTCTCTGTCAGTGCTCTTGTGCTGATTCCGGATCTCCTCATACTAGGAAATTTGAAAATAAGCGGGCTGTGGGTGGACCGTTCAAACGGGCTGTGTTTTCCCCAGATCGTGTGGTCGCCTAAATGCCAGCCATGATCTCCCCATACGACAACAATGGTATTCTTGTCCAATCCGATGTCTTTCAAACTGGCGAGGACCTTCCCAATTTGAGCGTCAACATAACTTACAGCCGCAAAGTAGGCATGACGAATTTCTTGCGCATACTCTTCACTGACCTTTTTCCTTTTTGCTCCATATTCTTTTCCCTTTTGGTAGTTACCGAAAAATTCACGGCTGTCATGCAGGAAGTTCAAGGGAGTATTATTAGGCACGTCAGGATTGGGAGACAAAGATATGCTTGGGCGTTTATAGAGATCCCAGTATTTTTTTGGAGAATTAAAGGGTAGGTGGGGTTTGTAGAATCCCACCGACATCAAAAAGGGATCTTCTTTATTGGAGAGTTCCTCGAGTTTCTGGACGGCTAGATTTGCGTTTAATCCGTCCGGATAACCTTCGTCAGAGACATCGGCACATTCAAAGGGTGGTACCTGAAAATCCAAACTCGCCCGGCTTTCCCCACTGGCATAGGCAAAAAAAGTGTCAAAACCTCCGCCCCAAGGGCCTTTCTCGCAGAGCATCTCGTCCCAACTGTAGGGCAACTCCAGGGTTGAATTATCCTTTCTGATCCGGCCGTCGGGTGTATGGCTAATCTTGCCAATCCCCACCGTATAATAGCCGTTTCTTTTGAAATGGTGCACAAAAGTCTCCGGAGTTTCTGTTTCCGGTCTTTTATAGAAGTTGTTTTCCATAAATGAATTATTGAGTTCCGCTTTTGTCCTGGGGCGCAATCCCGTTAAAAGGCTGTATCTGGAGGGGCCGCATGTCGGGGCCTGGATAAAATGACGAGAAAAAACAATTCCTTCTTGTGCGAGAGAGTCTAGATGTGGAGTCTTGATATACTCCTTGCCATAACACCCCAACTCCGGACGCAGGTCATCCACACAGATGAGGAGAATATTGGGACGGTCTCTGCGGTTTCTACAGGAAAGGTTGAGCTGGAGAGCTAATCCAGACAGACCCGCGGCCGAAAGCTTTAAAAAATCCCTCCTTTTTAGAGGCATATTAAATCTCCAACAAGGACATTTTATAACACCTCTTGCTGTGAACCTGTCCCTTCACCTATCTCAGGGACACAGTAGACTTCGATGTTGCTTATCAGTGGACAGGCCTTTGATGTGATATTTATTTTTAATTTTTGTGTCAAAATCGAATTGAATTTGACTATTCTGCGGTTGCCAATAGTGACCCCGGTGACGATTTGTTTAAATTTATCGTTTATATGAGCTTCTATGGAAAACGATTTCACTCGCTGGCCCAGAGGGATGTATTCTTGAATAAGCAGGGCATTCATTTCTTTAGGTGCACCGAAGTCCAGCTCTATGGACGCCTCTAAAACATTTTCCTTTGGGGCCCAATAGGTTTTGTGATTTCCATCGATGGCTTTGCTTGCGCTGAATGGTTTTCCCCTTGTCTGTGTTGATTCGGCAGCGGCCTCATGTGCAAGATTGATTGAAAACGCCTCATCCAGATAGGTTTTCAGTTCCATCAATCTCTGGATGTCATTCTCATGGATAAGTCCCCTTGTGTCTGGAGGAAGGTTTAAGAGAAAATTTCCATTCATCCCTACGGAATGATAGTAGTTGTCAATGAGCCTATTCAGTGATTTTACTCTGCTATCTTCCTGTTTGTGATAGAACCATCCCGGGCGGATGGAGGTGTTGACTTCGGAGGGGATCCACAGTTCGCCGTCTTCATGGCCAGTGAGCAATTGGTCATTGACTCCGCCAATTCCAGGATAAAAAGCGTCTTTTTTTACGGTGCACCAGTTTGTTTCGGAGGCATATCCTCTTTCGTTTCCAATCCAGCGGACATCGGGTCCTGCGTCACTGAATATCACGGCGTTGGGTTGGCACCTTCGGACAACATCTGTGAAACCTGCCCAATCGTATTCCTGCCGTTTCCCATCTGGACCGACACTGAAGGCTCCATCGAAAAATACATAGTACACATCGCCGTAATGAGTCAGGACCTCCTCCAGCATTTTTTTAAACACCGAGTTGTATTCATCGGTGAAATAAGTGGGGTGGTTCCGGTCCCAGGGGGAGACATAAACCCCGAATTTTATTCCAAACTCCCTGCAGGCATCGGACAGTTCTTGGAGGACATCGCCTTTTCCGCCGCGCCACTGGCTCTCTCGGACTGTATGTGTCGAATATGCCGATGGCCAGAGGCAGAATCCATCATGGTGTTTGGCCGTGATGAGGGCGCCTTTCATACCTGCATCCTTTATGGTTTTAGCCCATTGGCGGCAGTCTAATTTGGAGGGATTGAATACATCGGGGGATTCATCCCCATGTCCCCACTCGATATCGGTAAACGTATTGGGACCAAAATGAATAAAAGCATGGTATTTCATGTTGTGCCAAATAAGC
>CAZLLG010000140.1:0-9772 GCA_964560275.1 uncultured Eubacteriales bacterium | reverse complement strand
CCAATTAATCTTAAAAGAAAGCCAGGCCCCGATCTATGACTAGGCAGGTTTTTTTCTTTTCAGGGAGTCGATATTGAAGCCTTCAAAATTAATAGCGATGGCGATCTTTGTCACTAGCGTAAAGATAAGAAATCCTATGGCAAAGATGGCTGTGGCGATTTTAACTTCTGCGATGGAAGGCCTATAAATATAGACCTGTCCCATGGTATCTGGTGTAAATCCTGGGATCAGCAGGGCAATCCCTTTTTCTATATAGACTCCAAACCAGATCAAGACAGCTCCGAGATTCAACGTGATTGGATTTTTTCTGGTTTTAGGGATCAGGAATAGAAAAAAAGCAACGATAGAGATGATTAATGACGTCCATCCATAGAGAACGATATCCTTGTTGTCGCCAACCCCCACAAACAGATATTTTAAATGGACAAGATGTTCCGTGTTTGAGTAGATTTCTTTAAAGACTTCAGCACCGAAAAAGAACAGATTGATGAACATGGCATAGGCCATGAGTTCTGCGATCTTCCAGATGGCTTCGTCCTTAATCTCAAAATTTGTTGTTTTTTTCAAGATTTGGAACAGGATAAGCAAGACGGCAGGACCAGAGCAGAATGCCGAAGCAAGGAATTTCGGTGCCAAAAGAGCGCTGTTCCAGTAAGGGCGGCCCGCAAAACCATTATAGATAAAAGCAGTAACGGTATGAATACCGATTGCAATGGGGACGGAAAGGAGGACGAGAGGTGTCAGGAGTTTTCTATTGTACTCTTTTTTATAAAAAAGAGAGTAGAGGAGATAGCCAACAATAAAACAGTTCAGGGCAAAGTAACCGAGAAGAGTGATCGTGTCCCAGGCCAGCAGCGATTGGCCCAGGTTAAGCTTCCCCAGAAAAGGTATCATGTGCCAAAGCCGCATGGGATTTCCTATATCGACAATGACAAAAAGAATGACCATGATCATCGCACAGATAGCGAGCAGTTCTCCAAATAGCACAACTTCCTTGATTGGCTTCCAGTTGTAGATATAGGCCGGAATAACCAGCATGACCGCGGCTGCGGCCACACCAACGAGGAATGTAAAATTTCCGATGTAGAAAGCCCAAGATATGGGATCTCTCATGTTTGTCACCAGCAGTCCGTGTTTGAGCTGCTGGATGTAACCGGATGCACCCCAGGCGATCAGAATGAACAAAAAGGCCAGCCATGTGTAATATTTCGGGCTTCCCTTGATTACGATTTGAAAACTTTCTTTTAAAAAACGGATAAATTTCACCGTGTCACCTCATTCCTCTTATCATGTGCCGTAAAAATAATAGAATTTTGGCTGTGTGTTCAGGACCTCTCTAAGGATGAGAACCCTCTTGTTTTCAAGGATGTAACGGATTTCGCTGTCCTTGTCCAGGAGGTTGCCGAATTTTCGTGCGCCCACAGGGCAGGCTTCCACACAGGCCGGGTAAAGGCCTTCCCGGGTTCTCTGAACACAAAAAGTGCATTTTTCTACAACTCCCTTCATCCGGGGTCGGTTGCCCAAATAATGAGTGTTGGGATTGGCCTCCTCAGCGGGAAGATTAGGTTTCCCCCAGTTGAAATTTCGAGCGCCGTAAGGACATGAGGCCATGCAGCAGCGGCAGCCGATACACCAGTTGTAATCGACAACGACAATGCCATCCGGGTCGGTCCAAGTGGCCCCGACAGGACAGCTCTTGACACAGTAGGGATTTCTGCACTGCTGGCAGGCCATCGGGACATAAAAGTGACCCTCGTGCGGAACTTTTTCGTGGTCGTAATAGAGGTTGGCCTCGACAAAATCGATGCCCTTTTCCTTTTCCATCTCCAGAACCTTAATCCAGTGGATTTGGGGATCTCGGGATTGGTTGTTTTCCTCTACGCAGGCATAAACACATTTCCGGCAGCCGATACATCTGGAAAGATCGAGCGCGTAGCCGAAAAAAGTATTGGGGATGGATTCCTTGGTCGACACTGTAAATTCTTTTCCGAATTTTTCTAAGTATTCGGCCTCGAGGCGTTCGACAACTTTTGCGATTTTTTCTTTAGACAGCGATCGAAAATCTCTCTGGAGAAATTCCTGGATCGCCGCTTTATCCCCACATGCGGCGAGCGCGGCAGCAGAGGATGTTGCGGCCGCGGCTTTGAGAAACGACCGCCTGTTGACTTTTTTTGGTGAGAATGCAGTTTTACGTATGCTCATTTTCATTTCTTTTTTTCCGGTTTTTTTGGGGCAGGTTCAGGTTTCATAAGGGGAAACTTCGGTGAATGAGGATTGTGGCAGTGAGCACACAAAAGATACTGTTTTTCTCCATCCCAATGTCCGGTTCGTCTTCCGTGAATTCCGGCCTCCCAGTCTCTGAGTTTCGGGCCGTGGCACTGGCCGCACAGTTTGTAAGATTCACTGAAATCGATCAATTCGCCGCTGGCTGAGTGCAGCATATCCCTGTTTTTATCGTCATGACAGGCCATACACCACCGGTTTTCTTCGTCATGTTTGAGCACAATGTCGTCATGCATGTCGACGAGTTCCCGCCGTTCCAGGTTGGTTTCCATATCTCCATGGCACATAGAACAGGGGAATGTATCTTCACTGAGAGGGGGAGGGGGAACCTGGATCTGGTCTTTGCCGGGTGCCTGCTGGCCGATCGCCGCCAGGGAACTGAACAGGATCAGGGCAAAAAGCAGAATGATTAAACTCGGTTTAATCCAGATTTTTTTCATTTTATCTGCCTTCTTAAATTCATATAAAGTTACCCGATATACTAGGCTTTTTATTATTATCAATTTATGAGGTTCAAAGTCAATGAAAAATTGATTTTCTGAACTCGAGATAAATCCCAAACTCCGTAACTGAGAGTAAAGATTCTTTGCTGTGTTCCTTACTGAGAGTCGGAAAAAAAATTTTGACTTAAGGCGAATCTTTTATAAAATAGTATCTGGGTCAATGAAGATCGACCGGAGATCCTTTCTGGATGCTTCTATCAAATGCACGAGTCTGTTTTTTCTTGGATGGACGTCCCATAATTCTTCTATAAATGCACAAAATCAGCGAAATTCGGCGGAACTCTATCCCTCCTATTTGAAATTGCACAAGAGCGGGGAGCTAAAAGGACGCGTTAAGGAACTCCAGGCACTTCATGAGAACTGCACACTTTGTCCAAGAGACTGCCGGGTGGATAGGACAAGGGGAGAAACAGGAAAATGTCAGGCCTCCCATACAGTAAAGATTTCCAGTGCTTTTCCTCATTTTGGTGAAGAACCCCCTCTGGTAGGGACAAACGGATCAGGAACAATATTTTTTTCGCACTGCGGCCTGCGGTGTGTGTACTGCCAGAATTATGACATCAGCATCGATGGCAACGGCGTGGAAACTTCTGACAGCCGTCTGGCCCAGGCCATGCTCAAGGTTCAGGAATTCGGCTGCCATAATGTCAATCTGGTCACACCGACTCACTATGTCCCCAATATCGTCAACGCCCTGGATATTGCGATTCCGTTGGGTTTGAAAATTCCGCTTGTTTACAATACATCCGGTTATGAAAAACCTGAGACATTAAAACTTCTCGATGGAATCGTGGATATATATCTTCCTGATTTTAAATACATGGATCCAAAAAATTCGGGATTGTATTCCTCTGAGGCTTTTAATTATCCCTATTATGCCCGTTTGGCTTTTAAAGAGATGTTCCGTCAGGTCGGAAACCTCACTACGGGCCAGCGTGGGATTGCCCGGAGGGGTCTTATGGTCCGTCATCTGGTTCTGCCGAATAGGATTTCAGGCACAAAAGATGTGCTGAAGTTCATTGCGGAAGAGATTTCCCAAAAAAGTTATGTCAATGTGATGAGACAGTATAAACCTGAGCACAAGGCCATGGATTATCCGAAGCTCTCGCGCCGGCTGAAGCAGCAGGAGTATGCGGAGGCCCTGAAATGGGCCAAAAATTTTGGCCTGACACGACTTGCCCGCTAGTTTAATTTATTGTTTGAGTAAGGTCAGTTTGGCGATTCGGCCATCGGCGCCGGCAGCCCATCCCACCCTTCCTGTCTTTTCGATACTCAAGCAAAAATACCCATCGTTGTTGAGTGGATTCCAGATTTTTCCGCCATCATTCGTGATATCAGAACCTCCCCTCCCTATCGCGATATAGGTAGAGAGGGTTCCCGGCACGAACAAAACACATGACCTGTATCCCCTCGGTCCCTGCTTTTGGCTGCTGGTCCAGCTTTGGCCGCCGTCTTCTGTTTTGGCCATACACTGATTTCTGCTGCTTGGATTCTGGTAATCGCCCCCGACAATGATGCCGTGGTCCTTATCCTTAAAAGCGATGGAAAAGATTCCCTGAGACGGCAAACCACTCTGCAGTGGAGATTCATATACTGTCCAGGAACTTCCCCAGTCGCTTGAGTGGTGGATCCTGGCGGCAGCCCCACCCGTTCCAAACCAGACATGTCCTTCCTCTTGAACGGTCAGACAGGTTCCGCTCGCTGCAAATCCCGCTTCGTCGTCCAGCGCTGGTGGGCAGTTCGCCGCGGGTATTTCTTCCCAACTTTCTCCTGCATCAAAAGTCCGGATGAGAAAAAATCGCCCATCGATCGGATCGCTCATGGCGATACCTTTTTCGTTATCCCAAAAATCCATGGCATCAAAGAATATTCCTTCCGTCTGATTGGAATATTTTTCTTCCCAGGTGGTACCCCCATCCGAAGTTTTAAAAATCTTAACAGGCCGTCCGGCGCAAATCACAAGAGCCGTATGTTCATCGAACGCTTCGATATCTCTAAAGTCGAGGTCTTCGTTTCCCGGGATTTGTGAAGCGGTCCAAGTTTTTCCCCCGTCTGTGGTCCGAGCAACCGTCCCTTGACTGCCACTGATCCAGCAGGTCCTGATATCGACGGCAGAAATTCCACGGATGCTGGCTTGAGTACTGCTGTTCTGGATTTCCCACTGAACAAAGAGAGAGCGTCTTGGGCTCTGCGCCTCCTTATCCAGCCAATCTTCTAAAGTTTTTACCACTTTTTCCATGAATGATCGATGCCTGGGTGTGACTTCCAGCCCTGAAGCGAGAAAAACATCCGGAATTCCATATCCATGGACATAGGAAGGATCGGGCCTGCCGTGCTCGCGGTAAAAGTCACCCGAACGAAAGAGAGCCTCACGGAGTTCCTCCACCGTCCACTCCGGGTGAGTCTGCAGAAGACACGCAACCGCACCCGCCATAATAGGTGTTGCGATGGACACTCCACCACCGAATCTATACCCGTTTTTATTCTCTATAGAGACCGTTGTTGCCTGTGAACCCAGTGCCAATACCTCAGGTTTTTGGCGGCCGTCAGCTGTCGGCCCGTCAGAGCTGAAACCTGCGATCGTCCCGGCTGGATTGATAGCTCCAACAGTAATGATATCTTGTGCATCTCCGGGAGTCATCAGGTGGGATATGGATGGATTTTTATCATGTCCATAATTTCCGCTTCCGGTGAGGCAGATAATGCCGTTTCCGCAGGCGATGTTTATGCCCTGTGTCATAACCGATGTCTTGCCATCGGCCTGGTCCACAGTGTAGCCGTCATACAGAACAAGTGAGGATGTGAGTATGTCCGCTCCATGAGCTTCCGCAAATTCCAGCGCGGCTACAAACCATCGTTCCTCCAGGTAGAACTCTTCCTCTCCTGCCTCCGGATTACAAAGAATAAATTCGGCATCATATGCTGTCCCCACATGCTCATTCGGGGCGTAGGCAGCGATCGTTCCCAGAACGGACGTGCCGTGACTGAAGTAGGTGGGGTGTGTCCCTGGACGGGGTATAATGCTTTCATCGTTTTCAACGAAATCCCACTCTGCGACAACGTGAATGGTTTTATGGGGATTCCGGAAGGCCGAGTGCGAAAGGTCGAATCCGGCGTCGATAACGGCGATCCTGATCCCGCGGCCGGTGAATCCTGCCTCATGCAGTTTATCGAGGCCCAGCTGGCGGGCCGCGATTTTCGAACGTTCGAAGTAGATGGCTTTCTCTTCAGGGCTTTGAGCTGATGGCTTTTCTCTTGGTTCAAGTGGTATTCGGGCTTTATTCTCATGAAAATCTGTGACTTTTGTCACAAAAGGCAGTTTTTTTATCTCTGCAATCTGGCTCTTTGTCGCCAGAATTGAAACTCCGTTGAGCCAGCGGCTTTGGACCTTGAGGACTACACCGGTTTTAGCTACACCCTTTAGATAGATTGGGGACAGAGGAAAATCCCTCTCATCGAAAAGCCCGGGAAGCGTTCGCTTGGTCCTCCGCCTTTCCAGAGCCCTCGAATTGAAATTTTCTTCCAGATCTTTCATTATTTTCTGGCGCTGCCTCCTTGTGCGAATCCCCTTATCCTTGAACTCGACCCAGGCGTCATAAAAGGCTTGATTATTGAGTTCAGATTCAAGGAGAACCACCAGAGGCCTCGGTTGGCTTCGAACCGGAAGAGAAAAAACCAGAGAAAAGAGGAAGCCCACAGAAAAACTCAAAAAAATTTTTTTAAGGATTTTAGTTTTATGTTTCATGGTTGTGATGAATTATATAGAGATTGGTTAGATGAGACAATACTCACCCCTTGATGGTGACAAGAATAGAGATTTGGTTGACAAACCGACTTTTGACTATTATACAGAGCGGCTGGAGTTTTCTTGAGAGAGGGAATCTTCTCGTTTAATTTTGCCAATTCCTTTTAAACAGAAATATAGTCTTTATTTTTGATGTGACAATCTGGTTATCAAATTCGAGACGCAGGCCACAGGCAGCGATAATATCGGTCTTGAGAATGTGACCTCCCCAAGTGCATCCGGCTATGGTTGTCTTGATGGGGGAAAGTCCTTTTTTAGAAAACCATCCGCCGATTACTAGATATGAGTCAAAACCGAGGACATTGATATAATAACTTGAATTCCTCGTAGAGACGATAAGAAAATCACCAAATTCCAGCTCTGACTTGTAGGCCACTTTTAAATCATTGGATCTTTCGATAATTTTATCGAGACTGAGACCGACGTAAATCTTTCTGTTTTTGAAACCCACTTAAATACTCTATGAACGATTTTAAGGTTGCGTTTTATATTTTAAGGCTTTTCTTGAATAAATAAAACTATTCCTTTATTTTGTTACACTATATTTAGAGAGAAATTCTCACATAAAAACACTCATTTTAGACGGCAGCTTGAAGCACCGGCATCATCTCGATCACATCCAGAACATACTTATGAGGAATTGGAAAATATCGGAAAGATGGCTGAAAAAATTAAAAAGACATAAGAGGACATTGCCATGGCACTGGCCGCCGATAAAGCCCTGCGGGCTGCCCCCGGTTTTTTCTACCGACGATTTATCGCTATAAAAATCAACCGACTCAACAATGATTTTTGGAAGTCTCGGGCAAAAAAAGAACGGTGGCGTCGTTGATGATAGGCCCTATTCGCAGTAGTCCCCCTCAAAATCACCCCAAAAGAGTATAAACCGAATATGCGGATTTTATGAATATTGTAGGTGCACAGGGGTAGATTTATGCCAAAAAGAAAGCGAAAACGAACCTGGAAAGATCGAAAAGAAGAACGCTTTAAAGAAGAAAATAAAGTTGCTATCGAATGGGTAAATTATAAGGATCCCAAGAGAAACAATGTGATTTATGCATTCACAATGGATTTATCTATTGGGGGTGCAAAAATATTGGAGAAAACAATCCACTTCGAAAAATTCAAACTGTTTTTTACAAAAATATTGGATTGACGGCAAGTTTTGTACTATAATCTCGCCTCTTAAATGAAAAAAACTTGTCTTGTCCTTACACTCGCAATTTGTCTTCTTTGCTTTTCTTTTGATAGAGTTCAGGCAGATGAGCCTCCTTCACTCCAGGCCCTCCGGACAGATAATCCGATCTCTGTTGATGGGAAACTTTTGGAAGAGGTTTGGCAGACTAGAGGTTTTTCGGGATTCCTCCAGTCAGAACCGGATGATGGAGCGCCCGCCTCAGAACAAACGGTTGTTTGGATTGCCTATGATGGGGAAAATCTCTATGTGGCGGCACGGCTTTACGACCGAAAACCGGAGGGCATTGTCAGCCGGCTGGGCCGCCGCGATGATGAGATAGAGTCCGACTGGTTCACGTTTGCTGTGGATCCCTATTTTGACCGCCGGAGCGGTTTCCAATTTGAAGTCAATCCTTCCGGTTCGATTAGAGACGGGACTCTGTTTAACGATGAGGGAAAGGATTTCACCTGGGATGGAGTGTGGGAAAGTGCGGTTCAAATTGATGAAGAGGGATGGACGGTAGAGATGCGGATTCCATACCCACAGCTTCGGTTTAAGGAAAAATCCTTTTACACCTGGGGTGTCAACTTCATCCGGCTGATTAAACGAAAGAATGAAAAATGCTATTATTCCTGGATTTCAAGGGAGGAAAGCGGGTATGTCTCCCGGTTTGCCCAGCTTGACGGTATCCAAGGGATCCGCCCCCGCAGGCCCATTGAAATCCTTCCCTACACGGTGGGACAGGCGAAGTACAGCCCAGCTGTGGCCGGAAATCCTTTCAGGACCGAAAGCGACTATTCCGGCAATGTTGGATTTGACCTTAAGGCTTCCCTCCAGACAAACCTGACATTAAATATCACGGCCAATCCCGATTTTGGTCAGGTCGAAGTGGATCCTGCTGTGATCAATATCAGCGATTTGGAGACATATTACGCGGAAAAAAGGCCGTTTTTTATCGAAGGCAATGATATTTTCCGTTTTGGCTACGGCGGGGCGAATGTGGTTCGCAATCTTGGGTGGAGAAATCCCACTCTCTTCTACAGCCGTCGGATCGGGCGGTCGCCTCAGGGTTTCGCCTCCGGACCCGGCTATTTGGACTCGCCGGATTGGACAACGATCCTGACAGCGGCCAAGATGACTGGCAAAATTGGGAAGGGTTGGAATCTGGGTGTGCTCAGCGCAGTCACTCAGCGTGAGTTTGCAGCTGTCGATTATTACGGAGAGCGAACCAGGCCCGAGGTCGAACCTTTTTCAACCTATGGAGTTATCCGTGCACAGAAGGAATTTGTGGAGGGATTCAGCGGGCTGGGTTTTATGGTCACCGGAGTGATCCGCGACATGAGTTCTTCAAATTTGGGAAACCGTCTTCCTGCTTCGGCTTTTGCCCTGGCTTTTGATGGCTGGTCTTTTCTAGATGCTGACAGGACATGGGTTTTGACAGGTTGGATGGGGGGAACGGCGGTTGCAGGCAGCGAGTCGGCGATCACACGTCTTCAAAATTCGTCCTTACATTATTTTCAGCGCCCGGATGTCGACTACGTACAGGTGGATCCAACAGCCACAACATTGGACGGATGGGCCGGACGGATATATCTCAATAAACAGAAGGGAAATTTCATTTTCAACACCGCTTTTGGCGTTGTTTCTCCGGGATTTCACGCCATGGATCTAGGGTACCATTCCAGAGGGGATGCTATAAATGGCCATATAGAGGCGGGGTACAGGAGTTTTATTCCAGGGAAAATATTCCGCACATGGAGCCTGACATTGTCCACCTACCGTTCGTATGATTTTAGCCTTAACCGTACGGATGAATACTATAATTTCACGGCTGCGGCTCAGCTGCTCAATTACTGGAACGGTTCACTTTATCTCAGCTATGATCCCCCAAGGTACAGTCATTATCTGACACGCGGTGGACCATTGGCCTACTATCCCTATGGAGCCATTGGCCGTCTCCGCCTGGGTACGGATAACCGGAAGAAAGTGGTGTTGTCATTTTCC
>CAZLLG010000139.1:8380-9805 GCA_964560275.1 uncultured Eubacteriales bacterium | reverse complement strand
GGACTTAAAAAAACTCCAAGACTCTTTTGATTCCCTGAATGTCTCCGCTCAATTAGAGGATCTGTCTGCCCAGTCAAGAAAATATCGTCCCTTTCCTTTTATCTCAAAATCCTCAAAGAAGGAAAAATCCAAAAACTTACCAGGGGAACCAATCATCCCTCTCCTTTCCGGATTCCATCAAACTCTCGAACAGAACATGATTCTCACCTCTGAGCTCGTATCGACGCTCACCGATCTTATGGAAACACATACTGCGCTTATGGATGCCAAGGATAAAGAATGGGATGCTCTGGGCAGCAATCATGTCGGCCATATTTTCAAGAGTATGGAATGGCGGGTAAACGATTTAGCTGCCGCATACAAAGACGTGAACCTGCTAATGAAAAAGTTTCTTCTTCTCAAAGAAAAGCTTAATGAACTTCTTTCCACTCTCGAAAGCAATAAGATGCCATCCCCTCGGCTCATCGAGGACGTGCTGCTCCCTCTCGAAGATTGGCAGTACGCAGCTTTCGAAAATAGATATAGAGGTTCTACAGACGAAGTCAAAAGACAGCTGGAAAACTATATCGATTTTTTTAGACAAGAAAAAAAAGTGTTGGATTTGGGTTGCGGCAGGGGAGAATTCCTTAAACTCCTCACGGAAAAAGGGATTTCAGCCGAAGGCATCGATATCAATGACTCGATGGTCGATATCTGTCGAGAACAAGGTTTAACCTGCTCGAAGACCGACATCTTGGATAAACTCACAGAATTGGAAGACGGGAGTCTTGGAGGCATTTTCTCTTCTCAGGTGATTGAACACATGCCTCCAAATTACTTAAAAAGAGTTGTCGACCTTGCCTTCCATAAACTCGCCCCATCCAGTTATATTGTGCTCGAGACTGTCAATCCCACTTCAGTTTTTGCTCTTGTTCAGATCTATTATCTGGATCTATCTCACCAAAAACCTATCCATCCCCAAGCTCTCAAGTTCCTTCTCGAAACTGCCGGTTTCGAGGATGTGGAGATCAAGTTCTCTTCCGAGCTGCACCAGGAAAAACTCCAAGAACTGCCATCCCCAGATGAGGGCTCGACAATTTTAAATCGAAACGTCGATAAACTGAACAAGCTCCTCTATTCTGCCCCAAACTATGCCGCCATTGGACAGAAAAAATAAAGGCCATTCAAATGCCATTGTACGCCGGTTTTGACTTAGGTGGAACTCAACTCAAGTACGGCCTTATCGATGATTCCGGCCGCACCATCGTTCACAACAAAAAAGATTCTCCTTTAAATATTTTGGAGCTGATCCATCTCATAGAGATGTTCTTTCCATAAATTATCGAGAATCTGCAGCATGACCTGCTTCTCGAAGGTGCGGATCGGATCTGCGCCCACCACCGCTTCTTTTTCTTCGTAGGCTTTCTGAATATGTTCCAGAATACG
>CAZLLG010000139.1:0-8370 GCA_964560275.1 uncultured Eubacteriales bacterium | reverse complement strand
CATAGAGAAAATCCTCAAAGATCTGACTGAGGGAGAAAAATACTCTATTTCGGCTGTTGGATTTGGGTTTCCAGGTGTGCTCAACAAGAAAGAACAAAAGATTTATCAATCTCCCAACTATCCAGATATCGATCACTTCGACCTCTTGCCTGCCCTCTCCCGTTTTATAAAAGTCCCATTCACGATCAACAACGATGCCAATATGGCTGCTTTTGGAGAGTATAAAAAGGGGGCGGGACAAGACGTACACAGTTTGGTTCTCCTCACGATTGGGACCGGATTAGGAACGGGAATCATCCTAGAAGGAAAAATCTGGCAGGGTGTCTGCGGATTTGGCGGAGAGCTGGGCCATGCTGCTGTCAATACCAATGGAGAGCCCTGCAACTGCGGCAGCCGGGGATGCTTAGAAACCGAAGTTTCGGCTCCTAAGATTGTCAAAAACTACCTTTTGCTCAACCCGACAGAAAACATCACTGATGCTGTTCAAGTTTATGAAAAAGCCCTCGCCGGTGAAGATGCAGCACAAGAAGCATTTGCAATGGCAGCGCGCTACTTGGGCATCGGGCTTTCCATTGCCATCAATCTCCTCAATCCCGAAAAAATTCTCCTCGGAGGGGGGGTTATGAAGGCCGGCGACTTCCTAGTCAATCCAGCTATCCAAGAAGCTCAAAAAAGATCATTTAAAGCCGGATTCGACTGCTGCAGCATTGGAAGCGCCACTCTCGGAAACCGCGCCGGTTTCATCGGTTCGGCGTATTATGCAAAGGAAAACAGAATCAGAAATACTTAATTGAATAAATCGTTGAAGGAGGAAAAATTGATTAAGAACTCAATCAAAGTCCTTTTGATATTGCTGTTCACGATAGGACTCACCTCTTTCGTCATTGCTCAAGGAATTCTTTCCGGTTCAGTCAGCGGGAGAGTTGTCGATAGTGAAAACTATGCCATTCCGGGTTGTTCTGTCACTCTCGAAGGCCCCAATCTGCAGGGTCAAATGACATTTGTCACATCAGCTACCGGATCTTTCCGTTTTCCCTCAGTCCCTCCGGGTGAAGGTTACCAACTGACCTTTGATATGCCTGGGTTCCAGTCAACAATCCGCAAAGACTTCAGAGTCAGCGTCGGAAAGCGAACGACCATCAATATCACTTTAATCATGAGCGCCCTGGAAGAAGTGGTAACTGTAGCTGGCGAATCACCCACGGTTGATGTCATCACATCCAAAACTTCAGTCAATTACTCAAATTCCTTCATTTACAATATTCCCATGTCCCGTGATTTGTATGACATCTTGAACTCTGTGCCAGGCTCAGTCTCAGAGGATGTAAACTTCAGACGAACATCTTACGTTTCAGGAGGTACGGTCCGCGGCAACCAGTATGCCATCGATGGTGTGACCATTAACGATCCGGTGGTAATGTATCCGATGACAAATATCAACATCGATGTCTATGAAGAGGTCGAGATGGGGCTGTTCGGCCACTCTGCCGAAGTGGGCATCGCCGATGGAGGATTTATCAACATTGTGACCAAATCCGGTGGGGATGAATTTCATGGAGGAGGAACAGCTGAATATTACAGTGGTGCTCTAGTGGAGGATCTGCTCAGCCAAGTCGATCTCGAAGCCGTAGGACTCAGTGCCCCATCGGGCTGGAATAGTTGGAAAGATTTTTCCCTGTCTTTCGGCGGCCCCATCATCAAAAACAAAGTTTGGTTTTTCACAAACGGCCGCACTTTCACCTGGGAAAGAGATTTTAATCACATCATTTGGGACGATACTCAAGATTTTGGAAAAAGGATTTACACAATGGATCAAGCTCCCCATAAAGAGAGGAATATTTTTGGAAAATTGACATTCCAGCTCGCCTCTAACATCCGCTTGATGACTACTTATAATTTGAGCATGATCACCGAGGATTTCTATACCAATCGTATCGATTCCAACAGGGACATCACCGCAACGACAACCTGGGACGGAGAAAAAGCCGACACTATCTCGGGACAGATAAACTGGATTCTCAACCAAAACCTGTTTGTAGATATCCGGATGGGCTTCATTCGCCGCTTTTTCCCCATTCCCTTTAGCGCACAGGCCATTCCAAATGCCCCTCAGTTTTATGACAGGTATTATGATATCTACAGAAATAATCCCAGGTATGAAGAAACTTATCTCCGAAAACGATTTAATCCCAGTATCACAGTCACTCTGTTCAAGGACAACCTCTTTGGTCTCTCACATGAATTTAAGGCTGGGGCCGAATTCGAGGCCACCAATGGAAAATGGGATTGGTGGAGAAGAAATCCATTTGGTATTAATTATTATAAAGGTGGTCCCTCCTATCCAACCGTGTCCGAACCTTATCGGCACACAATCTATTCCTTTATATGCGGACCGATTGAGGGAAGCTCCATCCAGGAAAATAACATGGAACACATTGGTGCTTTTATCCAGGACAGCATCACCATCATGGACAGATTCACCCTGAATCTTGGTATTCGCGTTGACACTTCCAGAGGTTCTTTTCCCGAGCAAAACAAGTCTGCATCCGCCGATCCATATGGTTTGCTTGCCACTCTTGGGGAATCTCCTTTCAGCAATTACACACTCCCAGCAATGGATGTTTTCACTTGGACTCATTTTTCTCCCAGAATAGGATTTGCATATGATCTTTTTGGGGACGGCAAAACCAACATCAAAGGCTCTTGGTCCAGATACAATGAATATTTGATGATTCAGTATTACTCTCTTGCCAATCCTAACTATCCTAATTCCGGTGAATGGTACTGGTATGATGACAACCAGAATGGAACCATCGATCCAGCTGCCGACAGATTTGACCTAATCTATCTACCTCCCGATCCTTTCACTTTTTCACTCGAAGAGGAAGTTGACCTCGATGCAACAGCTCCTTACACTGATGAACTCACATTTGGTATCGACCGAGAAATGGCAAAGGACTTTAGTGTCACACTCATGGCCGTCTACAAACACAAACAGAACATTTTCGAAAACGTGAATGACTATAGACTCGGAAAAGAAAATGCTTGGAAGGGCTATGCTGAAAACAGCCCTTATTGGAAAAGAATCAACTTTGTCGATCCTGGTGACGACGGGCAGTTCCAAACGGAAGATGACCTGGATTCCTATGCCTATGTTGAACTTGCCGATGCGCCTGATACCCATTACTTTTTAACAAACGTCGTTGGTGCCTACCGAAAATACATGGCCCTTCAGCTACTCTTCAATAAAAGAATGTCAGACCGTTGGCAGTTTCTGGCTTCCTTTGTCTGGAGTAAAACCTGGGGCAACATAAGCGGGGATTACGAAGCCTCATCCGGAGTCTCCGAAAGTTTCAATACTCCTAACTCATTTGTCTTTTCTGACGGAAGATTAGGGCAGGACCGTCCGCTCAACATCAAAATCCAGAGCACAGTCATCCTCCCGTGGGACATCATATTCAGCACCTACTTCAACCACAGGTCCGGAAGTCCATGGGCCAGAACTGTTACGGTTTATCTGCCAGACGATCCGACATATAAATGGGATGGAGATGTCTACACTGTGGCCACAGAAGAGATCGGCACACGCCGTTTTCCTTCCCTGACAACTCTCGATATCAGAATCGAAAAACGATTCCATGTTGGAAAGGGTTTTTTTGTTGGCGGATACATCGACATCCTCAACGCTCTAGGAAGAAGCGGATACGGGATTTCGTCTAATCCCGGAGGCTATATCGATTATTCAACGGGCTGGGACCAACCTCCGACTTTTGAAAGATACTCAACTTACGGAGATGTCACGAGTGCCTATGGGAACAGAACATTTAAATTCAGCCTTAGATTCACGTTTTAGAGCGGTTGTGTGACAAAGAAACCTCAGTTTCTTCAGTTGATCTTAAAATCCATGATTTTTCTTAATTCTTCTTGGCCGGTCCGATTGACCAGGTAGGCAATAAGCTTGTTTCCTTTTTCACTCAAAGCATCCAGTTCATCGGTCAGAATAAAAGGAACTTCAATATCATACCTCCTAGCTTTGTGCTTCTTTAATTCGTCCTCTGTCGTTTCCACAGTGTAGTCCTTCGAAAACTCCCACACAACTTCCCCCTCAAAATTCTGTAATTCGAGATGGAGATCAAGAGTTGTGACAAGCTTATTGTCTTTGTCCGAAAACCATATGCTTGCATAAGGGACCTGGATGAAAACGCTCCCTTCCAAACGGTTTTCCTGGATAAGAGTTTTTTTCACCCTCCAGATAAAATTGTAAAATTTATGCTCTCCTTGGATAGTCTGCTGAGAGCGCGATTGGGCAAGATTTAGGGCATGCATATAGAGCAAATTGTATTCCCGTGCTCCAGATAAGTCATACGTAATAAGTTTAAACTGAGCTGTACAGGTGTCATCAACAAAAGCAACAGGAAATCCTCCATAATACCAGGTTTCTCCACATTTCCCTTGTGGACCACTGCCCATTGGAAAAAAAATCCTTTCCATAGGAGGTCCAAAAAGAATATAAATCCGTCCTCGGTCCGTCATCCAACCCGGTTTGGTTTCAGTTCTAAACATTTCGGTTGCCTGCTCGATTCTGTTGAAGTACTCCATTTTCAGCTCATTCTCTTCCGTCCCAGGATCGGGATCGCGCAAACGCCAAAACTCTTCAATCCAATCTTTTTTTTCGTCATTCGGAATTTCTAGAAAAATCCGTTTTTCCTTCTCCGAAATGATATATCTGACTTTGCTGATAAAATCAGCATCATCCGGTTCAAGTTTTTTTTCAAGCGAATAATACCGGCAGGAGGATGGACTGAGGAGAACACAAAAAATCAGCAGCAAAACGATGGAGAGACCAAAAGGATTTTTGAATTTATGTTTTGTTTTTTTTGGATTGAAGAACATTATCTTTTCTCCTAAGAGCCTTGATATTTTTTCGGATTTCAGGCTGTTCGGGATTCATCTCGATTGATTTTTCCCATGCATCAAGAGCCTCTGAAAATTGTCCCAATCTAAAATAACACCCGCCCAAAGCATTCAACACAGGGACGTCAACACCAAATCGCTGGATAGCTTTGTCGAACACTTCAATGGCCCTGCCAAACTCTCCCAATTCCTTATAGCTTCCTCCCAGCAGAATATGAACATCATAAGACGGGTATTCGGGAAGGTTCATAAGAGGTCCCAAGATCTCTAAAATTCTAGAGTGCTCCTTCAGTTCCGCATAAATCCGCGACAGACCTTGAGCATATAACGGATTGTCCGGCATATTGTTGTGGGCGTCCTCCAAGTATATCCGGGCTTTTTGGGCTTCACCGATGTTAAAAAATTGTTGGCCAATAACATAAGAATAGACAGGGTCGTCCGTTGCCGCCAAGAGTTGAGAATATATCCAAGGGCGTGCGATGGACTCAACATGCGTAACATCGAATTCATCCGTCTCAGATATGACCTCCTTGTCTTCGAACAAGAGTGCAACTCGAATCCGATAGTGCGCAGGAAAAAACTCTTTGAGGGATACTTGCTCGACAAAATCAGGAACATCCTCGTAATCAGATATCTGTTTCGTCAAAGTTCTAAATTCCTTGCCATCTTTTAAAAAAGTGAAGTTGAGCTTTCCTCTGTTCCTCAACTCCATAGACAATCCGTGTATCTGAAATGTCAACACTAAGTCATCCTGCATTAGGAACACTCTATTCGCGTGAAAATAAATCTGATTTTTGCCCATCTGGAATGGACGAAGCCGTCTCTCGGGAGGAGGATTTTCTCTTTTCCTGTATCCCATAAGGATAGAGGTCATCTGCAAGGCAGTCTCTTTATCACTCGGAATGAGAAGATCTCTTTCCAAGGAAGTGAATTCTTTGGAAATTTCGTTTAGGACAAGAATGGACACCTTAAACATGCCTGGAATGAGGGGGAACATATCTCGGATGGAAAAGGGCCTTTGACTGACCTGCTGGATCTGGTCTCGATCAAATTCTAACTTGATTTCCTTTTCAAACTGATGAATGGTCCTGCCGTCCAAATCTGAAACCGCACCGTTCAGTTTTAGTGTGGTGTAGTATTTGTCCTCGAATTGGTTGACTGAAAGCCTTTCAGGTTCTATGGCATAGTGAACAAAATAAATCCCGGATGAGTCCTTCAAAACCTTAACCAAGGAGTCGCAGTTCATATAATTGGCAGTGTACTCCACTTCGATAACATCTTTATAGTCGAGGAATTTCTGTGCATATTGATCATTGATCGTCTTTAGGGGAGTGGCTATGATCCTCTGTATCAGAACATCTGAGGTTAAACTCGGACGCCCCAAAATATCCGGGCCTTCTCCCGGGATCAGAGAGAGCGAAACATCGGCCAATTCGGGCTCGTAATCCTGAAGCCTTCGATAGGCGGAGAGGTAGTCTGTCTGGTCAACGAATTCCGATGCTAAAAGTGCCATGGGGCCGTCTTTTAAGGGGCTGTAGAGCCGGTATTCACCTGCCCCACCCTGCTGGAAAAAAATAAGATTGAATCCAGGAGGAAGCCCGATGTTGGAAAGGCCTTGATAAAACCAGACTTCTGTGTTGTAGACCTGGTTTTTCCCTTCAAACCGGGTTCGGTCATTCGGTTCACCCAGAATGATATACATCCGTCCTCGATCGGTCCTCCAACCTGCTATGGGAGTGGCCCTCCCAAAATATTGATTGGCATAATTGATACGGCGGTTGTGTTCTTTTCTGAACTCATTTTCACTGTCGCCTCTAGAAGGATCGCGCTGTGCCCAAAAAGCCTGGATATAAAGATCTCTTTCGCGATCTGTCTGGAGCAGGAGAAATATTTCTTCTTCAAGTGGAGCAATGATATAAACGACTTCTTCTTCAATCCACTTTTTGTATCGCTCTGGAAGATTGAGGTTTTTGCTCTTTTTTTGTGCAGTCCCTCCAACGATCATCAGAGATATAAAGAGGAGAAGAACAAAAACGGCTGTCTTTTTCATTCTCATATCACTTCTACGATAAAGGGAAAAGAAAATAAATTCAATTCTTATGAGTGCTGAATTCAGCAAATCAGGCTGAACTTAAAAGTTCCTTAATCGATATAAAGTCTTCGGGCGAAATCCGGCCCCAAAGATAGGGGAAAGTCAGCTTATTGTGAAGGAGAGGATCGGCATCCTTAGGTATATACCCCAATTTCACAGCCTTGTTCCAATCTGATGTTCCGACGACAGGAGAAAAAAAAGCCAGCCGAGGCCGTGCCCCCAACTTTTTAACCTGTACGATTCCCTCTTTAATTCCTGAGATGCCCTGATCAGGAAGGCCAACAATCAAGTAAACATTGATATCCTTTCTGCTGTATCCAGCATTTTCCAGCTGAATCAGAGCCTTCTCCAGATCATCTTTTTCCAATTTGGGACAGGAGTCTCTGAGGACGTTCTCGTCGAAGGATTCCTGGCTGAGAAATAAGGATCTGAAGTTGGCCTGCTTGAACAACTTTGCCAGTTCGGAATCGATTTCCTTGACATGAAGGCCGTTTGGCGTGTGAAACGCCACAGGAAGTTTCTTTTTGATAACTGTATGTAAAATCGGGTGGATGTGATCTTTTTTATTTACCAGCAGAGCATCATCATAGAAAGCCAAGTTTTTTGATCCAAACCTCTTATGGAGACCCACGATTCTCTCGACAACAGACATTGGGGGCTCCTGTTCAAATTTTGAATTGAGCAAGGCCGTCGCACAAAATGAACACGAATAAGGGCATCCTTTCGAAGTGATTATAGGTAGATTCTCTCTATCTCTAAGAAGATTATATTCTGGTTCAACAGAATTTGCAGAGTTCTGGTTATTGTTTTGCAATGGCAGATAATTGTCTAACGTTTTTTCCAGTAATGGTGAAAGCTTTGTCTCTCCAGGTCCAGTGCAAATGAAATCAACGCCTATTGCCCTTTTTGCATGGTCAGGCATTAGAGTGGCATATATTCCACCTAAAATCACGGGGACAGATCCGAATTTCTTCCGGACCAACTCGACGACAAGCTGAACACCAGGATACCAGTATGTCATCGTGCAGGTAATCAGAATAAGTTGGGGAGGAGGAATACATTCTAATTCCTCAAGAAATAAAGAAACAGGAATCCCATACCGGGAAAATTTTCGCGGTATAGCAGCCAGAATATCCGGTTTGGAGACTTCTTCTTTCAAATAAGGCCCACACCCGTCAGTTTTTGTATGCAGCATCTTCGGCAATCCAGGATGAAAGCGATCCAGACAGTCGATATAACTAAGATGGAACTGACGATGTCTTTTTAAAAAGGATGCCACATAGAGAAGCCCTAAAGGCCGCAGCCAAAAATCGTAGGCTGTAAAGTCATATATCCAGGGATTGATGAGTAAGATGTTTGTTGGG
>CAZLLG010000138.1:0-9861 GCA_964560275.1 uncultured Eubacteriales bacterium | reverse complement strand
ATTTCTGTGAAACCGGTATGTGAAATTCTTTAGAGAGCTGAACACATTTATCTAAAGCCCTGCGTCCTTCATCCCAATTCTCTCCCAATATCAGTTTGCTTCCAAGGGTATATAACTGTCTCCCGATATCGGCCTGAAGATTGTCCAGGACAATCTGTCTGTGATCCTTGATGTCTCCCAAAAAAATATTGATGAATTTCAGTGTGGGATGAGCTGTTTCACTCTTTTGTATTCCATCCATGTAGAGAAATCCGTCTTTTTCGATCGAGCTTAATACTTCCAATGCTTTATCTAAATTTAAATCTAGCAGAAGGAATCTGGCTGACAAAAGTCGGAATTCCGTTTCCCTGTCAGATTGAAGGCGGATGAGAATGTCCACCATGTCAATCAATTTTTTGGAGAGAATCTTTCCTCCGGTTTTCCAATAAATCAGTGTATTCTCTTTAAGCTTTATTATTTCTCTTCCTTCTGAATATTCATTAAGAATTTTTGTCATTTTCTCGTCAGAAAAAGAACGATCGATAACTAACCACAATCCAAGAGTTTCACCTGAGATGTCTTCCAAATATCGGCTCATGCGGCTTTGCACAATCAACCTTTCTTGTTTCCGGTTAAGGGATAAAGGAATCAATTGGAGGACATTTGAACTGTCAAGAAAGGAATTTGAGAAAATTATTTCTCTTGATCTTGCTTTGTCCAGGAGCAGACTTTGAACACCTTTGTTCAATCGGAAAGAACGTAGCTTCCATTCATAGTTATATTCCCGTACTAAACTCAAACATTCCAGGAGTACAAATATCCCTACCAATACAACAAGTATCATATTTTTATAAAAATATTCCCTTTTCTTAACGGCATGCCGTTTTAAATTAGATGCCAAGGACATTAAAAGGGAAATGAACAGAGCGATTCCTCTCACCATTAAAATGAAAAGCATTGGCAGGAGAAAAATGAAATATCTGTCAGCCACCAGAAAAAATATAGGGCGTGTTTTAATCAAGTAAAAACTCAAAATGGGCAAAAGTGTAAAAATAAGAACGAATATGTCCTCCTTTCTCAATCGAATTAGACAAGCGCAGATTCCTAAACCTATAAAAAAGACAGCCGCGATATAGAAAAGAGATGGATAAGAATAAATTTGATGTGTAAGGATCTGATGGATAAGAGGGAACAATCCGATTGTCGGTTCTTCCAGGAATCTCCCTAAAGTTTTCGTGATCCAATCAAATGTGCTCCTCTTCTCTTCCATTTTCTCCACAGGCATACGGAGCAAAAAAGTGATAATAAGAACAGTGCATAAACAAAACACGAAACGGATCAATCGGATTTTATCTATCTGCCATGATTTTTTTTTGCCGAATTTGATCTTTTTATCGAGCAATAGGATCCCCACAAATGCAGCATAGGACATAAGGGCCATCAAAGTTATAAGATGTGTATAAATATTAATGGCAGAAATAATGACGAAGAGAATCCAATATTTTGTCTTGTTTTCTTTTATCGCTTTATAGAAAACGAATAGAGACAGTAAAGAGAAAAAGGTAAAGGTCGTGTAGGCTCTCGCATATTGAGAGTAAGAGATAAGATAATGTGAAAACGATACAAACAAAGCGGCGATAAGTCCTGTTTTTTTTCCATAAAACAATTTTCCAACATAATACGTGCCTAAAATGACCAAAATTCCAAATACAGCAGCGGGCAATCTCGACATAAACTCTAATTTTCCTATTGGCAGGAGAAAATGGACGAGAAGTTGATACCCCATACTTGCAAAGTCATGAGTTAATACATAAGACAATGATTTTGCAGAGATCTGAACAGTATGAGGGGATTCGTCCAAGTGAAATACAAGATAACCTATTTTATAAAAACGGAAAACAGCGCCAAAAATGCAGATGATTATCAGCGGAAGATTGTTCTTTAGTTTCTCTAACAATTTTCCCGTTCCCAATAAATCACTTTTGAGAAGGAACATATCACAGCCAAAACAAGATGGTCAAACGTATTGTCGATGTCTTGCGTGACAGGGCTGTAAATCATATAATGACATCCCTGAAGAGAAATCATGAATAAAGATAAGGTCAGCCGTTTCTATGATGTTGTATGGACCGAGTACATCCCTGAATATGAGGCCACGGAAAAACACTGGGAAATATTTTTCTCAGAGGATGACGTTCGAGGAAAATCAGTCTTGGATGCAGGCTGCGGGACTGGAATTTTTAGTGTCATTTTCTCCAACAAGGGAGCTAGTTCAGTCACAGGCATCGATATCAGTGAGGGAAGTCTGCAAACAGCTATGCGCTTGAAGGAAAAGTTCGGGCTTCACAATGCCCATTTTCAAAAGGAAGACATGCTTCATCTCCCCTTCCAGGATGAACAATTTGACTTTGTTTGGGCCTGGGGCACGGTTCATCACACCACAGATCCTTTTATAGCAATCGAAGAATTGATTCGTGTCCTCAGAAAAGGAGGCTCAATCCTGCTGGCTGTTTACAATCGGACTAAGGTGACATTCATCCATGAACTCATCCGAAAAATTCTCGTGCGTACACCAAAAAAAACTTGGACCACTCTATCTAAAATAATGGCCTTTTTCTTGACACCCGTCGTTTTTATCTTCAAAAGACGAGAAAAATCTCGCAAGGGCGAAAAACTGGAAGAGTTGATACTGGATTGGTATTTTGTTCCCATCAGACATTACTACAAACCTGAAGAGATCCAAATTTTTTTGGAAGATAAAGGATTTACGATCGAACAATTCCTGCCCGCCTCGGGCCGTTTCAACAGCACATCCAATTTTATCTTCAAAGCTCGAAAAAACAACACTTAAATGGAGAGTTTGACATGCATTTGAACCATCCTTTAAATAATTCCAGAATGTTCTCTCTGCTTTTGGTTTTCCACCTTCTATCCCTCTTCAATATGTGCAGCCCCAGCACCGAACAGGTTGAAAAAACCGATCAAGAACAGTTCCAAAAGCAAGCATTCGATTTTGGTGGAGAAATCATATTTTACTCTAACTTCGATGGGGACAATGAAATCTACAAAATC
The DNA here is from genome assembly GCA_964560275.1 of uncultured Eubacteriales bacterium. Taxonomy (GTDB): domain Bacteria; phylum Acidobacteriota; class Aminicenantia; order Aminicenantales; family Aminicenantaceae; genus JAUWVG01. Next base: position 6,810 of record CAZLLG010000138.1, on the reverse strand, counting down.
TCCAAAAGGGGAGTTGAAAAGTTGACCGATAACAATTGGGATGATGAATATCCAGCCTGGGCTCCAGATAAATCAAAAATCGCATTCACGGCCAATCCAGAGGGACATTATAATATCTACACCATGTCCCCAGAAGGCACGCGTATCACACAGATCACTACGGGTAAAACAGACGACAAAGATCCGGCATGGTTTGGAGACGGACTGCACATCGCCTATTCGCAATGGAAAAAAAGGAATGTCAACAGGGGACTCAAACTCTTTAAAGTCAACATCGAGTCGAAAAATGCAGAGAGAGTTTTGCCCGATTACGACAAGATACATGCCCTTCCCCACGTCTCGCCCAATCTTCAACACATTGCCTTCACGGGAAAACGTTCGATGGGCTGGGATGTTGCTATTTATGATAAACAGACAAAAATCGTTCAATTTCTCGAAGAGGGCGGAAAGAGCTGCCGCCCCCGGTTTTCCCATGAGGGCAGCAAGCTGGTCTATGTTTCCGCAAGTGCTGACGGCAAGGGCGATATCTGGTTTATGAATCCAAATGGCACAGAGAAAATCAGGCTCACTGAAAGAGATGAGACATATGACTATTTCCCCACTTGGTCTCCGGACGGACAATACATCGCCTTCAATTCTTCCCTCCAGCATGACCACAACGGGGACTGGCAGCTTTCCATCATTGACCTGCGGACAAAACAAACAATCTTGATTTTCGACAGTCCCGGAAACGATGTCTTCCCTGACTGGCGCTAATTCGGATTGACTCGATAAAAATGAGGCGATAAAATACGAGTCCATGAAAAAAATTAAACTACATCATCAAATCTTCATCGGCCTTATCCTCGGGGTTGTGATTGGTCTAGTCTTCGGGGAAAATGCAAGTGTTATCAAACCGATCGGCACGATTTTTCTTAACCTCATCATCATGATTGTGGTTCCTCTGGTTTTTGTCTCGCTGATGCTGGGGACCGCAAGCCTGGGAGACATCCGGAAGCTGGGACGAATCGGGCTAAAAACTTTAGTCTATTTTACCCTGACAACTATGGTGGCGGCCATGATCGGACTGGCAGCCGCCAACATCTTCAAGCCCGGGGTCGGTTTGCCCGAAAATGTCAAGACAGAACTCCAAAAGAATTTTGACCAAGGGGCTCAGGTAGGGATTCAGAGTATGGAAGAGAAACCTTCCGCCATCGATATTTTGATCAATATCGTACCCACCAATCCTGTTAGATCTCTAGTTGAAGGAAATTTGCTGCAGGTCATTTTTCTGGCTATTCTTTTCGGATCCATTCTCACTATCATCAAAAAAGAGAGAGCCGAACCCGTCCTAAAACTCCTCGAAGGCCTCAACGATGTCATCATCCAGGTCGTTCATCTGGCCATGAAGATCGCTCCATTTGGCGTGATGGCCCTGATTGCCGACGTCGTCGGGCAGTACGGCGAAAGTGTCCTCGTGACTCTGCTCAAATATGTCCTGGTTTGTGTGGGAGCCCTGCTGATTTACACCATTGGCATGAACTCGTTGACCCTCAGCACCCTGGGCCGAACCAGTCCCCTCCGTTTTCTTAAAGCCACAAAGGAGGCCATGCTTATCGCCTTCAGCACTTCCAGTTCCAACGCGGCCCTGCCGGTCAGCATGGAGAGTGTCGAACACGTGGGTGTCTTCAGGGAATACTCCGCGTTTGTTATCCCCCTCGGAGCCACCATCAACATGGATGGAACGGCTCTTTATCAGGGAGTGGCAGCCCTTTTTATCGCCCAGATATACGGCATCCCACTCACGTTTGTCGATCAGATAACAATCGTTTTTATGGCAACGCTGTCTTCGATAGGGGCCGCGGGTGTGCCTGCCGCGGGTATCATAACCCTGTCCTTTATCCTCAAGCAAATGGGCATCCCGCTCGAAGGGATCGCTTTTATCATCGGGGTGGACCGGTTTCCCGACATGTTCCGCACCATGACAAATATCACCGGAGATATGGCCTGTTCTGTGGTGATCAAAGCCAGTGAAGAAAAGAACAAGAACTCGTCATGATCTCTTTTGCTTACATCCGACGCCTCCTCAGGCTTTATTTTCACTACAATAAAAAATCCTCAAAGCTCCCCTATGCCCCCGTCCGCTTGTGGGTGGAACTGACCAGCCGCTGCAATTACAGATGTGTCATGTGCCCCAACAAAGACATGAACGAAGAGGCTCACGGGACCATGGATTTTGCACTCTATAAAAAGATCATCGATGAGGCCGCAGATTTTATCTTTGATGTCAATCTTGCACATCGAGGAGAATCTCTCCTACACCCGCAAATAGTAGAGGCCATTGTTTATGCCAGGAGTAAAGGGTTGTTCACTCGACTTCACACAAACGGATCTCTACTCACGGAAGAACTGTCACACAAAATTTTGGAATCCGGCCTGGACCGCCTCTCCTTCTCATTTGACGGATTTGAAAAGGAGACCTACGAAAAGATTAGAGTGGGGGGACATTTCGAAAAAACACTGCAAAATATTTTACGGTTTCTAGAGATAAAGAAGGAAAAAAAGTCAAAAAAACCCAACACGTCCATCGAAGTGATCAATTTCGAAACCAACAAACGTCTTCAGGCAAAAAAAGAGTTCGAGGCCAAATTTAAAGACCTGCCATTAGACAGTTTCGTTTTCAAGGATCTCCACAACTGGGCGGGAGAAACGGATAAGGAATACAGTGCAATTCATTATTCGACCTGCACATTTCCATGGAATGCCCTGGTTGTCTTTTGGGACGGAAATGTTTTGCCCTGCTCCCAGGATTTTTTTGGAAGTTTCATCTTGGGAAATGTCAAAGAGTCCTCCTTGAAAGACATTTGGAACAACACACAGAGTGTACGACTGAGAGAAAAGCTCTCCAAGAAAGACATCCAGCACTTGATAGCCTGCCGCAATTGCGACCGCATACACCGGAAGAACTTTTTTGGCGTCCCCAAAGAATTCCTCTGGAAATTTCTCTCTAAAAAAATGCCCTGACCTGATGTATTAGCCGGAATGAAAAAAAGCAGAAGGCAAGCGCTTGGACAGCATTTCCTCAAAGATAAAAAAGCTCTCAAGAAAATTGTCCGCATCATCAATCCTCAACCTGAAGACATCCTCATCGAAATCGGACCGGGAAAAGGAGCCCTGACCTTTCTTTTGATCCCAAAAGCCGGAAAAATTTTCGCCATTGAAAAAGACACTCGCCTCGCTGATTTACTGAAAGAGAGAGCACCTAAAAACCTCCAAGTTCTTGAAGACGATATCCTGAAGGTCTCATTTAAAAAATTGCTGTCCCCCCGCACGGAATGCAAACTCGTGGGAAATCTCCCTTACTCTATCTCCTCACCAATTCTATTTAGAGCGATAGAGGAACAATCGGTTTTTTCAGAATGTTATTTTCTGCTGCAAAAAGAGGTTGCTGAAAGAATTTGTGCACTTCCCGGTTCAAAAGCTTATGCTCCTCTGTCGATATATTTTTTTAACTTTTTTTCGACCAAACTCCATTTCACGCTGGCCCCTTCAGCCTTTTATCCCCCCCCAAAAGTACATTCGGCTTTTATTTCCTTGAAAAAAAGGCGGGCGCCCCTGTTCCATCTTTCAAACGATCAAGAATTCCTCCGGTTTCTAAAAACGGCGTTTCGGCACAGGAGGAAGACTCTCTACAACAACCTCGTATTGGCCAGCATCCCTTCTTCGGTCATCAAAGAGGCCCTAAAAATCTGTGAAATTGAAGCACATTTACGTCCCGAGCAAATTCATCTTGAACAATTTGTCTGCCTTTACAATCATATATAAGTATAAGCCAAAACAATTATGTTATAATTCCCATGTGATGAAGACAAAGAAAAAGAAGACCTACTCAGGCGAAATAACCGGAGCTGGCCTCTTTCTGCTTGCTGCATTTATGTTGTTGAGTTTAATCAGTTATGACTCACTGGATCTTTCCTTTGCTGCCGGATCATCGACCGGACAGGATGTCCACAATTATGGAGGCCGTGTGGGGGCCACTCTTTCAGATGGACTGCTTCAGTTATTCGGTTTTGGCTCTTTTGTTCTCTCTTTTGTTATCCTCTACATCTCTATCCAATTATTTCTTCTGAGGGGGAAAAGGCGATTTATTCTGATCGTAATCAGTACGACCCTGTTCATTTTCATATTCTGTGCCATCCTTTCTGTCCTTGTTCCCGATGTCAACTGGAGGAACACGCCCATTCAAACAGGAGGTTTGGCCGGAAACTTCATTTCTGATTTTTTCATAAAGTATTTTAATCACTTCGGAACTGTACTAATCCTTATCGGCCTGCTTTTTTTGCTCCTGGTCTTTTCCACTAGGCTTTCAATGAAAAAAACATTTCACGGCCTTTTGCGTTTCTTTCGGTTTGTCTTCAAAGAGGTCAGAATCCGCATCACCAGCTACCAGAAGCGGAAAAACCGTGAGAAAATGCGGGATCGTGTGATAAAGAAATACTCTCCGCCTAAGAAACGAAGTCCCAGAGAAACAAAACCGAAGCCAGCAAAAACAGATATCAAAAAAAAATTTCCCAAGAAAAAACCGACTCTTTCCGAACCAAAAGAACCTCCAATCCCAGAAAAGTTCTTATTTCCAGAACTCCAAAAAAAAGGGGATTATGTCTTTCCTCCAATTAATCTCCTTGAACCAGGAAAAGAAATAGAGAAAATCAACAAGAATGAACTCCTAGAAAAAAAACAGCTTATCGAAGAAAAATTGCTCGAGTTTAAAGTCGCGGGAGAAGTTCTGGAGTATCACCCTGGTCCTATTCTCACCACATACGAATTTTTTCCTCAACCTGGAATCAAAGTCAGTCAAGTCGCAAACCTCGCTGAAGATCTCTCTCTTGCCTTAAGAGCCGAAGCTGTAAGGATCCAAAGAATTCCTGGAAAATCTTCTCTTGGAATCGAAGTCCCCAACAACAGGCAAGAACTCATCCGGATAAGAGATATCATTCAATCTGAACCGTTCGTCAAGTCCCCCTCAAAATTAACATGTGCCTTAGGAAAGACCATTCACGGCGAAGTCTATATCACGGACCTCACCGTTATGCCTCATCTCCTCATTGCTGGAGCAACCGGAACAGGAAAAAGTGTCGCCCTCAATGCCATCATTTCCAGCATCCTGTACAAAGCCACTCCGGATGAAGTCAAACTGATCTTAATCGATCCTAAAAGGCTGGAATTTTCCATTTATGAAGGAATCCCTCACCTCTTATGTCCTGTCATCAGAAATCCAAAGAAAGCAGAATCCATTTTGCGGGATGCGATAAAAAAAATGGATACCAGGTACCACCAGCTGGGGAAAATCGGCGTCCGCAATATTGGGCAGTACAATCAACGCGTTCAAAAAATTCTCAAGGAGCGCAAGGGGAAACTGACTGAAGAGGAAAAAGAAGATCTCAAGCCCCTTCCCTATATTGTCATCATCATCGACGAGCTGGCAGAATTGATGATGATTGGCGCCCAGGAAGTCGAATTCTGTATTGCCCGCCTTGCCCAACTGGCCCGAGCCGTGGGGATCCATCTTGTCTTAGCGACACAAAGACCTTCTACTGACGTTATCACAGGAACGATCAAAAACAATTTCTCCAGCCGCATTTCCTTCCGGGTTCCCTCAAAAATCGACTCGCGAATCATCATCGATACAGGCGGAGCCGAACAACTTCTAGGAAGAGGAGACATGCTTTTCATGCCGCCCAATTATCCCCGTATCCTCCGCCTCCACTGTTCTTTTGTCACACTTCCTGAAATCACGCGACTCGTCAAGTTTGTCAAAGAACAGAGGGAGCCGGAGTTCGATGAAAAAATCGTGCGCGTGCTTAAGGGCCCAGTTGGTCATGGTGACGACGAATTGGCTGAAAAAGATCCTATTTTTGACAAGGCCGTAGAGCTCGTCCTCCATACTGGACAAGCATCGGCCTCCTATCTCCAGAGAAAATTGAAACTGGGATACGCTCGTGCGGCCAGGATCATCGATCAGATGGAACAGGAGAGTATTGTCGGCCCCTCTGAGGGGAGTAAGCCGAGAGAAATTTTAATCGATCGTGACGCTTACTTGAGACACCTGGACAGGGAAGAATGAATGGTCTTGAGAAAAAAACATAAAAAAGAGGCAAAAAAAGCCCTTGAGTCTGAAACCCTCCAGAAAGCCTTAGAAAAAGCCTCGGCCCAGCATTTTTCAAAATACGCCAAGACCCGGCACGAAATCCCCTGGGACAAGTACAAAGACAATGCCAGAACGATTCGAGAGAAGAATCTCAAAAGGCTTCCCGAACTCATCCATAAATTCAAAGAAGAAGCAGAAAAATCAGGATCCGTCATTCACATGGCCTCTGATGCCCAGGAGGCACTTGCGGCAATAAAAAGCATTATCGCCTCCACCAACAGCCGATTGATTATCAAATCCAAATCAATGGTGAGCGAAGAAATTGAGCTCAACAGGCATCTTGAAGAGTGGGGACACACAGTGGTCGAAACAGACCTTGGAGAATGGATCGTCCAGCTGGCAAAAGAAAAACCCTCCCATATCACAGCCCCAGCGCTCCATAAAACAAAAAATGAAATCGCTGAACTCCTCAATGAAAAATTGGGCACAAATGTCTCTCCCGACGCCCCTGACATTGTAAAGCTGGCTCGCCAAAAAATGAGAAAATATTTCGTAGAAGCGGATATCGGAATTTCCGGGGCAAATTTTGCTGTTGCCGAATCAGGAACACTCGTCCTTGTCAGCAATGAGGGAAATGCTCGTTTGGTCACATCTCTTCCCCCTGTACATATCGCTATCGTAAC
>CAZLLG010000137.1:0-9907 GCA_964560275.1 uncultured Eubacteriales bacterium | reverse complement strand
GGGAAATTGGGGACAGGCCCCATTTAATTAAATGGGGCCTGTCCCCAATTTCCCACAAATAAGGAGAATGGCGTGAAAATAATCGACCTTACCGAAGAACACACAGGGCTCTATTTTGAATGTTTGGAAGACTGGTCTGATGAAATCAAGGAAGGAAGCAGCCACAAGGCATGCTGGTATGAAAAGATGAAGGACAAGGGACTGGGTGTCAAACTTGTAAAAGACGATGAGGACAATATCGGCGGCATGATCCAGTACATCCCCATCGACCACTCCCCTGCCGAAGGTGATGACCTTTATTTTATTCCCTGTATCTGGGTGCATGGCTACAAAAAGGGTCGAGGCAACTTCCAGAAGAAGGGAATGGGCAAAGCCCTTCTCCAGGCTGCAGAAGAAGATGTTCAAAAGCGTGGCGCCAAGAGACTGGTTGCATGGGGTCTGTCATTGCCGTTCTGGATGAAGGCGTCCTGGTATAAAAAACAGGGCTATAAAAAAGTGGACAATCAAAAAGGGGCTGTTCTGCTCTGGAAGCCTTTTGCAAACGATGCCGCTCCCCCTCGATGGATAAAGCCTAAAAAGAAACCACAGCGCGAGGAGGGCAAAGTTATTGTTACTGCATTTATTAACGGAAGCTGTACGGTTCAAGGGATGGTTTATGAAAGAGCCAAGCGTGCCGCAGCAGAATTTGAAAACCATGTTGAATTCCGGGGAATCGACACAACAGACCGGTTGGCGTTTCTGGAATGGGGGGTCTATGACGGGCTTTTTATCGATGACAAGCAGGTCCGTACAGGGCCACCGCCGTCCTACAAAAAGATCAAAAAAAAGATCTCAAAACAGGTAAAAAAACTAAAATAATTCACATTATCAAAGCCAGGCCCCGACTTTTCTATTTTAAGTTCTTTACGGATTGGATGTATCTTTCTGCTTGATCAACAGCAGGAGAATCTGGGAATTGGGATTTCAGTTTCTGGAAGTTTCTCTCAGCACTCAAAAGATTGTCCTGGCCGAGTTGGGCAATGATCAAACCCAACAGAGATTTGTCCCTCTCTTTCCCGTCTGGAATCCTAGTCAAACAGCTCTGGAACAACTTTTGAGCTTCCTTATAATTCCTCATTCTCAGTTCATTCAAACCGACAACAAGAATAATATCTTCCAGTGTCTCTTTATTGACTTTGGCGAATTGTGTCCTGCGCGCTTGTTTATAGTACTTATTGGACAATTCCCAGGCATCGAGATTTTGATAGAAATCACCCATTCCTTTCAGCGCCTCAAAATTTTTCTTGTCTTTTTTAAGGATTTCCGTCCAATTTAAGACATCCGCATAATCATCCGGGAAAATCTCCATAGCGGACATCAGCACCTCAGCGGAAACATTCCCAAGACACCGGCTCACTTCATTGCCCCAATGATCTGTAAAAATGACAACCGGATAAGTGGTCACAGCAAACTGAGCGGTAATTTTTGGACTGTAAACAAAATTAAACGCAAAACACGAGAATTTCCTAGACAGGGCAACCACATCTCCATTGTTTAAAGTGTCTTGGGGCAAACCGACCCTCGGGCTTTCTATAACCTTGCGACTTTCCGGATCTCCTCGCTTGCCAGTGGAACTCGTTGTGCGAACGCCCCCATAGAAATAGAGCATACCGGGTTTTCCATCCAGTTTAGCGGCATCGATTGTCGTCTGATTCTCGATCCAAACGATCTTTACATCTTCCTGGGCAGGTGCCCCGGTAGAGAAAATGAAACAGAGAAAGAGGAGCAGAAAAATGGGACCACCCCATCTACCCAGCACTCTTTTCTCCATTCTTTTAAAATTCACACTCATTTTTTTCCTGAAATCAAAGTTGAACCGAAATCCTCTATAGCCTGTTCCATAGCCACTTCAAAAGGACTATCAATTTGTTTTCTAATTTTCATGGCCAAGTTTTTAATTTTCTTCGGCAGCTTCTTTTCTTTCTCAGCTGTCGAAGACACGGACAGGCTGGTTTCTCTTGAATCGCTATCGATCATCGTGATTGAAACTGTAAAAGAGCTGCCCATTTGGATGCAGCTCACCGTTACTAGGTAATCGATGTCTCCCGCTTTGGCTAGATCCTCTAAATTCTCCTGAGAATAGTTGTAGACATCCACAAGATTGAGATCCTGAAGAATGCTGTAGATTTCGTCCATTCGTAAAATCTTTAAATACTTGGAGTTATTAAGACCTGAGTTGAGCAATTCCGGGATAGCCATACGAAATTTATCCAGATTTTTTTCTCCAGAGCGGGTATCAAAATAGAGCACAGCTACGCTTGGCTTGTCCGATAAAACGAGTGTCTGCTCTTTTTTAGGGAAAAGCTTCAGGAACACGGCCCCAATAATCACAATCCCAACAACAACAAGTGCTGGAACTAGCAGTTTCCGAATCTTGAACGAAACGGTAATCTCTCTGTGTGTGACAGGTATCTTTTTAAGTTTAGAGGCAGTCGTGACAGGAAGGCCCTTTTCAATCCTATTCAAATCCGCCAAAAGCGCGTCCATATTTTGATATCTCTTCTCCCTGTCTTTTTCCAGACATTTAAGGATGAGCTGACTCATACTCTTGGGTGTCTGCGTTCTTATCTCTTTAGGATCCTGTGGTTCTTCCTCTCTGTGCTTAAGAATAACACTTAAAGGTGTCTCCCCATCGAACGGCAGCTGTCCCGAGACTATTTCATAAAGGAGAACGCCGAGGGAATAGATATCGGAACGATTATCGACATCTTTGGCCTCTGCCTGTTCAGGAGACATGTATTCAGGTGTGCCGACCATCATCCGGGTGCCCGTAATGCCCTTTGTTGTATGGGATCGTGCAATCCCAAAGTCCATGATTCTGACATTGCCTTCTCTATCGATCATAACGTTGCTTGGTTTTAGGTCGCGGTGCACAATTCCCAACCGGTGAGCCTGCGCCAGGCCTTCGCATATCTGTTTGGCGATAGAGATCGTGGTTCCTAAGGTCAATTGTTTGGACCTTCTGAAAAAACTCTTCAGAGTTTCACCCGAGACATACTCCATTGTAAAGAAATATTTGCCTTCCACCTTGCGCAGGTCGTACATCCGGCAGACGTTCTTGTGGGCAATTCTGCGGGACAACTTCAGTTCATTCCGGAAACGTTCGATCGACTTCTGATCGGCCGCAACCTCGGGCATGATGATTTTTAGGGCAACTTCTTCCTTGATTTCATTATCATAGACTCTGTAGACCTTCCCCATCCCGCCTTTCCCAAGCTCCTCTATCACCTCATAGCGATCTGAAAATTTGGCTCCTCTGGAAATTTCTGAGAACGGGGTATTCATGGTCTTTGTGAGAGGATCATTGATTTTTTTTTCGTGATGGAGGGGGGTTGCACACTCATTGCAGAATTTAGAGAGAGAGGGATTATCGGTGCTGCACTTCGGGCATTCGACTGTCATTTTCCCTTTTTACTTAAGCCGTAAAAGCATATGTTTTTGGAGGGAAAATGTCAATCCATGCAATCTGAATTAATTGGGGACAGGTCCCATTTTTTTATAAAAAAATGGGGCCTGTCCCCAATTAATTCAAGAGTCGGGAATCTCCACCTCGGTAGATGTATCCTCTTCGTTGTCCTTTTTAAAGGTTTGGTAGACTTCCAGGAAATGTTCTACAACTTCAGGATCGAACTGAGTTCCAGAATTGCGGATGATTTCTTTCACAGCACGGCGGTGGGAGCTCGCATTGCGGTACGGCCTGTCCGATGTGATGGAATCATAGGCATCGGCAACCCCCATGATGCGTGAGCCCAGTGGAATTTCGCTGCCCTTTACTCCGTCCGGATAGCCGGAGCCGTCGTATTTCTCATGGTGAGCACGAACCACCTTGCCGATTTCCTTGAGCTCCTTAACAGGTTCCAAGATAATCTGACCCCTTCCAGGATGCTCTTTAATGGAGGCAAACTCCTTGTCGGTAAGCGTGTCCGGTTTGTTGAGGATGTGTTCGGGCACTGCGATTTTTCCGATATCATGAAGCAGTGCAGCCAGTTGAAGGTCTTCAATTTCCCTCTCGCTGAGTCCCATGTTTTTGGCGATCTTAAGGGTTATTTCCGTAACCCTTGTTGAATGATGCCTGGTGTATTCGTCTTTTGCGTCGATCGCGGATGCCAGGGATTTCACCGTGGAAAGATACAGAGAACGCTGCCGCTCCACAAGGTCCGAAGTCCTCTTGCTCAAATTGCGGTTAGCCAGGGCCAACTCTGCCTCCACATCCCGGATGCGCAGCAGGGAGTGGATACGGGCCTTGAGTTCGACCGAATCAAACGGCTTCGAGATGTAGTCATCGGCTCCAGCCTTGATGCCCGCCGAAAGCATTTCAGATCCGGTACGGGCTGTAACCAAAATGATGGGAATGTGCTTTGTGCTGTCATCGGCTTTGATTTTATTGGCAAATTTGAAACCATCCATCCCCGGCATCTGGACGTCACAGAGTACAAGATCGGGAAGTTCCTTTGCAATCAGAGACAGGCCCTCTTCTGCAGATGTGCAGAGCACAAGGTCGAACTCATCACTCAGAAGCATTTTCATCAATTTGAGGATTTCAGGATTGTCATCGATAACGAGCAGCAGGGCATCATGGCTTTGGGTACCTGTAGGCTTCTCATCTTCGATCTTAACTTTCTCCAGGTCTACCAGATTCAGCCTCCTGAAATCGGACACAACATCCTGAATCTTAGGCTCTCCCGTATCTGTAATCCGCCTTTTAAATTCGACAGGCCTGTCCATAATACGGCGTTCAATCACATCCTCCGTATAGTGTGCATCTCCCTTCGGCATTTTTACGATAAACCGGGCCCCCTTACCCAGTTGACTTTCCGCATGGATCGTGCCTCCGTGAAGCAAAACGATCTCTCTAGCCAGAGAGAGTCCGATTCCAGTCCCCTGCTGGGAACGGGAGGCGGAGCCATCTACCTGGGAAAACCGATCAAAAATGGAATCGAGCTTATCCGCAGGAATCCCGATCCCCGAATCCTCCACTGCAAAGATTACGGCATCCTTCTTTTCCTCTAGGAACAGCGTGATCTTACCTTCATTCGGAGTAAACTTCAGGGCGTTGGTCAGAAGATTGATAACCACTTTTTCGAACTGATCCGGATCCACTGACAGCTCCATATCATGGGGCGGATGCTGGTAATACAAGCGGATTTTCTTCTGATCGGCCAAACCCTTGACCGACTGCAGCAGATCATTGATGAATTCGTAGATGTTGACCTGCTTAACCTTCAGGCGCATTTTTCCGCCTTCGAACTTGCTCAGATCGAGCAGGTTGTTGATGAGCTTGAGAAGCTTTAAGCCATTGCGTTGCATGGTGTCCAGCGTGTCCTGCAGGGAAGAGCTGATCTTTTCCTTCTTTTCTTCCAGGATTGTTTTCAGCGGTGCCAGGATCAGGGACAGTGGCGTTCGGAGTTCGTGATTGATGTTGGCAAAAAACTGTGACTTCAATTCATCCAAGCTCTTGAGCTTCTCGTTCGACTCGCTGAGTTTCTCCGTCATTTCTTCGAGCTGGATCCGGCCGCGCAGCTCAACGCGGCGGATGTTGTCCATTTTGTATGATCCAAAAGCGGCAATGATGATGATAGCTGTCATAAAAAACAGGTTGTTGAAAATGTCTTCCCAATTACCGGACTGTATGTTGAGAAAGCTGGGGATGGCATAGCTCACCCAGATCATGGTATATAATCGAAATACCACCGTAAACGCAAGCGGGACCGCCACTGCTAAACCCATGATGATGATGTAGAGCCCCTGCACATAGACTGTAGAGAACCCGCCTAGAAAATAGATCATAACAGCAATACCCGCCACATCGAAGATGGCGAGCGCAACTGCTATGGAGACAAATCCGCGGTTCAAGGTGATGCGGGTACACAAATAGAACAGAACAATGTGGGCAGCCAAAACCACCATGCGTATAATCAGAAAGAGTTGAAAGAACTCTGTCGCATATAGGGCATCCAGAATCAGGAAGGCTGGATACAGGATCCCGCTCAAGATAATGATGAGTTTGACACGTCCACCCAGATTGTATTCGGAGTACAAACGCTCTTCAAATTTTTTTTTCGGATCAGTCATGGTCTTCCCTCGGTGTAGCGATGAAGATATACCCCTGTGGAGGGGTACCAAAGGTCGGGATGGAGCGGATCTGATTCCACCCGGATTCCTCCAGCAAGCCGGACAGTTTCTCTGGATCGAAGAAATCAAAAGTTCCCGCTTCCTCCAGATCCACCAGGGCCTGCGCATCGTTTAGAAAAGAGCGCAGGGAATCGAGAAGGCGCGATTTTGGCCAATCTGAAGGGAGCGCCTCCTCCGGCATGGATTCAATCTTGGTCAGAATCCTCATGAACAATCCTGATGCATCCGTGTCCGGCTGCATGCTGGAGAGCACGAGCCGCCCTCCAGGTCTGATGACCCGCCTCAAGTCCTTAAGTGTCTCCAGAGGATTAAAGATATAGGACAGAACCAGACTCATAATTATTTTATCATAGCTACCCGACTTGAAGGGGAGATATGAATTTGTGTTCAATTCACCATTGAACACCAGTTTTCGGAACTCGGGTTTTGCTGTCACCAGCCCGACCAAATACATAGCAGCCTGGTTGAAATCCAGGATGATTTTATACTCCGGAAGCTCGAAACTGCTTTTTAACCAGTGTTCCAACTCCGGCGTGACCGTATCTCCCCGAAGGATGCGGTGCAGCCGCGGGGAATAGGCCTTTTGGATCTTATGAGCACTTTCCAAATCCAAGCTCTCGATTTTATCGGCCAGTTCCACAAAATTTCCGATCTCACCGTTCAAAAAACTCCGCACAGGAAGAAAACGGCTGAGTTCAGCGTCCAGGCAGAGTAAAAAGAGCCTGCCCGGCTCCTGCAAGATGTCGAACCTGGAAACCAATTTCAATGAAGCCTGGATCATTGCCTCAGGAATCAAGTCCGCGATCGTGATATTCCGAGGAAGAGGCTGTTCACTCTTCATCAGATGTTCGATCACATTCCCTGTTCCGCCCCCCAGGTCCAGCAGGGTGTCTTTCGGCTTGAGTTCCAATGCTTCTATTTGATCCTCCATCAACTGCAAATAGTCGTCGGAGAGGGCCATAACATCAAAACCTAAACAATTTTCTTCCCCCACCAGATAGCGCTGCCAATATTTTTTCCGGTTTTTCAGCTTCCTGGGAGGAAGCCGGTCTTTTTCAGCACGCCGCATAAACTCCATATCTGTTTTTGTGGGGATCCTCGCAGGAATCATATCCTGGTAAAGGAACCGGTGGACTAGGGAAAAGATCAGACCAAACATCTTGAGGGCTTCTTTCGAAGTTCGTGCGGTATGCCCGATGGGTACGGAAATGGCCTCACGCAAAGCATCGACTTTAATGCTCATGACATCGCGCACGAATTCCGGCAGCACCCAACTGTCAAACTCACCGTAGATCCAGGTGATGGGCAGATCTAGATGGTGCATATCGTGCCGAGCTTGATCGAGTGTGGCAACCTCGTTCGCCACCACATCCGTGGCGTAGGGGACCATGTTGATCAGATTTCCCAGAATGGGGATGACTCCCAGATCGATTCCGATCTGATACTGCTCCAGCAAATCCAGACCGCAATTAACCCGGTTCATCAAGTTCCTGAACTCCAGGGTTCCCACACAGGAAATCCAGTAATCGATTTTTTTTCGGCAGTACTCATCGCGCAGTGCGATCCGGGCCTCCAAGGCAGAGAGGGAAAATGTGGCCAGGATGACGGACGTGGCCTTGATCTGAGAGTTATGTTCAAGCCATTCCAGGACGGCTTTGATATCTTCAGCGCCCTGGCTGAGGCTGGCATTGACCATTTCGAAAGGAGGCTCTGAGGCCTCAGGATCTTTAAAGCTCTCTCCTTTTCTGCGGATTCCATCATAGCGGATTACAGCGACCGGTTTGCCCAAATCCAGAAAATTCTGGACGATGGTTAAAGCCAGGCCGAACAGCGTTTCCTTGGTTTTACCAAACGCGGGTGGGATCAGTACCACCGGAGTGGGCTCGGTGTTAAGAGGCATAGAGGTGTTTAAAAGCCCGACGATCTCCTCACCTTTGTTGTTTTCCAATCGGATGACCTGAGGCTTGTAGTCAGGCTGCAGAATCGGGCACGGGTGTAAATCTCGGTTACTAGGGCACTGGGAAACCGCGGCAGCAGGACGTCCTTCTAAGGGAAATTGTACACCCGGCGCCTGGGTAGACTGAATGCTCATCCGGCCAATGCCGAACTGGATGCCGTACCGGAGGTAGGTGCTGCCGTTTTGGTCAATACGTGTGACGTTCCGAATCTCGCCTTTTTCTTCCCAGAGAAGAGTGTTTTCTTTCCAAATTTTAAGCGTATCCAGCGGGGTTCCTATCAGGAGGGTTGGATTTTCGGACTTCGTCAAAAAACTCACGCCTTCCCGGCTGATATCTGAGATCTTGCCCTTAACGGCCCCCTCAAAAGGCGAAGGGAGTGTAATTTCCAGGAGCAAGTCATCAGGAGGCAGAGTGCGATGGACTGCCCGTTTTTCAGAATAGAACATGACTTTTGGGTAAATGCAGACCAAGCTTTTGCCGTCCGGGGAGATCCGTGACACCATTGTTTCGAAATTGTATGTGGCGTATTCGATCTGAAAGGAAACAAAGATGAGGTCCGAAGTCTTGAATTTAACGTGCAGGTCTTTTCCAGAAAGCGTACAGAAGAGATGCGGATTCAAATCTGATAATCCGATAATTTCTGCCTGTTTGGTTTGCGCATGTATGGCCACTATCTCAATATCCGGTTTCAAAGCCCGGCGCAAAAGGGCTTCGATTTTGGCTGCATCGATAAACAGGACCATCTGGTCGGTGTTGAGGAACGGATACCGCAGCTTCAGCTCATCGAGGTCACGCAGAGTGACGTATTCGGAAAGGAACTGGAGGATGGATTGGCGGCTCTGATCATCGATGGCTTGGAATTCGACTCCGATTCCTCCATTCTCTAGGTCCTGACGGATGATCTGTCCCTGCAGGTTGTAATGACGGCCGTCGGGCAATGTGATTTTAAAGGGGAGGGCTGAACCCTCGGGAATAAAGGAGGGGGTCCTGAGGAACATGCCGCCTTCACTGATGTTGACCACTTTAGCATCCTGGGCATTGTCTGTATCGATCCGGACGTCTTCAGAGCTTGAGAGGGACACACGCATGGACGTCCGTTTTTCGAGAGATCTCTGGGCCAGCAAAAAATTGACCATGCGGAAAAGCGCTACTGTGTCCAGGGGTTTGGAGCAGGTGTAATCGATGCGGCCGTATTTGGCTGCATCTTGATTTTTATCGGACGCAGACTCATCGGTGATCAGAATTTTAACGATACGCTTGGCGTGGCTGACCGTATCCTGCAGGAATCGAAACAGTTCGCTGCCTCTCATGCGGGGCAGTTCATCATTGACGATCAGGACGTCGATCTCGGGTTGAGCCGTAATCTGTTGGATAGCCTGGACGCCGCTGGCCGCTGTTTTAACCGTATAGATTTCCTCTAGCGTCTGTCGAAGCTTTTCAAGACCGGGAAGATCGTCGTCAACAATGAGGATAACAGGGCGGACTGCTTCGTCTTTTACACGGTCAATTTCACGTACTGTCATGGCGTTTCCGACTGAAAGAATCGCATTAAAAAACCGCAGGACCGATCATGTAGAGATTTTTGAGAAGTCACAAATCTGCCAATATTTTGTGATTTATACAACTCTACACACAAAATGTAGTATATTCTAGAGATAGCTGTCAACCTAAATTAAGCTGCCGGGTCACTAGAATAATTCACGCTTGAAAGCCCTGCCCTTAATAATTGGGGACATTAATTGGGGACAGTCCCCAATTTCCAAATAGGGGTGTGTTAC
>CAZLLG010000136.1:0-9912 GCA_964560275.1 uncultured Eubacteriales bacterium | reverse complement strand
CCCGGGCAAACCGCCTTGGGATATTTGGTGTAGCCCGGTGGGAGACTGTTTTTCCCCAGATTTTTGAGCCCGTTTATGTCAAGGATGACTCCGGAAAGATAACGCCAAACCGTTTGGTCTGGCCGTCTTTTTGGGGAAAACTCATAGATGGGTCGGTGACACCGCTTGTATCGGAGGATATTCTTGCCCATTCAGCTCAGGTTTTTGCCTCAGAAGACAACGTGGCCCAAATTCTGCTGGCTCTTTATCGTGAGCCCGATCTGGGGGGGATTCCTGTTTTAATAACAGAAGGGAGAATGTATACGCTCAATGTCGATGGAGGGCTTGATGTATCGGATGCCCTCGAAAATTTGAGCGCAGAGGGAGTGATGTGGGCCGTCAAGACAGAAAATGCCATTCTGCCCCTTGTTCCGGAATTTGATCCCGATGCCGAGATGATTGATGTTGATGCAGAGACCCGCGTTCAGATCGTAATCGAAGCCCTCGCCACAAACGAGTTTGCACCAGGACAGCCGGCCCTTCTTATCAAAAATGCGATGTATTTTATTCAAGAGGGCTATCTCGAATTAGCGGAAAATCCAGGAGAGGAGAGTCCACTGCCTTGGTTGTGTTGGCTTGTGGAGGGACAGCCTAAGCCTCTCGTTGAGGAATTTGATCTCCGGACAGTTAAGGCCATTGTGGGTAGAGAGGAGACTTTAACAGAAGAGCAGGTCAAATTGGTCCTCGATATTCTCAACCAAACTCTAAATTCCAATGAATCTGAGATGGACATGTTTTACGCATATTTTTCCGGCGGGCTGATGTTCCTTTTGGATAGAGACGGAGAATTAACAACTCAAAATCACGAGTCTGCTGATCCTGTCACCTGGCCCATTGGGCATCGAGTGCGGCCGGCTTTGCAATCTTTAGGGATAAACGGATGTAAAGACTGCCACAGAGCGAATTCTCCATTTTTTTTCGGTAAGGTAAAAGGGACTGGTCCTTTAATCACGGAAAGAATTCGTACGCGCTCACAAGTTTCTCTAATGGGATTGACCGGTCCATATCAAAGACTCTTTGGTCTGTCTTTCTCTGTTCGTCCTCTCTTTAAGGTTGTTCTATTTGCGGCGGCAATTGTCATCGCGTCCATTGTATTGATCGTGCTGTTGCTAAAACTGGGCCGAATTTCCGGTCTTGTGGAAAAAAGGAGATAGAACGTGTTTAAAGGCTGGCTGCGGTTATATGAGCGGGCAAAAACATGGGCCGAGCGGTTTTATCCGGGCTGGAAAAGTTGGATCTTTTATTGCCAAATCCTAAGTTTTTTGTTTCTCGCCATTTCCGGATTTCTCTTTTTACTCTTCATACGACGAGGATTGTTTGGCCTTCCTCTACTTTTGCATGTTGTCGTCGGGGGAATTTTTGCAGCTTGTCTATCAATGATTGTGGTTTGGAGGGCTAGGGATTACTCAATGGAGGCCGATTTGCCTCTCCTACTTAAAGTTCTCTTTTGGGCGTTTGTCGTCTCGGGGCTGTGCCTTATCGTGACATCCTTAGGTTCTATGATTTCATTCCTGCCCATGCAGCTCCAAACGGGGATGATAAAATGGCATCGTTTCAGCGCTGTTATTTCTCTTATCTCGGTTTTCATTTTTTTCCAAATTTCCTTCAATAGGGAAGAGTAATGCCTCAACGTGGGTCAATCCCCCACAAATTCTGCCATTTTGCTATGGGAACCACGTTTGAAACCATTATAGTGGAATCCAGCGCTGATTATGCATGTCAGGCTTCGCAGGCGGTGTTTAGTGAAATCGACCGGCTGGAAGCTCTTTTCAGCCGTTTTGATCCGACCTCCCAAATCGGGATCCTGAATCGCCTTACGCCGGGCCAATCTCTTTCGGTTTGTGTGGATGTTTACGACTGCATGAAGGCGGCTTTCAAAATCCAAGACCAGACCAAAGGCGCTTTTGATATAAACTTTTCAGCTGCCCGTACCGCGACTTCCAAGCAGCAGAGAAAATCGGTTGAATTAAGAAAATCAAAGCACGGTTATTTTGTCGAGTGCCCAAAAAGTCAGCATGGACAGACATTTAGCGGCCTGGATTTTGATCTTGGAGGTATCGGAAAGGGATTTGCCTTAGACAAGGCTTTGGAAATTCTTGAAGACTGGAGCATAGACAATGCGCTCCTCCATGGTGGAACAAGCACGGCACGGGCCCTCGGAGATGCCCCTAAATTAATCAAGGGAAAAAAAGGGTGGCCAGTGGGTGTCGGAGGAAATTGGATGGCTCTTAAGGATTTTCGACTTTATCTCAAATCTCGAGCTCTAAGCGGTTCCGGATTTGAGGTCAAAGGAGGGCATATCATTAATCCTAGAACAGGCCAAAATGCGTCTGGACACAAGGGTGCCTGGGTTTCCCACCCGTCAGCTACAGTTGCGGATGCACTTTCAACTGCTTTTTTGGTGATGGATCCGCTAGAGGTTTCATCCTATTGTGCAATGTTCCCAGATACATGGGCTCTTGTACTGATAGACCATGACCATTATGAAGTGTATAATGACGTTTTGAAACGAGAATAATCCCTGATTAAAGGAGTCGATAAAATGATAAAAATATTGCGGATTGTCATCCTGATACACTGCCTGATTCTTTTTATCCCGGCTGCTGCAAATGATGTTCCAAAACAGGATCAAGATAAAGAGCTGCTAGAACTCGAACTGCCCAAACCTATGTTTGTCGGTACACCAAAGAATATCCGATCACCCAACCTGGAACGGATCACAGGGAAACCCAGGGGGCCTTTTTATGTTCCCAAAGGAACGCTCCTACTCTCATCGAAAAAAGCGGTGACGAGCAGTGATTATGAACCTGTTATTGGAGACCTGGAGTTTATCACAGACGGAGAGAAGGCCGGAGAGGATGGTTACTATGTGGAATTGGGGCCAAGTATCCAATGGGTGCAGATTGACCTGGAAAAATCCTATTCACTGCATGCCATTTTAATCTGGCACTATCACAGCCAGGCGAGGGTGTATCGGGATGTGGTCGTCCAGATTTCAGATGACCCCGATTTTATCGAAGGTGTTCAGACCATTTTTAACAACGATCATGATAATTCATCTGGATTAGGGATCGGAAGAGATAAGGAATATATTGAAACCAATGATGGGAGGCTCATCGATCCCCGAGGTGTGTCAGCCAGGTATATCCGCCTTTTCAGCAGAGGCAATACGTCCAATGAAATGAATCATTATGTAGAAGTCGAGGTTTACGGCACTCCAGCCAACCTGAATGATTCATAACAAATGTCGATGTTATCATTCTCGACTCGTGAACAATTCAGGTAAAATGAAGAGATCTGTCTTCTTCGGGTTATTCTTTCTTGTTCTTCTCTTAGCTCTTTTATTCCGAGTGACTCATCTAGATCGCAGGCCCATGCATCATGATGAAGCCAACCAGGCAGTCAAATTTGGAAATCTTTTAGAGACAGATCAATATCGTTACGATAAATATGACCATCACGGACCCAGCCTATACTATCTGTCTCTTCCGGTTGTCAGGTTAAAAGCGAGAACAACGCTGGCCTCATTAGATGAAATAACGTTGCGGCTTGTACCAGCCCTTTTTGGAACAGGAATCCTGCTGCTTCTTTTCCTCGCAAAGGATGGAATGAGGAGGGAAGAGGTCCTTCTCTCCGGGCTGTTTGTTGCCGTTTCTCCGGCTATGGTCTATTTCAGCCGGTTTTATATCCAGGAAACTCTCCTCGTTTTTTTTGTCGTGGGATTTCTGATTGTCTGCTGGCGGTATATAAGGCGTCCTTCATTCATTTGGGCGCTGGCGGCGGGCCTGTTCGCCGGTATGATGTATACCACAAAGGAAACCTGCCTTATCTTATTTGGTGCTGTTGCCGCGGCTGTAATATTTTGTCTTTTATTCCAAAATAAATATAGAGACAAAGAGATAGGGCCAGCAAAAAAGCTTATCGGCCATATGGGTGCTGGATTGAGTGTGAGTATTCTGATTTCCTGGGTTTTCTATTCGTCTTTTTTTAAGAATTCTTCGGGTTTGTGGGATTCATTCCAATCGTTTGGATTGTACTTCGCCAAAGCCGGTCAGCCAGAATGGCATGCCCATCCCTGGTATTACTACATAAAAATGCTGTTTTTTTCCAAATACGGGAATGGGCCAGTCTGGAGTGAAGGTCTTTTTTTGGGACTGGCGGTATTGGGTGGTGTGGCCGCATTCAGGAGAAAGGACTGGGACGAATCACAATTTTCCTTTTTGAAAGTTGTCGTTGTCTACTCCATAATTTCGCTTGGTGTTTACTCTTTTATTCCCTATAAGACACCATGGAACCTTCTCCCATTCTACATCGGTGTTTTGTTTCTGGCAGGAAAGGGGGCATCATTAATTATTCGGATGAGAATCAAGCCCGTTCTCCGGTGGGGAATCATTTTTGTTTTCTGCCTGGGGATTGTTCATCTGGGTGTACAGAGCTACCGTGCGAATTTTGTATTTTTTGCGGATTCTCAAAATCCCTATGTGTATGCCCAGACAAGTGAGGACTTTCTCAATTTGATCCAACGTGTAGAAAATGTCTCCTCCTTTCATCCAGATGGAAAAAACGTTCAAATTAAAGTCATCACCAATCTGTATGAAACATGGCCCCTTCCCTGGTATTTAAGAGAATTTCCCCGAGTGGGATATTGGCAGGACCTAAAGGATGCAGGGGATTTAGAAAAAATTCCCTTTATCATCACATCTGTGGATACGTTTGATGAATTCCCAAATCATATTACCCAAAATTACCAGTCGGAGTTTTACGGACTGCGTCCGGAAGTCCTTCTCACAATCCATATTCACAAAGATCTGTGGGGAAAATTTCTCGAACAGAGACAATAGACCAATATAATCCCTAGATCCTTGGAGTTTATCTTTTTTCCTTCAAACTGCCGGCGGCCCAGAGGATGCCTCTTTTTGTGATTTCTAGCGCTTGAGGCACATCAAAATCTTTGGCCACGTGGCCAAGAGAGGTGTAGAAAACACGTCCTTTTCCGAACATTTTTTTCCAGACAACGGGCATAACGACTCCATTGATCCAGGGAGCAAAATCTCCGGAAAAGGTTGTGGTGGCTAAAACCTCGTTGATCGGATCTGTATGCATGTAGTACTGTTCGGAGTGCATTTTGAAGTCGTTCAGTCCTGCAGTGATGGGATCATTATGATCGATAATATTGACCTCGTAATCGATGACTCCACCGGGGTGAGCGACCCACTGCCCTCCAACCATAAATTGATAGGCCGTATTGTTTCTGAAAGAGTCGCCCAAGCCTCCGTGCCAGCCCGCGATTCCGACTCCATTTTGGACGGCTGCCAGCAATCCTCGTTCCTGTGCGGGTGTGATCTGAGCCATCGTAAAGACCTGCACGATAACGTCGAGAGAATTCATCATCTCGGTGTCGAGATAGGAATCGAGGGTGTTGGATATTTCAACACCAAAACCCTGCTCCTCCAGCCATGGGGCAAAGATATCCACACATTTTTTCGGTTCATGGCCTCCCCAGCCTCCCCAAACAAAAAGGGCTTTCTTTTTTTTCGGCTTTGCCTCTAAATCTTTTATCCATATGTTGCGGAACCGGACGGGATTGCCGTGATCCTGAAGCACTATAGGGAGACGATCTGGATGCTCAGTATAAGCAGGTCGCTTTTTATGGGCGGTTGGACCGGTCAGTTCCATTTTGTCGTGAACAAGAATGCCGTTGTGGTACACGGTCATGGTGGCTGGTTGATTCAGGCTACCGCTGGCATCGAATCGAGGCCTTGAAAAAGTGATATCATAGGTCTGCCACTCTCCTGGAGGACGGCTGGCGTTGACGGATGGAGGAAATTGTCCATAGATTGAGGCTGCCATCCCATCGGCATAAGTTGGATTGTCAATGCTGTCGAGGACTTGAACTTCGTATTTTCCCATCAGAAAAACACCGCTGTTTCCCCGGCCCTGGCTTTTTCCCGAAACAACCTTGGGGGTGGCCCATTCGACATGAAGCAAGCAGTCTCCGAATTCCAGCTTTGTCCGAATAGATCCTGCTTTTTTCTTAACCTCCATGTAACCGTCTCTTACAGTCCATGCAGCCGGTGCGCCTTTGTTGTTGGTCCAATAAGAAAGATCGGTTCCGTCAAACAGAACTACGGCTCCTGGTGGCGGTGGAACCGGTGGTTTAGCCGGGCCGGGATCAACAATGGGCGGCATGGGTCTTTCCGGATCATGGACAGCCCATTTTTTTAAATCCTCTGTTTGTTGTAAGTCCGTTCCAAAAAGCGGACCACTACAAATTGTTAAAAATCCAAAACTCAGGACCAAAAAGAAAGAGAATAGAACCGTTCGTTTCATGTCAATATTCCTTTTAAACTAGAGAGACCAGCCTAGACGGTATTCTTTATGGATCAATGCGTTGGCCTCAGGAAAGTTCGTAAATTCCATCTTTGCACCATCCCAATGAAGAATCTTTTTATCTTGTTGTGTGCGGACAGCCACGTTGGCCAGAAGCATCATCTGGGTTAAGGGAGCGGCATAGGAGAAGTCGGTTGTCGATTTTTTCCCTGCCTTAATGGCTTCAACCCACTCTTGATGGATACCGGGAGAGCGAGGGATCGTTTTTTCCGGCCTTTTGTATTCCTGCATTTTTGTCTCCGGAACGATGCGGGGATTGCGTCCATATGTGCTGCACATGATATTGCCTTTTGTGCCAACGAATAGAACTCCACCTCCGTTGTCGCCCATCTGCCGGCCTTCTTCTAAATCTGCCGGCCGGGGAGGCATGAGACCGCCGTCATACCAGGTCAGCTTTACCGGAACCATAGTTTCCCGGGCAGGAAACTCATAGGTGACCATTTCAGCAAGAGGATAGGAGTCCTTTGTGAATCTTGTCGAACTCGATTGGACAGAGGTGGGATATCCTAGTTTGAGGGCCCAGAAAGGCTGGTCGATCAGATGAGCACCCATGTCTCCAACAACGCCTGTTCCGAAGTCCCACCATCCCCTCCAATTGAAAGGAGCATAGGCCGGATGATAGGGCCGGAAAGGTGCAGGACCTAACCAGACATTCCAATCCAATGTTGAGGGGACGGAAGGAATTTCTTTGGGGGCATCGATCCCCTGCGGCCAAATGGGCCTGTTTGTCCAGACATGGACTTCACCGACGTCTCCGATGGCCCCATCCCAGATCCATTCGTTGATCAAACGTGCGCCCTCTCCGGCATGCCCTTGGTTTCCCATCTGTGAAACAATGTTGTGTTTTTTTGCCGCCTCTTCAAGAAGCCTGGCTTCTTTTATGGTGTGTGTCAGGGGCTTTTGGACGAACACGTGTTTGCCCATTTTAATAGCCATCATGGCGATAACGGTATGTGTATGGTCCGGTGTGCTGACTGTAATGGCATCGATCGATTTTTCCTTTTCCAACATAACTCGAAAGTCACGATATTTATTGGCTTTATCATACATGACCTGTTTTTCAGGTTCGTTTCTCTTTGATTTGAGAAACCTTGCCGTCTGAGTGTCGTCGACGTCACAGAGGGCGACGATATTTTCCGTGCTGACACTCCTGATGTCGGACGATCCTTTGCCGCCAACACCCACGGCCGCTATATTCAATAAGTCGCTTGGTGCCGTTTGGCCGGGGCCTCCCAGGACATGCCTTGGGACAACCATAAATCCTGCCGTAGCCATGGCACTTGTACCAAGGAATTGTCTTCGGCTGATTTCTTTTCCTTTTTGACTGGGATTCTTATCTTTTGTATTCATGATGGATCTCCTTTAAATGATTTCCTCTCCCTCATAATATATTCACTCTAGTAATATAGATTCAATTATTTTATGTCAAGCTAACCGCGTTCATTTTTGTCTTGATAATTGAGATGGCTTTCAATAGAATGCAGGTACAAAATTATGCTGCCCTTCATGTGTCTTCAATTCTTGAGCATACGCCAAAATAAAAAATGTCCAAAAAAGGAGTTTTTCTATGCAAGTAAATAACAGGGACGAAAGGACATCGAAAAAAATTTCACGCCGCCACTTTATCGGTGGAGCTGCCGCCGTGACGGCTGCCCTATCTGTTAATCCACTCCGCGTTTTATCCAACTCTTATCGTCAAGTTTCAGCTGAAGGGGCTGATTTTAACCTGAAATATGCCCCGTCTTTGGGGATGTTTCGACAGCATGCAGGGAAAGACCCCATCGAAAATCTCAAATTTATGCGCGCGCAGGGTTTTCGGGCGATGTTTGACAATGGCCTGATGGGAAAATCTGCTCAGGTTCAGGAAGCACTTGCCAATGAAATGAACAGATTAGGTATGGATTGGGGGCCGTTTGTGGCCTATGCTGATTTTAAAACGAAATCTTTTGTCACCCAAGACAAAGACGTCCGGCAAATGCTGTCCACTCGGATGAAGGAGGCCGTCGAGGTAGCCAAACGTGTCCAGGCCAAATGGGCACTTGTTGTTCCTGGACGTTACGATGAGAGTCTAGAATGGGATTATCAAACGGCCAATGTTGTGGACAACCTCAAATACCTTGCAGAAATCTGTGAATCCTCGGGTCTTGTGATGGTCCTTGAACCGCTCAATCCCTGGAACCATCCCGGTCTTTTTCTGACAAAAATTCCCCAGACTTACCAGATCTGCAAGGCCGTAAACAGTCCCAGCTGCAAGATTATCAATGACCTCTATCATCAGCAGATTTCCGAGGGGAATTTGATTCCGAACATCGATAGATCCTGGGATGAAACCGCCAGTTTTCATATTGGAGACAATCCCGGCCGTAAAGAGCCGACAACCGGGGAAATCAATTATAAGAACATTTTTAAGCATATCCATCAAAAAGGCTACGATGGAGTGTTGTGCATGGAACATGGTAAAAAGATGTCAGGAATCGAGGGGGAAAAGGCCGTGATTGCGGCCTACAGAGCCTGTGACGATTTTTTATAAAAAATACTTAATTTAGGAGGGAATTTTTGATGGAAAATAAAAAAATAAAATTTGATATGTCACGCAGGGATTTTATCAAGACCACTTCAGCCGTGTCGCTGGCCGCATTTCTACCTACTTCGGGCCGTCTTTTTGGTTCTGAGTCTGACCAGATCCGAGTGGGTCTTATTGGCAGCGGCGGCCGTGGGACAGGAGCGGCCAGAAACTGTGTGGATTCCTCACCCAATGTAACCATAGCGGCTATAGGAGACCTGTTTCAAGACCAGGTGGACAATTCATATGCCAGACTGAAAAAGAACCTCAAGCCGGAAAGCCTTTCGGTTACTCCTGAAACAATGTTCAGCGGTTTCGATAACTTTAAAAAAGTTCTTCAGTGTGACATCGACATGGTGATCCTGGCTGGACCGCCTCATTTCAGACCCAAGCACTTGAAGGCCTCGATCGAAGCGGGAAAACATATCTTTATGGAAAAACCTGTGGCTGTTGATCCGGTTGGAATTCGATCTGTGATTGCCAGTTCAAAAATGGCTAAACAAAAGGGATTAGCCATCGTGGCCGGCACACAGCGTCGGCACCAGGCCCACTATTTGGAAATTATGAAACGGATTCACAACGGGGAGATCGGGGATATTGTCTCCGGTCAATGTTATTGGAATATGGGAAATCTCTGGATCAACAGGGCCACAATGAACTGGGCTAATCGAACGGTCAAAAAATGGTCGGATATGGAGTGGCATATCCGCAACTGGCTCTTCTTGACATGGCTCTCCGGTGACCATATCGTCGAGCAGCACGTCCACAATCTCGATGTGATCAACTGGGCCATTGGAACCCACCCAGAAAAGTGCTCGGGCATGGGAGGCCGACAGGTCCGAACGGATCCGAAATATGGAAATATCTTCGATCATTTTGCTGTGGATTATGAATATCCCAATGGTGTTCGGGTCATGAGT